>NZ_JCAFSQ010000005.1:0-391319 GCF_059369375.1 Stenotrophomonas sp. YJH_SMC_48-3 | reverse complement strand
TGCTCGTGTGCGCTGTCCTGCGCACACGGCAAGACCGGGGTTGGGCGTCCTGCCCAACCCGCCCGAGGCATGCCTCGGGCCCATGCGGCTCACGCCCCCGCAACCGGACCCACCCCGCCTTCGACAGATTTCCACGATCTGCCGGAACGGCATGAGCTGCTCTTGGTGGGTGTCGACCTTGGTCGACACGTCTGGGTCGGCACGGGGTCGGATCCCGTTGCTGCGCAACGGGCTCTGACCCCAGGCGTGGATGAGGTGGTCTGTTCGATTTATTGATTCCTGATGGGTGACTGGCTTCAGGTCGGCTGTAGGCGGCGGTCATCGCAATGACATGTGACCCCGGTACGGTTTGAGCCCGCTTGCGGGTCGCGCGCGGGCCGGGGTTCCGGTCTTGGCGCGCGTCCACTGCAGCTGCAGTCGCTGCCGAGGGTCATGTGTTCTACGTCAGGGGGCTGAATGGACACCATGCGGTCAGAACTTGGAAGGTGGCCATCGCGGCATGGCTGCTGCTGTCCTTTGCCGCTGCCGGGCAGGACGGTGTTCATGCCTACGACATCCCTGCGCAGCCACTGGAACAGGCGGTCGAGCGCTTCAGCGTCATCAGTGGGTGGTCCGTGATGTACCCGGGCGATCTTGCCGCGGGCCGCAGCAGCCGTGCGCTGCGCGCCAGCCTGCCGCCGCTGCCCGCCCTGCAGGCGCTGCTGCAGGACTCCGGCGTCGAGGCCGAGGTGATCGGCAAACAGCGTGTGGTGCTGCGCCGGGGCGCGCCCTTGGCTGCCGAACCCGGTGTCGGCGCGGAGCTCGCCGATGCGGAACGTCGACGTCGCTATGGTGGGCTGCAGGAGCGGCTGCGTGGGGTGTTCTGTGACGACCCGGAGATCGCTCCCGGCCGCTATGCCGCGACGCTGCGTTTCCGTGTCGACAGCGAGGGCCAGGTGCATGCGCCCGAGCTGCTGTCAGGCAGTGGCAGCGAGCGCCGCGATGCGCGCCTGCTGCAGGCGCTGCAGCACTTGGTGCTGTCGCCCGATGCCGCTGCGCTACCGCAGCCGGTAACGCTGCAGATCCGACCTTCCGGCACCGACCACGACTGTGGCGGGCGCGCGCCCCTTCCATGACTTCAAGGATTCGAACATGAGCAACGGTACGGCTGGGGCAGTTGACCTGATGGACCACCTTCTGGGTGCCTACGATGAACTGAAGCGCCGGCTGGTGCGCAAGCTGGGCTCGGAGGAGCTGGCCGGCGACGCGCTGCAGGACACGTGGATGCGCCTGAGCGCGCGGCGTGACCGCCTGGATGCCGTGCAGAACCCCGCGGCCTACCTGCTGCGCATGGCAATGAATACCGTGATCGACCGCCAACGTGCTGACCACCGCCTGCTGAGCCTGGAGGAGGTGGATACGCTGATGGACATGGCCGACCCTGCACCCGGCCCGGCGCAGGCGGCTGAACTGGACTTCGCGCTGGAAGACATGGTCGGCCTGCTGCAGCGCATGCCCGAGCGCCGTCGCCGCATCCTGCTGGCGATCCGTGTCGACGGCCTGCAGCAGCGCGACGTCGCCGATCACCTCGGTGTGTCGCTGCGGCTGGTGCAGCGTGAGCTGAAGGCCGCCCAGGACTATCTGGCCGAGCGCAGCGGAACGGGGCGCCAGGTGCGGTTCTGAACGGCGGCATCCGTCTACACTTTGACGCCGAGCAGAACCCCGCAGCGTGCGGGTCCGGCATGAGCCCCCATGGATCCTGACGATCGCCCGCAACGCCCGCTGGATGCCGTCGAGCGTCAGGCGCATGCGTGGGTGGTGCGGCTGACCTCGGGCGAGGCGACCGCCGCCGACGGGCGCCGGTTCCGTGCATGGTGCGAGTCCGACCCGCGCCATCGCGAAGCGTTTGGCCGTGCGCGCCGGCAGTGGGAGCAGGTGCGGCTGGCCGGCGAGCAGCTGCCAGCGGCCGCGCGTCAACCGGTCGCGCCGACGCCGGCCCAGCGCTGGAGCCGACGCGCCTTCATGGGCGCCGCGATTGCCGCCCCGGCCAGCCTGGTAGTGGTGGCGGCCATCCGCCCGCCGATGGGCCTGTGGCCCTCGGTGACAGCCATGGCAGCCGATTTCCATACCGGCACCGGTGAGCGACTGCAGATCGCGCCCTCGCCGCAACTGAAGATCGAACTGGATACGCAGAGCAGCCTGCGCCGCCGCGCGCACACGCAGGGCGAAGGCTTCGAGCTGGTGCAGGGCCAGGCCGCGATCGAGACCCAGGCCGGTCTGCGCCTGGCGTTGTTCGCGGGCCCGGGCTGCGTGATTGCCGATGAGGGCGCGGTGCGCCTGGACGTACGCAACACCCAGGGCCAGGTGCGGGTGACCTGCCTGCAGGGCAGTGCCCGCATTGAGCATCCGCAGGGCCGGCTGCGGCTGCAGGCGGGCCAGCAGACCCGGTACGACGAGCGCCTCAGTGGTGTGGTGGCCGAGGCCGTGGCGTCGGAAGTGAGTGCCTGGACGGAGGGCATGCTGGTGTTCCGCCGCGCACCGCTGCGTGAGGTGGTGGAGGAGATCAACCGTTACCGCCGCGGCAAGGTACTGCTGGGCGAATCGGCATTGGCGCGCGCCCCGGTCAGCGGCCGCTTCCGCATCGATGATCCGGACGCGGCGCTGGAGCAGCTGCGACGGACGATGTCGCTGGATCTGCGTCGCTTTCCGGGTGGCATCGCCGTCCTTGGATAGATGAAGGCGCTGGCCGTGCGCGCCGCGCCGGGCTGTTGCAAGCAAGGAGAATCCAAGGATGCGCAACGAGACCATCGGTGTGCTCGATCTGCGCCGCAATCTGTCTGCATTGCTGGAAACCACCCAGCGAAGGCCCCTGATGGTGCATCGCTATGGTTCGCCCTGGGTGTGCGTGGTGTCTGACGCGCAGTGGCAGCAGCAGGCGGTGCTGCTGGACTTCAATCCGCAGTCACACCCATTGGCGATGCTGCTGCGGCTGCAGCAGCAGGAGATGCCTTTGGTCGAATCCGGGGCGCTGCCGCCTGCGGTGCTCGCACGCGCACTGCTGTTGGCGGGCATGCACGGCATCGACGATCTCACGCAGCTGCATGAGCAGGTACTGCATCATCGGCTCTGGCACTGGTTCGTGGCGGGCGCCCATGGGGTGATGGAGGGCTGGCAGCTGCCCGCACTGCGCGTTGCGCTGGCGTCATGGTGCGATGACGTGGACATGACCGATGCACTGGTCGCATTCGCTGCCCGCAGCGACGTGGCGGTACTGGCCCGCCGTTGTGGGGGTGACGCACCGCGGCTGCAGCGCGAAGCCTGCAGGCGGATGACGCTGCGATGACGTTGCCGGTGAAGCGCCACCCCGTGCACAGAGTTGCATTCGCGGTGTCGCTTCACCTGCCTTGCTGACGTCTTCTCCAGAGTACGACGCACCACGCGTCGTGGAGCACGGGCGGCGCAGATGGAAGACAGTCGCAGGATCAGCATGCTGGAGCTGGATCGCCACCTGAGCCAGTCGCTGGAGCAGGCACGGCACACGCCCCTGAACGTACAGCGCTATGGGCGCTCGTGGGTCTGGGTGCTGTCCAGTGACGCCTGGGCGGATGCGGCGCGCTGGGCGGCACTGGACAACAGTGCGCATCCACTGGCGGCACTTCGAAAGGCCCTCGACCTGCGGCTGTGGCCCTGGCCCGACGCGGCCATGAGCGCGCTGCCGCTTGGCGCAGCCGATGCGCGACTGCTGCAACGTGCGGCCCTGCTGGTGATCGTGCGTGATCTCAACACTGCGCAGCGCGTGTACGACGACCTGCGCTACCACCAGGCCTACCGCATGTTCATCGGCCTCGACCACGGCACCGCGTGGTCGCCGACGCAGTGCGTGCGCCTGCTGCAGGCGTGCGTGCATCCGTTGTTGCGCGAGTGCATCGACCAGACACTGGCCAGCGTGCCGCCACACCTGCTCGAGGCAGCACGCGTGCCGGCTGCACGTGCGCCCGCACAGGCAACCGCGCAGCGAATCGCAGGCGGATGTTTATCGTACTGACACATGCACCGCTGACCATGGTGCAGCGGTCTCTTCCAGGATGACGAGGGCGGAACAATGGCAAGGCAGGCAGGTGGTTGCAGGGCTCGGCAGCAGGGCTTCAGCCTGATCGAGATCATGGTGGTGGTGGTGATCATTGGCATCCTTGCCGCGCTGATCGTGCCGCGGTTGATGGACCGTCCGGACCAGGCGCGCGTGGTGGCGGCGCGCCAGGACATCGCGGCGCTGATGCAGGCGCTGAAGTTGTTCAAGCTGGACAATGGGCGCTATCCCAGTGCCGAACAGGGCCTGCAGGCGCTGGTGAAGCCACCGCAGGGCAGCGGTGGGTTGCCGGTGACGCCGTACCTGGATCGCCTGCCGAATGACCCATGGGGCCATCCGTACCAGTACCAGGTTCCAGGCACTCATGGCGACATCGATGTGTTCTCGCTGGGTGCGGACGGCAAGCCCGGTGGCGACGCCGGGAATGCAGACATCGGCTCCTGGCAGCTGTGAGGCGTGCTGATGGCAGCCCGGACGCGTTCGGTCTCGTGCATCCGCCAGCGTGGCGTGGCGGTGATCGTCGCCTTGCTGGTGGTGGCATTGGTGGCTGTGATTGCCACTGCGCTGCTGACCCGGCAGTCGGCGCAGCTGCGTGCGCTGCGCGGCGACCAGTTGCGCGCGCAGGTGCGCATGGCGGTGGACGCCACGCTGGAGCGTGCGGCGCAGCAGCTGCGTGAGGATGTCAAGGAACAGCTGACCACGGTGCGCGGCGGGCGCTGGGCGCGTCCTTTGCAGCTGCAGGCACCGTTGCCGGTGCAGGTGCAGCTGGTCGATGCGCAGTCGATGTTCAACCTGCGCAACCTGCTGGCCCATGGCAGGCCGGAACCCGAGGCGCGGGGCGCGTTCGTCGCGTTGTGTGCCGGGCAGGGGCTGGGCCAGGGCACCTGCGCATCCGCGGTGGACCGCATCCAGGCGCGCCTGCGCGACGGCGATATGCCGGCGCAGGCGCCGCTGCCGCGCGAATCACTGATCGAACAGGCGCTGGCCGGCGCCGACCCGGTGGCGTTGCAGGCGCTGGCGCGGCGCACAGTGGTGTTGCCCGCGCAGACCCTGGTCAACGCCAATACCTGCGACCTGAGCGTCCTGCAGGCAGTGACGCCTGCGGTGGAACCGGCAAGGCTGCAGGCGCTGCTCGCTGAGCGCGACGCCGGCCACTGGCTGCTCAACCGCGGTGACATCGCCAACCGACTCCAACTGAGCAACGAACAGATGGCCGTGCTTCCGCTGGGTATCCATAGCGAGTGGTTCCTGGCCGTCGGCCGGGTGCAGGCCGACGGCAGCGCGGTTGATTTCCGCGCGCTGCTCTGGCGCGAGTACCGCGACGACGGGGTGCGTGTACAACGGGTGTGGACGAGGATCGGCGCATGACCGTGCAGCTTCGGGTGCGCCTGCCGGCGCTGGCGCACCTGCGCGCTGACAGCGCGGTGCACTGGGCGCAGCTGCACAAGGGCGAGGTGCTCGCCCACGGCCGCGACACGCTGGCGGCGCTGGGCCTGCGGCATCCGCGGGCCACGGTGCATGCCTGCCTTGATCCGAACGACCTGATCCTGCTGGAACTGCAGCTGCCGCCGCTGTCCGGGCGCCGGCTGCAGGCGGCGTTGCAGGGCGAGGTGGAGGCCATGCTGCTGGATGATCTGCAGGAGGTGGCGCTGGCCCACGGTGCGCAGGCGGCAGACGGTACGGTTCCGGTGGCCTGGCTCGGCCAGCAGGCCATTACGCAGGCGCAGCAGCTGCTGGCCTCGTGCGCGCTGCAGCTCCAGGCGTTGTATCCGACGCCACTGCTGCTGCCTTGGCAGGACCGCCACGCCACGCTGCAGGTCAGCGGCGAGCATCTGCTGGTGCGCAGCGGGCGCGATCGGGGACTTGTCCAATGGTATGGCGGACGTGATGCGTCTACGGTGATGCAGGCGTTGGCCACCCGCCTGCAACAGGCCGGCGTGCAGGCCGTGCAATGGATCGACAGCGTACCGCCGGCGTGGCCGGGCAGCCTGCCGGCCACCGCCGTCGCGCATGAACGGCAGGCCTGTGGCCCCTTGCCGGGTTGGTCATTGCCGCTGCCCGGCGCAGGCCGTCAAGCGCCGCGACTGGCGATCGGCCTGGCACTGGCGGCGGTGCTGTTGGCTGCACTTGGCCTGCAGTGGCAGGTTTCGCGTTGGCGGATCGAGGGTGAGGCGCTGCAGCAGGACATGGCACGGCAGTTCAGCGCACGCTTCCCGGAGATCACCGATGTGGTGGACCCGGTGTTGCAGGCAAGGCGAGCGCTTGCGGTTCCGCCGCCAGCGCCGCCGTTGCCGGCGCTGCAGCGTCAGGTCGCCAGCACGCTGCACGCGGTTCCGGAGCTGGCGGGGCAGGTGCACAGCCTGCACTACCAACCCGGGCAGGTGTACCTGGAGCTGGACGCTGATGCTCGGGCATTGGCCGACGATCCACAGCGGCTTGAGCGCTGGCAGCAAGCGGTGCAGGCGCAGGGGCTGCAGCTGGTGCGCGATGCCGGTGGACGCCTGCGGGTGAGCGGAGCGGGACAGTGACGACGCGAACCTTGCGGCTGAGCGAGGGGCTGGCGGGCGTGCAGCAGCGCTGGCAACGCCTGCCACCGCGCGACCGGCTGATGCTGTGGGTGATGGCGGTGGCGCTGCTGGTGGCGGGCCTGTGGTCGTTATGGCTGGAGCCCTTGCTGAAGCAGCGCACGCACTGGCAGGCCGAACTCCCACGGCTGCAGGCGCAGCAGCGCGCACTGGCACCGCTGCTGCACGCCCGTGAGCGCCAGCAGCTGGCGCAGGGCCAGCATCCGACCCTGGCCGGACTGCGTGACCAGATCAAGGCCGCCGGTCTGGCTGGCGGCCTGCATATCGAAGCGCGCGACGGGCGCTGGCACCTGCAGGTACGGGCCGTACCTGCCGATGCGCTATGGAACTGGCTGATGCCGCTGCTGGCCGACCCGGCCATCGAGCTGCAGCAGCTGCAATTGACACGCACAGGGGATGCGAACATGCCGGCGGCACGGATTTCAGGACACATCGTGATGGTGGCCCCTGCGGGTGCCCATCCATGAGGGCGATGCGCAGCCTTGCCTGCAGCACCGCATTGGCCCTGATCGTGGGCATTGCCCACATGCCGGCAACTGTGCTGGCACAGGACACGCGCGATGAACCGGTGCAGTTGAACCTCGTGGATACCGATATCGGCGGTGTGCTGCGCATGGCGGCGCGCTTCACCGGGCGGCAGTTCCTGGTCGATCCACGGGTGACCGGCAAGATGACAGTGGTTTCCGATGGCCCGGTCAGCCGTACCCAGGCCTACCAGTTGCTGCTGGGCGCACTGCGCATGCGCGGCTTCGCCGTGGTCGAGAACGGCGGCGTCAGCCGGGTGGTGCCGCAGGCCGATGCCAAGCTGCTCGCTGGCCGCGTTGGCAGCGGCGGTGCGGGGGGCGAGGTCGCCACGCGCACCTTCGCGCTGCGCTACGAGAACGCGGCCGCGCTGGTGGCGGTGCTGCGGCCGATGATCAGTCCGGACAATCCGATCACTGCCAACCCCGGCAACAACACCCTGGTGATCACCGACTATGCCGACAACCTGGAGCGCATCGCGCGGGTTATCGCCAGCGTCGATACTCCGGCCGGCATGGACACCGATGTAGTGAAGCTGCAGCAGGGCATCGCTGTGGACGTCGCGGCGATGGTCGCGCCGCTGCTGGATGCGCAGGGCGCCGAGCCCAGCCAGAAGGTGGTGGTGATGGCCGACCCGCGCAGCAACAGCGTGCTGCTGCGTTCCAGCAGCCCCGGCCGCACCCGTCTGGCGCGGCAGCTGGTGGAGAAGCTGGACCGCGCCCAGGACGAGTCCGGCAACCTGCATGTGGTCTACCTGCGCAATGCCCAGGCCAATCAGCTCGCCGGCGTGCTGCGCGGCGTGGTTGCGGGGCAGAGCGATGCGCCGGCAGTGGGCAGCAATGAAGGCATCACGCCACTGCCTGGCGATGCAAGCCGTTCCGCACCGGCGCAGCCGTCGCAACCGCAGCAGGCCAAGACCGGAAGCAATGCGCTGGAATCGCAGCGGCTGGACCCGAGCCGGCGTGACCCGATCGATGCTGGAAGCACCGGCTTCAGCCAGAACGGCATCTCGGTGCAGGCGGACGTGGCCACCAACACGCTGCTGATCTCGGCGCCGGAGCCGGTGTACCGCAACCTGCGACGGGTGATCGACCAGCTCGACCAGCGCCGTGCACAGGTGCTGGTCGAGAGCCTGATCGTGGAGGTCAACCAGACCGATGCGGCCGAGCTGGGCGTGCAGTGGATGCTGGGCAATGGACGCACCTTTGGTGGCACCCACTTCGGTGGCGCCACCGGCGGCAGTGGGCTCAATACCGGTGCCCGCACCACGCTGGACGTGCTTCCCCGGGATGGCCTGAAGATCGGCGTGATCGACGGCACCATCAACCTTCCAGGTGTCGGCCAGATCCTCAACATGAAAGCGCTGGCCAACGCACTGCAGAGCAAGGGCGGCGCCAACATCCTGTCCACGCCGAACCTGATGACGCTGGACAACGAAGCGGCCAGCATCATGGTCGGCCAGACCGTGCCGTTTGTCAGCGGGCGCTACGTGACCGACGGTGGCGGCGGCAGCAACAACCCGTTCCAGACCATCGTGCGCGAGGACGTGGGCCTGAAGCTGCGCGTGCGCCCGCAGATTTCCGAAGGCGGCACGGTGAAGCTGGACATCTACCAGGAAGTCAGCAGCATCGACGCGCAGAGCGCGAACAGCACGGCCGGCATCATCACCAACAAGCGCGCCCTGGATACCAGCGTGCTGCTGGACGATGGCCAGATCATGGTGCTGGGTGGCCTGCTGGAAGACAGCGTCAGCCATGGCCGTGATGCGGTGCCGGGGCTGGGAAAGATCCCGGTGCTGGGCGCCTTGTTCCGCAGCGACACGCGCAAGCGCGCCAAGACCAACCTGATGGTGTTCCTGCGCCCGCACGTGGTGCGTGACCCGGCCGCCGGCCAGCGCCTGACCCGCGACCGCTACGACTACATGCGCAACGCGCAGGCGGGCGCGCAGCCAGTACAGAGCTGGGCCTTGCCGGCGCTGTCGGCACCGCAGCTGCCACCGCAGGACCTGTCTGTACTCGGCCAGGGCAATGCGCGCGATGGCCGGGGCCAGCCGTTGCAGAACACCAGCCTGGCCGCGTTGTATCCGTCCGGTGACGGCGATGCGCAGCTGGTGCAGTTCGCGCAGGGGCTGGACCCGGCGCGTGCCAGCCAGGGCGTGGCGCAGGTGCGGGCACTGGGCCTGCAGGCCTATGCTGAAGCGACGCCCGGCGAGAGCGGGCAACGCCTGCGCGTGCGATTGCCGCGCGATCCGGCGACGCTGGACCCTGCGCTGCAGCAGCTGCGCGGGCTGGGCTACACGCCGGAACTGGTGATCGGGCCGTGAGCGCTTCCGCGCCGCTGGCGTACGCCTGGGTGCGCAGCCATGGCGTAATGCTGTCCGAAGTTGGCGGCGAGCCCGTGTTGCTGGGCACCGCCGACACCGCAGCGTGGGCTGTGGCCGAGCTGCGCCGGCGGCATGGCCCGCTTCCGTTCCAGATGCTGGATGCGGCAGCCTGGCAGCAGCACTTGGGCGAGCAGTACCGTGACGGCGGCGATGCCGCTGCCGTGGTGGGGGCCGTCGAGAGTGAAGTCGATCTGGACCGGTTGATGCAGGACATGCCGGAGGTCACCGACCTGCTGGATGCGCAGGACGATGCGCCGGTGATCCGCATGATCAATGCGTTGCTGGCACAGGCTGCACGCGACGGTGCCAGCGATCTGCATATCGAGCCGTTCGAGACCCATTCGGTGGTGCGCTACCGGGTGGACGGCACGCTGCGCGACATGGTGCAGCCACGGCGCGCACTGCATGCAGCGCTGGTGTCGCGCATCAAGATCATGGCCCACCTGGACATCGCCGAGAAGCGGTTGCCACAGGATGGGCGCATTGCGATCCGCGTGGGCGGGCGGCCGCTGGACATCCGTGTTTCCACTGTACCGACCGGGCACGGCGAGCGCGCCGTGCTGCGATTGCTGGAAAAGGATGCCGGCCGCCTGCAGCTGCAGCGCCTGGGCATGGCCGATGACACCTTGGCCACATTCACCGGGCTGATCCGGCAGCCGCACGGGATCGTGCTGGTGACCGGGCCGACCGGCAGCGGCAAGACCACGTCGCTGTACGCCGCGCTGGGCCAGCTCGACAGCAGCACCAGCAACATCCTCACCGTGGAAGACCCGGTGGAGTACGACTTTGCAGGCATCGGCCAGATCCAGGTCAACGCGCGCATCGGCATGAGCTTTGGCACCGCGCTGCGCGCGATCCTGCGCCAGGATCCGGACTCGATCATGATCGGTGAGATACGCGACCTGGAAACCGCACAGATCGCGGTGCAGTCGTCACTGACCGGGCATGGGGTGCTGGCCTCGCTGCACACCAACGATGCGATCTCGGCGGTGACCCGCCTGGCCGACATGGGCGTGGAGCCGTTCCTGCTGGCTTCGTCGCTGCGCGGCGTACTGGCGCAGCGGCTGGTGCGCCGGCTGTGCACGCAGTGCCGGCGTGCCGAGGTGGATGGCGAAGGCCGAACCGTGTGGCGCGCGGTGGGCTGTGCGGCCTGTGCCAACAGCGGCTATCGGGGACGCACCGGCATCCATGAACTGTTCGTGGTCGATGACCGCGTGCGCGCATTGATCCATGAAGGGCAGGGCGAGCCCGCGCTGCGCGAGGCCGCGCGGCGCGCCGGCATGCGCACGTTGCGGCAGGACGGCCAGCGCTGGGTCGACAGCGGGGTGACCACGCTGGAAGAAATCCTGCGCGTCACCGGCGACGACTGAGACGACGATGGCACTGTTCGATTATCAGGCCGCCAACGCGCAGGGCCGCATCGAGAAAGGCCAGCTGGACGCCGACAGCCCGCGCGGTGCGCGTCAGCTGCTGCGCGGGCGTGGGCTGACGCCTGTGCAGGTCAGTGCGGCGCGCAGTGCCGGCAGTGGCTGGGGTGCTCGCCGGTTGTCAGCCAGTGAGCTGGCCTGGGCCACGCGCCAGCTGGCCAGCCTGCTGGCCGCCAGCCTGCCGTTGGAAGGTGCCTTGAGTGCGGTGATCGAGCAGGCCGAGCGCCCGCACGTAGCGCAGGCGCTTACTGCCGTGCGTGCGGATGTACGTGCTGGCCAGCGCCTGACCGTGGCACTCGCCGCGCGGCCTCGCGATTTCCCGCCGATCTATCGGGCCCTGGTGGGGGCGGGTGAAGACTCCGGCGACCTCGCGCGAGTGATGGAGCGCCTGGCCGACTACATCGAAGAGCGCAACGCGCTGCAGGCCAAGGTGCTGACCGCCTTCATCTACCCGGCGGCGATCAGCCTGGTGTCGGTGGCGATCGTCATCTTCCTGCTCAGCTACGTGGTGCCGCAGGTGGTGACCGCGTTCGTGCAGGCGCGGCAGACGCTGCCGATGCTGACCCAGGTGATGCTGGCGGCCAGTGCTTTCGTGCGCAGTTGGGGCGTGTGGGCGGGGCTGGGCATCGCTGCGCTGGTGGTGGCATGGCGACTGGCGCTGCGCCGGCCCGAGCTGCGCCTGCGCTGGGACGCGATGCTGCTGCGGCTGCCGATGGTCGGGCGTTTCGTGCTGGGTGTGAACAGTGCGCGCTTCGCCTCGACACTGGCGATCCTGCTGGATGCCGGCGTGCCGCTGCTGCGCGCGTTGGAAGCTGCCCGGCAGACACTGGGCAATGCGTTGCTGGCGCGTTGTGCCGATGACGTGTCCGCGCGCGTACGCGAAGGCGCTGCGCTGGGTGCTGCGTTGAAGGTACAGAAGGTATATCCGCCGATCCTGGTGCATCTGGTGGCCAGTGGCGAGAAGACCGGTTCGCTGGCGCCGCTGCTGGATCGCGCCGCGCAGACCATCTCACGCGAGATCGAGCGTCGCGCGATGGCGCTGACCGCCCTGCTGGAACCGACCATGATCCTGGTGATGGGCGGCGTGGTGCTGACGATCGTGCTGGCGGTGCTGATGCCGATCATGGAAATGAACCAGCTGGTGCAGTGATGCGCAAAGCGCATCACAGGTAGAGTCGACTGTTAGTCGACTAGCGCGCAGCGCGCGTGCTTCGTACTGCTGCTGCGTGTGAAGAGCAGTCGACTAACAGTCGACTCTACCCAGTCGATTCGATCCAGCCGATCCCATCAAATCGATTCGATCCAGTCGATTCCATCGAATCGATCCCATCCAGTCGATCGGACGGCGTCGTTGGAATGTGGCATGGGCCGATTCTCCACACAATCCTCCACACCTTTTTTCGATCTTCCACAGGTTTCTTAAGCGGCCTGTCATCGGTGCGGACCAGCATGGACACGTCGCCGCAGAGTGGGCTGGGAGGCCCTCGGCGGCAGCAGGCGTGTAGTGACCGTTCCTCCCTTGGCGTTTCCCTTCGCAGTAAACCCTTCAGGAGAAGATCATGAACAAGTACAAGACCCTGGCCGCGCTGGTTGCTACCGCGCTGCTGGCCGCTGCTGGTGCCGCTTCGGCCCAGACCGCCGTCACCGGCGGCGGCGCTTCGCTGCCGGCCGACCTGTACAAGGGCCAGGCCGACAGCATCCTGCCGGCCAACTTCAGCTATGCCGTGACCGGTTCGGGCACCGGCAAGAAGGCCTTCCTGGAAAACAATTCGGCGCTGTTCTCCACCACCGGTACCGTGCACTTCGCCGGTAGCGATTCGGTGCTGAACAGCACCGAGCTGAGCACCTACAACAGCACCTACAACGTGTCCGGCGACGCCAACCGCTATGGTGCTCTGGTGCAGATCCCGTCGGTCGCCACCTCGGTCACCATTCCGTTCAACAAGGCTGGTTCGGCGGTTGACCTGTCGGTCACCCAGATCTGCGGCATCTTCTCCGGCAAGATCAACAACTGGAGCCAGCTGGCGGGCCTGGGCCGTACCGGCGCCATCCAGGTCGTCTACCGCGGCGAAAGCAGCGGCACCAGCGAACTGCTGACCCGCTTCCTGACCAGCGCCTGCCAGCCGGCTGACGTGTCGGGTACCAACCTGAAGCTGACCAACGGCGTGCCGGCATTCTCGGTGCAGTCGACCTTCGCCAACCTGTTCACCAGCGTGCCGTCGAACTTCATCGCTGCCCCGGCCACTGGTGGTACCGCGCTGTACAACGCCGTCTATGCCGTTGACGGCCGCGTCGGCTATGTCGGTCCGGACGTGATCCCGAGCCTGACCGATGCCACCAAGATCGCCAAGGTCAAGGGCTTCTCGCCGGATGAAGTGAGTGTGCAGGCCACGCTGGAAACCGCTGCGCCGCCGACCGGTGCCGCCGCCGAGAACCCGGCGAACTGGGTGCCGGTGTTCGGCAACCCGAACGCGGGCTATCCGATTGCCGGGTACACCAACTTCGTGTTCGGCCAGTGCTACAAGAATGGCACTGTGGGCGCCAACGTGCGTGCCTTCCTGGCACGTCACTACGGCAGTGTCGTCGATGCCAGCGGCGTCGAGAAGGGGCCGAACGACGACGCGATCCGCGCGCACAAGTTCATTCCGCTGACCAAGACCTGGCGTGATGCGGTCCGTACCCGCTTCGCCACCGCCAGCAATGCCGGTGCGGTGAACAATCCGAGCACCTGCTCGGGCATCGGTCGTCCGCTGTAACTGCCATTGCTTCTGTAGTTGCAGGAAATGCACAAGGGCGCCGGCAGCAATGCCGGCGCCTTCTGCGTATGTCCGCTGCATGACAGTGATGCGCCTGTCGCCTTCACGCGGTCGCCACCGTCTATGAGGTGCAGGGCGTGCCTGGCGCAGGCCCATCCGTACACACGCCGCGGCCGACGCGGCCCATCAGGTTGACGAGGTCCCCGATGTCCCACCCGCATTCGCCCACCGCCCGTTTCCCTGCTGCCCTGTGGCGCAGCCACCCGATGGCCTGGGCCGTCGCAGTGGCCCTGGGCAGCGTAGTGGCTCCGGCCACTCAGGCCCAACAGGCGTTCAGCCCCGGCTGGTTCGCCGAGCGCGGTGCGGCGCAGGGCGCGGCGGCACAGAGCGGGCGCATGCCCAATGGCGTGCCGATCCAGTTCCAGCTGCCCGCGCAGCAGCAGGATGCGGCACGGCAGAAGCTGCAGCAGTCGATCGACAACCTCGGCACGGCCGCGCAGGCCATCGCCCTGCAGCAGCGCCTGCAGGAGCAGGCACGGCAGGCGCGCCGCGAGGCGGGTTTCGTAGTGGCCGATGGCCTGGGCAAGGATGGCCTGAAGGTCGACGAGAATCCGCTGACCCGAGGCTGGATCAACGCCCGTGAGGCCATCCAGTCGCAGACCGCCGAGGGGCGGGTGCTGGTCAACATCGAGCAGACCGCCGACCAGGCGATCCTGAACTGGGAGACCTTCAACATTGGTGGCAACACCACGCTGAACTTCCTGCAGAACCCCGACTGGGCCGTGTTGAACCGGGTCAATGATCCCGCTGCAAGACCCAGTCAGATTCTCGGCCAGCTGAAGGCCGATGGCACGGTGTTCGTGGCCAACCGCAACGGTGTGGTATTCGGCAACAACAGCCAGGTCAATGTCCGCAATCTGGTCGCGGCGGCGGCGCGCATCAGCGATGCGCAGTTCCGCGAGCAGGGCCTGTACAGTGCCGACGCGAACACCTCGGCGCTGACCGACGCCGTGGGCAAGGTCATGGTCGAACGCGGTGCGCGCATCACCACGCACGAACCGACCACGGCTACACGGGGCGGCGGTTATGTGCTGCTGGCTGGCCACAGCGTGGAAAACGCGGGCCAGATTGAAACCCGCAAGGGACAGGCCCAGCTGGCCGCCGGTGACAGTTTCGTGATCCGTCGCGGCGTGGGAACCGCCCAGAACACCGCGTCCACCACCCGCGGCAATGAGATTGCCCCGCGCTTCGTCGCTGACAGCACGGCGGGCAGTGTTCGCAACAGTGGTCTGATCCAGGCGCGCGAAGGCGATGTCACGCTGGCCGGCCGCACCGTCGAGCAGGCTGGAGTGGCCGTTGCTACCACCACGTTGAACCAGCGCGGTACGGTGCACCTGTTGAACTCGGCGTCCGATGCGGCCGGCAGCGTGACTCTGGCCGCCGGCTCGACCACGGCAGTACTGCTGGAGGACGATGGCAAGAGCACGGCGCTGGACAGCCAGCGCAACGCGCTCATCAAGGAATCGGCCGAGCAGGACAAGCTGCGTGGTTCCAGCAACAGTGGCACCTTCGATAATCTCTCGCGCCTGCAGGACCGCCGCGAGCAATCGCGCATCGAAGTCGTGTCCGGCGGCGATGTGAACTTCCAGGCCGGCTCGCTGGCAGTGGCCACCGGCGGCCAGGTGATCGCCGACGCCAGCCGGCGCAGCTATCTGGATGATGGCGCGCGCGTGGACGTCTCCGGTGCG
The DNA here is from genome assembly GCF_059369375.1 of Stenotrophomonas sp. YJH_SMC_48-3. NCBI lineage: Bacteria > Pseudomonadati > Pseudomonadota > Gammaproteobacteria > Lysobacterales > Lysobacteraceae > Stenotrophomonas > Stenotrophomonas sp. YJH_SMC_48-3. The sequence continues at coordinate 375,832 of NZ_JCAFSQ010000005.1, read as the reverse complement.
GTGGGTGTGCAGGTGGCGATGGAAAGCAACAACGTCAAGGTGAAGGTGCAGGGCAACGAGCTGCGCGACTCGCCGGACAATCGTGACAGCGGCAAGCTGATCAGCAGCGAGGTGTGGATCGACCGCCGCCAGTTGACCGAAGTTGCCGCCGGTACCGGTGGCTATGAAGGCACGCGCTGGTATGCCGGCGGCGGCCTGCTGGAAGTGGGTGGCTATCTGGACAATCAGGGGCATTCGATCAGCGAATGGGCAGCGCAGGGCGGCACCATCCAGTTGGCAGGCAAGGAAGTCGTCAGCCACGCCGGTTCGCACATCAATCTGGCCGGTGGCAGCCTGGATGTGCAGTCCGGCGTGGTGCAGCAGAGCTGGCTGCGTGGCCGCGATGGCCAGTTGTACCGCCTTGACGACGCGCCGGCGGAGATGCTGTACGAGGGCCTGTACCAGGGCTATGAAGTGAAGCAGGAACGTTGGGGGGTGACCGAATCGTTCCGCAATCCGCTGGTTGCCCCGGGCCAGCGCTTCGACAATGGCTACACCGTGGGACGCGATGCTGGCCGCCTGTTGATCTCGGCGCCCACGGCCGTCCTGGAGGGCCAGGTGGATACGTTGGCCTTCCAGGGCGCACAGCAGACGCGCCGGCCCGATCAGGGGCAGGAGGGCTATGCGCAGGCACAGACGGCGGTGGCCCGCAACGCCCAGCTGTGGCTCGGGCGTTTTGACAACAGCGGGCGCAGCGCGGTGTTCGACTCGAATGTCCGCATTGGAGCGCTCAAGGCCGATCCCCGGCCGTGGACGCTGCAGGCGCCGGTCGGGGAAGCACAGCGCAATACCGTGTGGTTGGACAGTGAGGTGCTGAGCGCCCAGCGATGGGGGCAGGTGGACCTCGCTTCGGCCGGCCGTATCGACCTCGATGGCACGCTCAGGTTGCAGGAGGGCGGCCGGCTTGGGCTCACCGCAAGCCGCGTCAGCTTCGGTGGAACGGTGCAGATTGCCGGCGGGCAGGTGGAAGCCGGAAATCTGCTTGCGGCGCTTGGCGGGCCCACGGCATTGCTGACGTCCGGACGTGGTGCGGTGGATGTCGCGGCCGGCGCGCGGATCGATCTTGGCGGTGGCTGGAGCAACGCGCTTGCAGCGCCGGAGGGCGGTCCCGCACAGGCGTGGATCGACGGCGGGCAGGTGCGCTTCAACAGCAGCCACGATATCGACGTGGGCCAGGCAGCAGCGATTCTGGTTGATGCCGGCGGTGCGATCGATGCCAACGGCAAGGGGCGCGTCGGCAAGGGCGGCAGCGTCAGTCTGCTCGCGGCCAGCACCGAGGTCGCCACCGACGGCAGCGGCCGGCTGGGCTTCGGCGAGGGCGCGCGCTTCAGCGCGCTCGGCAATGGCAGCGGCAACTTCATATTGGCAACCGGCGGTGCGGTGTCCATCGGCGTGCCTGGCACGGAAGCATCGGCAGCCTCGCTGCGATTGCAGGCAGCGCTGTTCAACAGCGGCTTCGCCGGCTATGACATCGCCGGTCACAACGGTTTGACGGTTGAAGAGGGCACCCCGCTGCAGGTGCAACGACCTGCGCTGCGCTTGGCCGACGGCGCAGCACAGGCTCTGGTCCGCGAGCAGGGCGTGCAGGTCTGGATGCCATCGTTGTACGAGGCCGATCCGAGCAGTGGTCGCGTGGCGCAGCGTGGCGGCGCGAGCCTGACACTGCGCGCGGGGCATCTGCTGTCCACGGCCGACCTGCGCGTTGGCAAGGGGGCCAGGATCGAGGTCGACCCGGGCCAGTCGATCGAACTGTCCAGCGCCGGCAACCTGAGCGTGGCCGGTCATCTGAGGGCAGCCGGCGGCCGCATCCGCCTGGATGAGGCGTTCGATCCATCCGGTGTACGTGGTGATGCACGCCGCGAGCGCCAGTGGACGATCGCCGATGGCGCGCTGCTGGACGTGAGTGGCGATACCGTTTCGCTGCGCGACGCGCGCGGGACGTTGCGCGGGCAGGTGCGCAAGGGCGGAACGATCGAGATCGGGGGCGCGCTGGACTGGGAAGACCAGGACAACGTACGCCACCTGCCACCCGATACCTTCGTGGTGGTGGAGCGTGGGGCGCGCCTGGATGCCTCCGGTGCGTCGGCGCTGCTCGATATCGATGGCAGCGGGCGCACCCGCGTGGACAGCGATGGCGGCAGCATCGTGCTGCGCAGCGGCAATTCCCTGTACCTGCAGGGTGAACTGAACGCAGCGGCCGGCGGCGACGGCGCGCGCGGCGGCACCCTGGGGGTTGCCTTCGGTGGTGGCACCTACGGCAGGACGGCAGACGGCAAGGACGTGCTGGCACCGCGGATGATCTCACTGACCCAGCACGCCGCGCAGACGGCGGACCTGCCTGCACGCCTTGAGTACGGCCATGCGGCACTGTCGGTGGAGCAGATCGAGGCCGGTGGTTTCGATCATCTGGCCCTGTTCGGTGTCATCCGTGCGCAGGGGGATGTCAATCTGCGCATGGACCAGAGCCTGCGCATCCAGGGCTTGAACGAGCGTTACCTCGGCTTCGTCCCGGGTGGCAGCGAGGGCGGCCACCTGCAACTGGCCGCGCCGTATGTCCGCCTTGCGCAGGGCCGCTGGTGGCAACCGGCCGGCGAAGGCACGTTGCGCCCGCTGGAGGCGCCCCTCGACGCCGGCCGGCAGCATCGCCTGGAGGTGGGCGCCGATCTGATCGACCTGCGCGATGTGACCTGGCTGGCGGGCTTTGATCAGGTCGCGCTGCGCAGCCGCGGTGACATCCGCTTGCTGGCCCCGGTCGCCAGCAGTTCGCTGGTCTCCACGCTGGCAAGCCCGGGGTCTATCGACATCAGCGCCGCACGCCTCTACCCGGCAGCCCGGGCCAAGGGACGCATCGTGGCCGGCGTCCCCGACATCGGACCTTCAGGCGAGCCGTTCTGGCAGAACCCCGACGCCGTGCTGCGCATTCATGGCATTGCAGGCGGCGCGCAACCGGCACCGGATTCTGCGTTCGGAAGCCTGGAGCTGGTGGCGGCGACGGTGGTGCAGGGCGGCAATGTGCAGGTGCCGTGGGGCCATGTGCAGCTCGGCGGCCGGAAGTTCAACGCCGATGTCGCCGGCCGCGTCGACCTGCTTGCAGGCAGTGTGACGTCGGTGAGCGGAGCGGGCCTGCAGCTGCCGTTTGGCGGCACCGTGGATGGTGTTGGCTGGCGCCGCAACGGTGCCGACTTCGATGTGCTGGGCCCCGGCTCGAACAACATCCCGATCGGTATCGACATCGTGGCCAACGCCTTCAATGGCGTGGCGGGCAGCGTGCTGGACATGTCCGGCGGCGGCGAGCTGTCCGGCGCTGCATTCGTGGCCGGACGGGGTGGCTCGGTGGACGTCCTGCGGCATGCGCTGGCGGATGCGAACCCGCGCTACCGCTTCAGCGGCAGTGACAATGCGGTCTACGCGATCATGCCGGGACGCTCGGGCACGCAGGCGCCGCAGGCGCTCGCTGACGGCAGCGCCGATCCGCGCGTTGGCCAGCAGATTGTCATCCCTGCCGGGGTTCCAGGCCTACCGGCGGGAACCTACACGCTGCTGCCGGCCAGCTACGCACTGCAGAAGGGCGCATTCCGCGTCGAAGTCGGGGCTGAAAGCGCCGTCGGCAGCCGACAGCCAGTGGCGACCGGCACCGGTTCCTGGCGCGTCAGTGGACACCAGGCGCAGAGCCTGGGGGGTGGAGTCTCATCGCTGCTCACTGATCTGGTGCTGACGCCGGCGGATGTGGTGCGCCGCCATGCCAGCTACAACGAGACCTCCTACAGCGCGTTCGTACAGGGCGTGGCCGAGCGGCGTGGTGAAGCGCTGCGCTGGCGGCCAACGGATGCCGGCAACCTCAACCTGGTGCTGGGTGATGGCGCCGGACGTTCGAGCGTGCCAGCCGCGATCTTCCAGGGCGTGTCACGCTTCAACGCCGGCAGCAATGACGGACGGGGCGGCACGCTTTCGGTCAATCTGCTCGCTTCCAATGAGGCGATGCTGGAGATTGCCACCCAGGGCGTTAGTGCCGGCAGTGGAAGCGGTGCCACCCTCTTCGATTCGGCGCTCAATGCGTTCCGCCCGGAAACGATGCTGATCGGCGGCGTGCTGCGACGTGACGCGACGACGTATTCGCTGGAGGGCAGCGCGCAGCACATCGTGGTGCGCAACGGCGTCACCCTGACGGCGCAGGAAGTGCTGCTGTCGGCTGCGTTCGGGGGCAAGGGGATCCTGGTCGAGCAGGGCGCTTCGATCGATACCTTGGCCGCAGCCGATCCCTCGCGCGTGGCGCAGCCCACGGCGCCCTATCTGGTGTCGGGCGGCCTGCTTGCCGTGTCCAACCAGCGCTTGACGGCGCTCAGTGCGCAGGGCGGCAGTGCCGCCGGTCCGGTGGCGATCGACATCGGCGGATGCGAGGTGGACTGCAGTGGCCAGACCCGGTTGCTGTCGGCAGGCAGCATCAATGTGGTCACCGACGGCGCCTTGAACATTGGCGACGCAGTGAGCTATGGCACGCGCCAGCTCGGCCTGGGCATGTCGGCCCTCAACCTCGGTAGTGCCGAAGCCATTGCGACGGCAGCGGCAGCTGGTGGCCTGCCGGCCGGCATGACCATGAACCAGGAGGTACTGCAGCGATTACTGCGCGGAAACACCGCCACCGGCGCGCCGGCGCTGGAGGCGCTCAGCCTGACCGCGCGCGATGCCATCAATGTGTTCGGCAGCGTGGACCTGGATACGCGTGACAGTGCGACCGGCCGCAGCAGTCTACGCAGTCTGGTGCTGGGTGCCCCTGCCATTCACGGCTACGGCAGCGCTACCGACCGCGCGCGCATCTTCGCCGATACGCTGGTCTGGGACGGTACGCTGGCCGGCACCGCATTGGCCGGCGGTGAGCAGACCCAACCAGCCGGCGAGGCGATGGTGGGCCGGCTTGGCCAAGGGCAGCTGGAGATCAATACGCGGGTGCTGGAGCTGGGGCGTGCGCCCTTCACCCGGTCCAGCTCGACGGTGGCCGCAGATCGCCAGGTGCTCGGCTTCGCCGGCGTAACGCTGGCGGCGTCGGATCGCATGCTGTTCTCCGGCAAGGGCAGCCTGGACGTCTTCCAGCGCCAGGGCGACTACGTGGCAGGCAGCGGCTGGCAGTTGAATGGCGGCGCGCTGGATATCGTCACCCCGCTGCTGACCGGCAACGCGGGTGCGCAGCTGGCCATCCGCAATGGAGGAACGGTGCAGCTGCGCGGTGCTGCGGCGACCACGGGCAGCGATGCGTTGGGTGCAGAGTTGTCGATCACGGCCGAACGGATCGGCATCGACAGCCGCGTGGCGCTGGCGTCCGGCCGGTTCGAAGCCAATGCCCGCCAGGGCATGACGCTTGGCAGCAACGCGGTGCTTGACATGGCCGGCCGCAAGGTCAGCCTGTTCGACGTGGACAAGTACAGCTGGGGCGGCGACGTGGCGCTGACGAGCCGCGAAGGTGACATCGTTGCCGACACCGGGTCGCGTATCGATCTTTCCGCCCGCAACAACCGCGGCGGCCGCCTGACCGTTGCTGCACTGGGCCCGCAGGGCGGCCGTATCGATCTGGCCGGGACCCTGCTGGGCGGCGCCAGCGGTCGCTACGATGCCGGTGGGACCGAAGTGCCCTATGACGGTGGCGAGCTGGTGGTGCGTGCACGCCGGTTGCAGGACTTCTCCGGCCTGAACGCTCGGCTTACCGCCGGTGGCATCACCGGTGGCCGGACCTTCCAGTTGAGTGAAGGCGACCTGGTGATCGGCGATGAGGTGAAGGCCCGAAACGTTGATATCAGCGTCGATGGCGGCAGCCTGCAGGTCAATGGCCGCGTTGATGCCAGTGGCGAACAGGTCGGCAGCATCCGCCTGTCCGCCCGCGACGTGCTGCGTATCGATGGCACATTGGACGCGCATGGCAGCGGCCTGCGCGTGGACAGCTACGGCAAGATCATCGACAGCCCGAACCGGGCCATGATTGAACTGACCTCGGCCAACGGCAGCCTGCAGCTGGGTGCGGCTTCCTCGATGGACCTGCGCGCCGGTACGTCGGTGGCGACCGGTAGCGGCCCGGGCCAGAACGACGGCCGCCCACGCGGCAGCGTCAAGCTCAACGTGCCCCGCGTGGGCAGCAACGATGCAGCAATCGAAGTGGCCAGCGGCATCCGTATTGCCGGCGCCGGCGACCTCCAGGTCAACGCCTTCCGCAGCTACGATTCGGCGCCGCTGGCCAGCGCTCCAGACGTGCACGGCCATCGTCCGCAGGTGATCAACCAGCAATGGCTGGATACGGTGGTGGACCCGGACAACAGCCTGTGGATGAATGCCGCGCTGGCCAACACGGGATTGCAGCAGCGCACCAGCGCCCTGGGCAGCTACCGCCTGCGCCCCGGCGTGCAGCTGGTGGCGCGGAGCAGCAGTGACAATCCGCGTGGCGACCTGGTGGTGGCCGGTGATATCGATCTGTCCGGCTACCGCTATGGACCGCAGTCGAACCGGACTGATCCAGCGCGCCGTGGCTTCGGTGAATCGGCCGCGCTCGTGCTGCGCGCCGAGGGCGATATCAACGTCTACGGCAGCATCAACGACGGTTTCGCACCGCCGCCTGCCAACCCGGATGAGGACGGCTGGGTGCTGCTGGAAGGGCGGAGCGCGGGCTCGCCGAACACCGCATTTGGTGGCGATCTGATCGTGCCCGGCGAGGGCGTCAAGCTCCAGATCGGCACTGAGTTCCGCGCCGGTGCGACACTGAATTACGACCTGCCGTTCCAGGCGCTGACCTTGCCGTCGGGTACGGTGCTGCCGGTGGCCATGACACTTTCCGCAGAGCTCACGCTGCCCGCCGGCAGTGTGCTGGGGGCGGCGGTGACCACCGATGGCGGCCAGGTGCTGGCAGCAGGCACCGTGCTGGCCCAGGCGCTCACCCTTCAGGCAGGCGCACGGCTGGGCGCCGGCTTCCGCCTGCGCAGTCCGGCACCGGTGGCGGCCCAGGTCTGGCCTGCCGGAGTGGCGTTGCCGATGGTGATGCGGCTCTCCGGCGCGCTGGATCTGCACGCCGGTGCCATCATCCCCTCGATGACCAAGGTGGAACTGGCCGGCGACGCTCCGGTGAAGCTGCGGGTGGCCGACGCCAGCGGCCGACAGGGGCGCAATTGGGCGTTGGCCTCGATGTTGCCCGAAGGGACCACGTCATGGGACCTGACTGCGGTGGCTGGTGCAGATACAGCGTCTGCCGATCCGCGCACGCGTCGCTGGGGCAGTGACGGCAGCATCGTGCTCGCCGACAGCCACTACAGCACCATCGGTACAGTGACCACCACGACGGAATGGAAAGGCGATCGTGTCGTCAACCTGGAAGGTTCGCTGTTCTGGTGGGGGGACGACAGTCTGGTCGGCAAGTCGCCCCGGGAGGCGGCTGAAATGCTGGGTGTTGCCGAAGGTGACATCTGTGAACTGGGACCGTTCTGCGGCGCGGCGCCGCGCCTGGTGGACAAGGAGGGTTCGCTGATGTGGTGGGGGGACGAGTCCTGGGTCGGCAGGCCTGCGTCGGAACTTGGCGCCGAGATGGGCATGTCCGAGGAAGATATCTGTGCAGTCACCGGTTACTGCTACGGCGGCGGCACGCTTACCGAAGTCACTACCTACGGCAAGCGCCTGGGCTCGCCGGCCTGGAGCGTGTTGCGTACCGGCAAGGGAGACCTGGCGCTGCTGGCGGCGCAGGACGTGCGCATGAAATCCGGCTTCGGTGTCTACACCGCAGGGACGCCCACCCATCTGGGTGATGGCAGCGATCCGCGCTTCAACGCGGCGCGTGCGCCGAAGCCGGAGAACACCTTGCTGCTTGGTTCGACCCAGGCCTCCGGGGCCTACGACGCGGCCCTCGCCAGCTATCAGGCGTGGTATCCGGACCAGGGCGGCAATCTGCGCATCGAGGCGGGGCGCGACATCATCGGCGATACATGGAGCTTCCGCGCGGAATCGGGCACGGTCCAGCGCGACCAGGCTGGCCACTCAAGCGCAGCGGTGGGCAACTGGTTGTGGCGGCAGGGAACGGGCACCACCGGCGGTGTCGTGCAGACGCCGACCAGTTGGTGGATCAATTTCGGAACCTACAGCACGGTGAGGCCCGAACTGGATGCAACCCCCCGCCTGGTGGGCTTTACCGGGTTAGGGACGTTGGGGGGCGGCAATCTGAGCCTGGACGCAGGCCGCCATATAGGCATGCTGGACAGCATGGGCAACGCGCTGGGATACGAGATCTCGCCGCATTCGAGTGCGCTTTCGGTCGCGGTCGGATCAACCGGGCGCGTGGTCGATGGCCAGTTGCATGTCACCGGCGGTGGTGACATGGCCCTGCGCAGCGGGGGTGCACTGAATCCGGGCCTGCGTGCCAGCAGTCGTGGCAGCACATCGGATCAGCAGGACCTGGACGTCAATGGCGTGGTGACCAATGTTCGTGGCAATACCCGCATCGACGCTGCGCGCATTGGTGGCCTCAGTACAGTCCAGGCCAGCTATGGGCAACTGGGCCTGAAGGATCCGCTGGTGGCCGACAGCCCGGTTGCGATGGCCGGACCGGTGCTGGTGCTGGGCGACTCAACCGCGCAGTTGCAGGCGCGCGGCGACGTGGTGCTGGGTAGTGCCGCCGATCCAGGCCGGGTTCCCGTGGCCAATTTCAACACGATCGTGCTGGATGATGGCAGCCGCGCGTCTGGCACGAGCTGGTTCTCGCTATGGACGCCGCGCACCGCGCTGGACCTGTTCTCCGCCGGCGGGAATCTGTCGCTGGGCCTGGTGGGCACGCAGCATGCGAGCGGCAGCAATCAGGCCAGGGAGGTGGTCGAAATCAACGCCAGCAATGGCGACATCTATCTCAACTACTGGTTGTATCCCTCCCGGTTCACCGCCATTGCAGCCTCGGGCAACATCAATCTCGCCAATCTGCGCAGCGGCAGTGTGCCTGATGCCCAGGACGTCATCCTGCTGGCGCCCTCGGCGTCGGGACGGCTGGAGGTGCTGGCGGGAGGATCGATCCTGGCCGCCAACCGAGCGACACAGATCGCGCGCTCCAGCAGTGATGCCCGCATCCCTGGTCCGTTCGATCCCGGCTTCATCGCGCAGGGGCCCGGAAACGCGGGAACGGTGCGCAGCAATATATCCGTCGATGGGAACGCCGCCAGCCCTGACACCGTGCTGCCGTATTTCGCGTTCGGTCCCAATACCGCGCTTGGTGCGTCGTTGTCGGCTACGCCGACGGCGGTCAGCCGGTTCTATGCCGTGGCCGGCGATATCATCGGGCTGGGCAGCGGCAGCAGGCGGCAGCTCTCGCGCAATGGCCAGAATGGCGGACGTACCGTATTTGACTGGTTTGAGGCGGGCTCGGCGGTACGGCTGCGCGCCGGCCGCGATGTCATCAGCGCCGATGTCACCGCGCTCAACACCCGCGGAACCGATATCAGCGGGATCGAGGCGGGCCGGGACATCATCCGCAGCAATCTGACGGTGGCCGGCCCGGGCAATGTCGAGGTCAGCGCCGGTCGCCAGCTGCGCCAGGAAGAGGCAGGAAGCATCGTCAGCCTGGGCGGCATCGTGCAGGGCGATACGCGCCCGGGCGCAAGCATTGCCTTGACGGCGGGCAATCAGGCCATTGATTTCGATGCACTGCGCACGCGCTACCTGGATCCGGCCAACCTCGCCGATCCCTCGCAATCGTTGGCTGCGCAACCGGGCAAGGCGGTGAAGATCTACGACAAGGAGTTGAGGGAGTGGCTGCAGCAGCGCTTCGGTCTGGCGGTTGGTGGCGCCGAGGCCCTGGCGGCATTCGACCGGCTGCCGAAGGAACAGCAGCGCATCTTCCTGCGCCAGGTCTACTACGCCGAACTGCGTGAAGGTGGGCGCGAGTACAATGATCGGAATGGGCCACGCGTTGGTTCTTACCTGCGCGGCCGCGAGGCCATCGCCACGCTGATGCCGGACAAGGACGCTGCCGGAACGGCCATCGACCGTACCGGCGATATCCTGTTGTACGGAAGCTCCGGCGTGCGTACCGAAGCCGGCGGCAACATCGAGCTGATGGCGCCGGGCGGACAGATCGTGGTGGGTGTGCAGGGCGTGGTGCCGCCGGCCAGTGCCGGGCTGGTGACCCAGGGGCAGGGTGACATCCGGCTGTTCAGCCAGGACAGCGTGCTGCTGGGCCTGTCGCGGGTGATGACAACGTTCGGCGGTGACATCCTGGCCTGGTCGGAGCAGGGTGACATCAATGCCGGCCGTGGTTCGCAGACCACCTTGTTGTACACGCCACCGCGCCGCGTCTATGACGGCTGGGGCAATGTGCTCCTGTCGCCGCAGGCCCCGGCCAGTGGTGCAGGCATCGCAACGTTGAACCCCATTGCCGAAGTGCGGCCGGGCGATGTCGACCTGATCGCGCCGCTGGGCACCATCGATGCGGGCGAAGCTGGCATCCGCGTCTCGGGCAACATCAACCTGGCCGCGCTGCAGGTGCTCAACGCCGCCAACATCCAGGTACAGGGTGAAAGCAAGGGCCTGCCCGTGCTGGCCACGGTGAACGTCAACGCGCTGGCCTCGGCCAGTGCAGCAGCCAACAGCGCCAGCCAGGCGGCACAGGATGTGATGCGCAAGAGCCAGGATGATGCGCGGCGCAACCAGCCATCGGTGATCAGCGTGCAGATCCTCGGTTTCGGCAGCGGCACCAGCAGCATCAACCCGCCGGCGCGTGGCAATACTGCCAACGCTGGCTATGACGCCAACAGTGCCTTCCAGTTCCCGCAGGCAAGTCGCGACGAGGGCACGCAGCGCCGGTAGGCCTCTTGCAACGGTGCCGATCAACAGTCGGCACCAAGGTAGATCCACGCCATGCGTGGATGCGATCGGGCCGGAAGAACGGACAGCATCGGGCCAGCCGCCAAGGAGCGGTGGCGGCCCCAGCCAGGACGGCACGGAGGGCAGGGAACGGCCATCAGCGGTGAGGACCACCGACACAACGCCGCCGGGTGCAGGAGAGTGCCCGGCGGCAGGAGCGGCAGTAGATCCACGCAATGCGTGGATGGCTGGGCCAGCCTCAGTGCCGACCAACGGTCGGCACCCACCAGGGCAGGCCGGGCAGTAGAAGCCGCTCGGCAGTAGATCCACGCCATGCCTGGATGCTTTGCCTGGGAAGAATCCTACAGCTCCAGCACGCGCCGGTAACTCAACGGCCCACGCCCATCACGCAGGCCCAGCCGCAGTTCCAGCCCGGTGGCCGGCAGCACTTCGCCTTCGCTCGGCAACGGCGCCCAGCCGGCACCGGACTGCCATGCCCACACCTCGAACCGCTGTACCTCGCGCGCCACGGCAATGCCCTTCGACAGATCCGGCGCCGGCAGGGGATACCGATCCGTCGCTGCGCCGCTGGCCCGCCAAAGCGTACTTCCCTGCCGCCACCAGCGTACCCGTTGCCAGTGCAGCCCATCGCTGCCGACACTGCGGGTGATCTCCAGCGCGAAGCTCCCATCCGGGTGCCGCTCGCTCACCAGCGACGGCGGTAGCAACCGCTGCGGTTGATCGGCCGGCCGCACTGCGCCATTCATCAACGCATCGTCTGCGCGCATTTCGATATCACGCTGGAACTGCTGCAGCACGCGCAGCGCCGTCGTGGTCTCGGCATCGGCCTGGCGCAGGCGCTGATTGCTGTTGGCCACGCTGTCGAGCGCCCGCCAGCAGATCAGCGCCAGTACGCCCATGATGGTGATCGCAATCATCACCTCGATCAGGGTGAAACCGCGCACGGCGCGCGTCATTGCGCCGCCGTCCATGGCAACTGCATCCGCGCCAGCGACTGCCGGGGTGCATCTTCGGCAACCACACTCAGCTCCAGCTGCGGCTGGCCGTCGCTGCCCGTGCCCAGATGCTGAAGCACCAGGAAGCTGCTGCGCCCCTGCACGCAGCGCTGCCGGTCATCCTGCGGTGCCTGTCCGCTCAGGCGCAGTTCCTGCCAGCGATCCTGCGCACACAACAGTGCCAGGCGACGGTCACGCAGCCGTGACTGATCGTCGGTCGCCACTGCCACCGAGCGCATCACCGCCGCCAGTGCAATCGATACGATCGCCAATGCGATCAGCACTTCGATCAGGGTGAATCCGCGTGCCGCCTGCTTCATTGCACGACCTGCAACTGTCCGCTGCCATCATCACGAAGACGCAGTTTGCGACCATCCAGCGACAAGCCAAGCTCCCAGGCGATACCGATCCACTCCGGGCTCAGCTCAATGGGGTTGGCGGGCTGCACCGCAATGCCGGTTGCCTGCCACTTCTGCGGACGCAGCAGATCATCGTGTTCAACGGTCACCCAACCGCTGCCTTCGCGGCGGCTGAAACGATAGCCGTTGGCGTCGGCCTGCCAACGCAGGGGGCGGCCATCGATGCGCGCCTCATCGCGCGCCACCTGCAGGCGCTGCGCCAACCGCTCGGCTTCCTGTCGCAGCTGCCGGCCCGGGTCGAGCAGGCTGCCCAGGCCCAGCCCGATTCCGGCCGTGCAGATGCCGATGATCACCAGCACCACCATCAGTTCCAGCAGGGTGAAACCACGCTGCACGCGCTGCATCGACGTTGCCTCCTGTCCGTGTCGACACCTGCCAGCGTAGGCCGGCATGATGAAACAAAAGCGTCAGCCACAGCTGCTAGCGTAGGCGGACACGAACGTGGCGGTGGTGCGGAACATGGATGGCAGGCGCTGGGATCGCAATCGCATACTGACGCTGCTGGCGGCAACCCTGCTGCTGGCCGTGGTGGCCTATTGGAGTGTCACCCTGTCTGCCGTGGCGCCAGCGGCCGCGGCCAGCGAGGCGAAGGTCGTGGCGCCGGTACGACCGATGTTCGATGCAGTGGCGAGCCTGCCGCTGGTACGGCTGCTGTCCCCCGGTGCAGTGCAGACCGAGGTGGTGGTGCTGGGCGTGATGGCCGGTGACCATGCGCCATTGGCCCTGCTCTCGGTGGATGGACGCCCGGCGGAAGCGTATGCGCCCGGCCAACGGCTCGGACCCTGCACGGTGCTGGCCAGCATCAGTGCCAGCGCGGTGGAACTGAACCAGGCCGGGCAATCGCGTAGCCTCCCGGTGCCCGAGCTGCCGCCGGTACCGACCGATGGCATCGTGCCCGCGGCACCGTAGAGCCGAGCCTACGCTCGGCTGCGCCTGCGCGGCATCGCCGATGAATGCAAAGACAGCCGAGCATGGGCTCGGCTCTACAAAGGCGCTGGCTCAGCGCGCAGGTCGCTGCGGCACCACCGAGCGCCCGAACGCATCGCCCATGCGCTGTCGTGTGCCTTCCAGGTTGTACTGCATCAGCTGGTTGCCGGGCTGCCGCATCACGCGTTCGGCTTCAGGCAGCGCCGGTGACTTCGCCGATTTCGGCGCCGGGGCCAGTTTGCGTTGCAGGCACTCCCAGGCGGGGATGCGCTCGCCGTTGACCTGTACTTCGATGCACGGCGCGGCGCCTTCCTGCTTCTTCGCCTCGTCGGCGCGAAGCGGGGCCAACACCAGCAGCAACGCAAGGGTGAGGGCAGGGCGCAGCTTCATTATCAATGATTCACGCATCTCGAACTTCCCGCGGCAATCGCCGTTCTGCAATGAAGACGTGTGGCGAAGGCGGGGTCCGCCTGCGTGCGTTGTGGCGCCGTCAGAAGATGACAGTGCTGTCACAAAACTGTTGGCGGTTTTGACGCGACGTGCACGTCCTGTTGGTAGACCCACGCGCCGCTCCCTGGCCACTCCCTTCGATACGACGCGATGCCTTCGATGACTCCTGTTCCGTGCCGAGCCGTCCGCCTTCCGCTGCGCCTGCATCCGCTGGTGCTGGCCCTGGCCGTGATGCCGCTGCCATTGTTCGCGCAGGAGGCGGCACCTGCGCCCAGCGTGAACATCAATGAATACATCGTGCGCGGCAACACCGTGCTCGATCCGCGCCAGATCGAACGCGCGGTGGAACCGTTCCTCGGCCCAGGCAAGACCCTGGCCGATGTCGAAAAGGCGCGCGATGCCATCCATGCGTTGTACCAGCAGGCGGGCTACCAGTCGGTCTACGTGGAGTTGCCCGAGCAGCAGGTCAGCGGTGGCGTGGTACTGCTGAAGGTACAGCAGACACCGATCGGCCAGCTGCGGGTCGTGGGAACGAAGCACGAATCGCCCGAGCGCATCCGCGAGCGCGTGCCGGCGCTGGCGGAAGGCAAGGTGCCGGACTTCGACCAGGCGCAGAAGGAACTGACCGCGCTGAACGAAGGTGGCCGCCGCCAGGTGATGCCGCTGGTACGGGAGGGCCAGGTGCCGGGCACGATGGATGTGGACCTGCAGGTCGAAGAGAAGTCGCCGTGGCGTGCCAGCGCGTCACTCAACAACGACCACAGCGCCGACACCGAGAAGCTGCGCCTGAGTGCGTCGCTGGCCTACGACAACCTGTGGAAGCGGGGGCACAGCGCCAACATCGGCGTGTACCTGGCGCCGGAAGATACAAAGCAGGCCAAGGTGTTCTCGGCCTCGTACGCGATGCCGTTCGAAGGCACGCCGTGGAGCCTGGAAGCCTCCGGCTACAAGTCCGACAGCCGCGTGCTGAACGCGGGCGGGCAGGTCGGTACCGGCACCGGAACCAATGTGGTAGGCAACGGCCATTCGATCGGTCTCAAGCTCAACTATCGACTGGCCGGCAGCAGCCAGTGGTGGCGCCAGCTCAGCCTCGGCGTGGACTTCAAGGACACCGAGGAAGACACGCAGATGGGCAAGGAGAGCCTGAAGACGCCGCTGAAGTACGCGCCGATCACCCTGGGGTTTGTCGGTGTGCGCCAGGGCGAGCAGGATCAGTTGAGCATCAACACCCAGCTGGTGGCCGGTACCCGCCGCCTGTTCGGCTATGGCAGTGACGCCACCGCCTTCGGCCAGAAGCGCTACTGGGCCGATCCGAGTTTCGTCGCCTTCAAGGCCGACGTGGCCAACACCCACACCTTCAGCAGTGACTGGCAGTGGTATGCGCGTGGCGCGCTGCAGGTAACCGATGCGCCACTGGTGTCGGCCGAGCAGTTCGCTGCTGGCGGCATGTACACCGTGCGTGGCTACCTGTCGGCCGAGACGATCGGCGACTACGGCGGCCTGGCCAGCCTGGAATGGCGGACCCCGGCGTGGTCGCTGTGGAGCGGTACCGACCTGCGTGTCTACAGCTTTGCCGACGCGGCCTACCTGCGCCTGCGCCAGCCGCTGCCCGAGCAGCGCGACAAGTACAACCTGGCCTCGGTCGGCCTGGGCGCGCAGCTGCGCCTCGGTGAACACCTGCAACTGCGCCTGGACTACGCCTGGCCTTATGCCGATGGCCCGGTCACGCGCAAGGACGACCCGCGCCTGCATTTCAACATCAGCACCAGCTACTGACCCTTCCCTTGAACATGCGTTCTCCGGAGACCCTTCGCATGGACCGTTTGCTTTCCCGAGTGTTGTTGCTGCTGGCCGCGCTGGTTGCGCTGCCGGCCGCTGCGGCCGATGCCAATTGGTGGCAGGCCGAATGGAAGTACCGCAAGCCGATCACTGTCGACGCCGGCCCGCAGGGCGCGGGCCTGGCCGGTGACCCGGGTCGCACGCCGCTGCTGCTGCGCCTGCATACCGGCAACTTCGGCTTCGACGGCACCCAGGATGCGGGCAACGACCTGCGCTTTGTCTCGGGTGATGGCCGCACCGTGCTGGCCCACCAGATCGAACAGTTCGATCCCAGGCTGGGCCTGGCGCTGGTCTGGGTGGACGTGCCGGCGGTCAGCGCTGCGGCACCGCAGACGATCTGGATGTACTACGGCAATGAAAAGGCCCCCGCCAGCGGCAACGGCCAGCAGGTGTTCGATCCGGACTATACGCTGGTCTATCACTTCGCCGAGGCCAATGCGCCGGCACGCGACACCACCGCTTATGGCAACAATGCCGGTGCCGTGGTGCCGCCATCGGAAGGCTCGGTGATCGGCCGCGGCGTTCAGTTGGGTGCAGCCCCGCTGCCGCTGCCGGCCAGCGCATCGCTTGCGCAGGAGGCGGGCGCGCCGCTCACTGTTTCGGCCTGGATCAAGCCAGGCAGCAACAACGCTGCACAGGCGATCTACGCCCGTCGCGACGGTGCGTCCGAACTGGTGCTGGGCATCGAAAACCGGGTGCCGTTCGTGCAGCTCAATGGCCAGCGCAGCACGCCGGCGCAGCCGATTCCGGAAGGGCAGTGGGCGCATGTGGCGCTGACTGCGGAGAAGGGCGCACTGCAGTTGTACCTCAATGGCCGCGTGGTCGCCCAGCTGAGCGGCGAGCTGCCAGCGCTGACCACCGCGCCGGTGGTGGGCGCTGATGCGCCGGGCGCGGTGCAGCCGCTTGCCAATTTCGAGGGCGCACTGGATGAGCTGCGTATCTCGCGCGTGGCACGACCGGCGGCACTGCTGCTGGCCGATGCCACCGCACAGGGCGCCGACTCGCGCCTGATCAGCTACGGTGCCGACGAGCAGTCCGCCGGGCAGAGCCACTTCGCCTTCATCCTCAAGGCGATGCCGTTCGACGCCTGGGTGGTGGTCGCTATCCTCGGCCTGATGATGCTGCTGTCGTGGGCGATCATGATCGCCAAGGGGCGGCACTTCGGCCGTACCAGCAAGGCCAATGCAGTGTTCACCGAGAGCTTCGGCAAGCTGTCCGGTGTGCCGCTGCGCACCCTGTCCGACATGGACCGCCAGGGCAAGGCACCCACCGCGATGCACGACGGTTCGCTGTGGCGCATCTACCAGGTGGCCATCGATGAAATGCAGCAGCGCCACCAGCGCGATGGCAACAGCGGTTACCTCAGTGGCGCCACCATCACCGCGATCCGCGCCTCGATGGATGCGGTGATGGTGCGCGAGCAGGAAGCGATGGCACGGCGCATGAACTGGCTGTCGACCACCATCGAAGGCGCGCCGTACGTGGGCCTGTTCGGTACCGTGATCGGCATCATGCTGGTGTTCGTGGTGGCGGCGATGGCCGGCGCGGTGGACATCAATTCGGTGGCACCGGGCATGGCCGCGGCGCTGCTGTGTACCGCAGCCGGCCTCGGCGTCGCGATTCCGGCGCTGTTCGGCTACAACTACCTGGGAGCACGTGCCGAGGCGATCGGCGCCGACATGGCGGTGTTCATCGACGAGTTCGCCGCGCGCCTGGCCGAAGAGCAGGACGGGCGCGGCCCGGCCGCGGTCCAGGGCTGAGGGGCGCGCCATGGGCCAGAAGGCGAAGTTCGGCATCAAGAAGCGCGAGAAGGGCATCAACGTGACGCCCTTCGTCGACGTGCTGCTGGTGGTGCTGGTGATCTTCATCCTGACCAGCAACGCCTCCATTCCCGGCATCGAGGTCAACCTGCCGAAGGCCAGCAACAGCGTCGCGCTGGAGAAGCCGAAGACCAAGGCGATCACCATCGACCCCAGTGGTCAGGTATTCCTGGATGCCTATCCGGTGACGATGGCCGAGCTGGAAGATCGCCTGCGCACCGAGCGCGCGACCACCCCGGATTTCCCGGTGATCGTGCGCGGTGACGCGCAGGTGCAGTATGCCCGTGTGGTCGAGGTGCTGGACCTGCTGCGGCGGCTGGAGCTGGCCCAGGTTGGCCTGGTCACCGGCAAGGCGCAGGGCTGAGGCATGACGGCCCATCAACCCCCTCGGCCGGAGCCCGGCATGCGCGGACGCCAGTTGCTGGTGACCTTCGCGTTGGTGCTTGCCGCTTTGCTGGTGCTCGGCATCGCCGTGTGGTGGATGCTGTTCAAGGACACCGCCAGCACCCGCAGGCCGGTGGTGCAGCCGCCGATGCTGGCATTGCCGCCCCCCCCTCCGCCGCCGCCACCGCCGCCGGAAAAGCCACCGGAGCCGGAGACGCCGCCGGAAGAAACGATGCCCGAACCGGAGCCGCTGGATCAGCCGACGCCCGCTGAAGAGCCCACACCGACGCCGGACAATGCAGACCCGGTGACGATGAATGCCGATGCGCAGGCCGGTGGTGACAACTTCGGTATCCAGTCCGGCAGTGGCGGCGGCTCGTCCGGCGTCGGCCGCGGTGGTGCCGGCAATGCCACCTACGGGCGCTACCTCGGCTACCTGATGCAGCAGGCGATCTCGCGCGACGACAAGGTCAAGCGCCTGGCGTTCCAGCTGCAGGTGAATGTGTGGCTGTCCAACGATGGCCGCCTGGAAAAGGTCGAGCTGGTGCGCGGCAGTGGCAACGAGGAGGCCGACGCGGCCGTGCTCGATGCGCTGCGACGCATCGGCAAGGTCGACCAGGCACCGCCGCCGTCGCTCGATTTCCCCGCCCGCGTGCTGATCCAGGGCCGCCGGCCCGGGGCCTGATTCCCGACCTCCGTGATTTCCCTTCTTTCGATGAGAACCGTGATGAACGACCACGTCCGCGCACGAACCGACTCCCGCCGCCCGCGGCCGGCCCGACGGGCGCTGCTGTGCTGCGCCGTGCTGCTCAGCCTGGCCGCCCCGGCCAGTGCGATGGCCGCCGAAACCACCATGGTCAAGCTGATCAAGGGCCTGATCGCCAGCGGCGCGCTGAAGCCCGAAGACGGCCAGGCATTGCTGGTGCAGGCCGAGGCTGAAGCAGCGGCCGCATCGCGCACTACGACCACCGCACCTTCGGCCGCCAGCGGTGGCGTGGCCCTGGAGGCCGGCGACGTGCGCGTGCCCTACGTGCCGCAGAGCGTGCGCGACGGCATTCGTGACGAAGTACGCCAGGACGTGATGGCGCAGGCCAGGTCCGAGGGCTGGGCGGCACCGAACGAAGTGGCTGAGTGGACCAAGCGCATCAAGGTCACCGGTGACATGCGCGTGCGCAGCGAGTCGCGCTTCTTCTCCGAACGCAACAGCGACATCGTGAGCAACTGGTCGTCGATCAATTCCGGCAACGGCTTCGACACCAACACCAACACCAACCTGCAGCTGCCGCCGCTGCTGAACACCCGCCAGGACCGCCGCAACCTGTGGCGCATCCGCGCCCGCCTGGGCATCGAGGCGACCATCGGCCAGCACACCACGGCCGGCGTGCGCCTGGCCAGCGGCAGCAGCAATGGCCCGGTGTCAACCACCGAACAGCTGGGTGGTGGCCTGAGCAAGAAGGACGTGTGGCTGGACCAGGCCTGGCTGGCCTACAGCCCGGCCGATTGGGTGACGGTGCGCGGCGGCCGCTTCGGCAATCCGTTCTGGACCAGCGATACGCTGTTCTCCAACGACCTGAACTTCGACGGCCTGGCCGCCAACCTGAAACACGACTTCAACGGGGGAGATCTCGAGCTGTTCGGCAACCTTGCGGTGGTACCGCTGGAGTACACCTCCGACAGCTCGCCCAGCCAGAGCCGGGTCAAGACCCCGAACGAGAACAAGTGGCTGTCCGGTGCACAGGTCGGCATGAACTGGCGCTTCAACGACGACAATGCGCTGCGTGCCGCACTGGGCTATTACGATTTCAGGAACATCAGCGGCCGCCTGTCCTCGCCGTGCGCGCTATATGCGGGCGCGGTGGGCTGCGATACCGACTGGTCGCGCCCAGCGTTCATGCAGAAGGGCAATACCCTGATGCTGATCCGCGACATCGCGCGCAATCCGCTGGACCCGGCCAACACGCCGACCCCGCAGTATGTCGGCCTGGCCTCGGCATTCCGCCTGGCCACGCTCAACCTGCGCTGGGATACGCAGTTGGCCCAGGGCATCGGCCTGCGCCTGGATGGCGACTACATCCGCAACCTGGCCTACGACAAGCAGGCCATGTTCAGCCGCGCCAACAACGGCATCGTCAACAACTACGGTGCCGGTGGCGCCGCCAGCATCGATACCTTCCGCAGTGGCGACACCGCCTGGATGGTGCAGGCCACCTTCGGTGCCACCGACCTGAAGGAGAAGGGCCAGTGGCAGGCGCTGCTGGGCTACAAGCATATCGAGGCCGATGCGCTGCCCGATGCCTACAACGACCCGAACTTCCACCTCGGTGGCACCAACGCCCGCGGCTACTACGTGGGCGGCGCCTACGCGCTGGACGCGCGCAGCTGGATCAGCGGCAAGTGGATGGCGGCCAAGGAAGTGTCCGGTGCTCCACTGTCGATCGACGTGTTCCAGCTGGAGTTCAATTCCGGGTTCTGAGTGACGGCGTGATGTGGATCAGGTAGTGCGTGGCGGGGGCGCAGTGATGCGCCCGTCTAGGGAAAGGAGACCACGCGTTGCACATATGGAGGAGTGGATGAGCCGTCGCAAGCTGTTTGAAAGTTCCGAACCGTCCAGTCGATCGCTGGGCATCGGGCCGGCCTATGTCTCGGTGGAGGGGCTGCGCCAGCACTTGGCGGAGTTCCTGCTGTATGCAGGCCGGCCGGTGGTGATCATGCGCGGGCGCAGCGAAGTGGGTTACTTCCTGCCGGCGCGCTGCTGGCGCCAGCGTGACGACGATCCGCTGGCGGCGGCCGCCGCCGACCAGCTGTTGGACGCGGCCGGGTTCCAGGCCGAGGATATCCAGCAGGTGGAGCAGGAATTCAACGCGATGCGCCAGCGCACCGTGCTGCATTCACGGCGCTGAGCGGCCGCCGGGCCATGCCCGGCTAGCGTCGTCTGTAGATCCACGCCATGCGTGGATGGGGCTACGCTGCGGCCCCACGCTCACTGGTGATGCGTGCACCTTCGCGCATCACCAGGGTCACCGGGGTCTTTTCCACCACCTCCAGCAACCGCTGCCACTGCGCATCGCTCAGCGCGGCGCTGGCATGCAGCACGCGGTGCACGTGGAAGCGTCCATCCGCGTCACGTTCCGAGCGCAGCTCGGCATGGAACTCGCCCAGTTCCCAGCCCTTGCGCTGCGCATACATGCGCAGGGTGATGGCGGTGCAGGCCGCCAGCGAGGCCAGGTACAGGTCGAACGGTGCGAAGCCCTTGCCCTGGCCGCCCAGCGAGGCAGGCTCGTCCGCATCCACATCGAATGTGCCGTTGCTGATGTGGTGCAGGTAGTTGTCGGCGGTCGAAACAATGCGTGCGTAGGCCATCACGTTCTCCATCTGTCTATAGCGTCGAGCCATGCTCGACCGTTCCCAAGGGCGGCGCCAGCCAGGGTCGGCGCCGCCACGCAATCACTCGGTACGATCGTACGAGAACTGGATGCCCGCCGTACCGCCGGTTTCAATGAAGAGGTTCATGAAGGCCGGCACCGTTTCCGAACGTGCCCAGTCGCGCTGCAGCTCGCAGAACAGCTGCGGCACGCTGATCAACTGGCCACCGGCCTGTTCGATTCGGCGCAGCGCGGCATCGTGCGCGGCCAGCGAGGTACCGCCGACGGCGTCGACCACCACATACACCTCATAACCTTCCTTCAACGCATCCAGCGCCGGGAAGGTCAGGCAGGCCTCGGTCCACAGCGCGGTCATGATCAGCTTGCGGCGTCCGGTGGCTTCCACCGCCTTGCGGAACTCGACGTCCTCCCAGGAGTTGATGGTGGTGCGGTCGTAGGTGGGATAGTCGCCCAGCACCTTGCGCAGCTGCGGAATCGGCGGTTTGTTCAGGCCGGTCTTGACGTTCACCGTCGAATGCACGATCGGCAATCCATAGGCGACGGCGGCCTTGGCGGTGCCGACGATGTTGTTGACCAGCAGCTGGCGGTCCATCGAGGCGATGGAGTTCACCTGCACCGGCTGGTAGTCGATGATGATGAAGGCGGAATTCTGCGGGGTCAGCAGGTGGTCGCTGACCGGGTCGCGGATCGGTTCACTGGACATGATGGGTCTCCTGGTTCGGGGAAGTGCCGGCGGTCGGCCGGCACCGGGACAGCTCAGCTGCGTTGAGAATCCAACGGTTCGTGGCTCTTCTGCACCTCCTGCGCCTTCAGGTAGCTTTCGATCAGCAACTGGTAGTTCGGGAAGGTCTTCGTGTAGACCTCGGCCCATTGCTGGGCATCGTCGCGGTTCCAGGTGCGCTGGATCTCCGAGGCCACCGCGGCGGTGTCCATCGGTACCACGCCGGCCTGCACCACGCGGGCCAGGGTGATCTCCTCGGCCATCTTCGAATAGGTGCCGGACGCGTCGATGACTGCGAACACCTGGTAGCCATCGGCAACGGCGGCGATTGACGGGAAGGCCATGCACACGCTGGTGATGGTGCCGGCAATGATCAGCTGCTTGCGGCCGGTGGCCTTCACTGCGGCAACGAATTCCGGGTTGTCCCAAGCGTTGATCTCACCCTTGCGCGGCACGTACTGGGCATGCGGGGCTGCGTCGTGGATCTCCGGGATCAGCGGGCCGTTCGGGCCCTGCGGAACAGAGGCGGTGGTGATCACCGGCATCTTTGCCAGCGTGGCCATCCTGGCCCGTGCGGTGGCGTGGGCGCGCACGCTGGTGAACGGCATGTCACCGATGGTCTGGAACAGGCCGCTCTGATGGTCGATCAGCAGCATCGCGGCGTTGTCCGGATCGATCACCGGGCGGGCACCGTTGAAGTTGCCGGGGGTACTCATGGTCAGTCTCCTGGAGAAGGTGGGCGATGGCCCGGAAGGTGCGGCGGGCCAATACCCGCAGCATTGAAACGATCAGTGCGCGATCTGGCCGAAGCGGCCGCTGTTGAAGTCGTTGACCGCCTGCGCGATCTCGGCCTGGCTGTTCATCACGAACGGGCCATAGCCCACCACCGGCTCGTCGATCGGTTCACCGCTGAGCAGCAGCACGGTGGCGTCGCTGTCGGCGTCGACGAACACGTCCTCGCCGCTGCGGTCGAAGGTGACCAGCTGTGCCTCGCCGACCGGCTGGCCGCCGTTGATCCGCACCGAGCCCTTCAGCACCACCAGCGCCAGCGTGCGGCCATCGGCCACCGGCAGTTCGGCGTGGTGGCCCTGCCGCAGGCGGATGTCCCAGACATCCATCGGCGTGTGGGTACGCGCCGGGCCGGCATGACCGTCGAAGCGGCCGGCGATGACACGCACGCGGCCGGCACCATCGGGCAGATCCACCGAGGGGATCTGTGCGTCGAGCAGGGTCTGGTAGCCCGGTAACCCCATCTTGTCGCGCGCCGGCAGGTTCACCCACAGCTGGACCATGTCCAGCGTGCCGCCGCGTTTGCTGAATTCCGGCGTGTGGAATTCCTCGTGGAGGATGCCGGAGGCAGCGGTCATCCACTGCACGTCACCCGGGCCGATGGTGCCGCCGGCCCCGGTTGAATCGCGGTGGGCGACCTCACCTTCATAGACGATGGTGACGGTCTCGAAACCGCGATGCGGATGCTGGCCAACGCCACGCGGGGTATCGCTGGGAGCGAAGGTGTAGGGGCCGGCATAGTCCAGCAGCAGGAACGGGCTCAGGTGCTGGCCGTGGGTGTTGTAGGAAAACATCGAACGGGCGGGGAATCCGTCGCCCACCCAGTGCGGGCGGGGGGCGCTGTAGGTACCGGTGACACGCTTCATGGCGATCTCCTGGCCGGGGCTGCCGGCCGCTGTTCTTCGTTGCGAAGACGATATCGCCGCGACAATGAGGCCGGTAGGCGCCAATATTTGCCGTCATAGTCCTATCTGGTGAACAATGGTCGCAGGCCGTGGGCCGCAGGAGATCGCCCCGTGTTCATCGCAGATATCCGCCGTTGTGACCTCAACGACCTGTTCTACTTCGCCATGGTGATCGAGCACGGCGGCTTCTCGCAGGCAGGCCGGGCGCTGGCCATGCCGAAGTCGAAACTGAGCCGGCGTATCGCGCTGCTGGAGGAACGGTTGGGCGTGCGCCTGATCCAGCGTTCGACCCGGCGCTTCTCGGTCACCGAGGTCGGCCAGGACTACTACCGCCATTGCAAGGCCATGCTGGTCGAGGCCGAAGCGGCCGAAGAAGCAATTGCGATGTCACGCGCCGAGCCGCGCGGCACGATCCGCCTGGCGTGCCCGATCGCGATCCTGCATGCACGCATCGGCACGATGTTGGCCGATTTCCTCGCCCTGCACCCGCAGGTGACGGTGCAGCTGGAGGCCACCAACCGGCGCGTCGACGTGGTGGGCGAGGGTGTGGACGTGGCGATCCGCGTGCGACCGCCGCCGCTGGAGGACAGTGACCTGGTGGTACGCGTGCTGGCGCGCCGGGTCTGGTGCACCAGTGCCAGCCCGGCGCTGTTGCAGCGGCTGGGCGCGCCGCAGGTGCCGACCGATCTGGCGATGATGCCGACCGTCGATTTGGCGTCGCCCAGCCAGCAGCATGTCTGGGAATACACCGGGCCGGACGATGTGCTGGCCAGCGTGCACCATCGCCCGCGGCTGGTCAGCGATGACATGATCGCGTTGCGCGCAGCCGCGGTGGCCGGGGTCGGGCTGTTGATGCTGCCGCGGATGATGATCACCGATGAGTTGGCCAGTGGCGCGCTGGTGCCGGTGCTGCAGGAGTGGGTGCCGAGGCACGGCATCGTGCATGCGGTGTTCCCGTCGCGGCGGGGGCTGCTGCCAGCGGTGCGTGCGTTGATCGACTACCTCGCCGAGCGTTTCGATGCGTTGGACGAGCCCTAGGTCTTCCATCCACGCATGGCGTGGATCTACTGAACCTGCCATGCGTGGATGATGGTTTGGGGTGCGGCTTGCCGCCTGCGGCTGCGCAGCCCACAATCCACGTCCGGACCGTCGCCATCACGCCCATCATTCCCCGGTCCGGCCTTGGCACCTATGTCTCCCAATGCCCTGGCGCTGGTCGAGCTGCTGATCCGCGAGCGCCGTGCGTTGTCTCGCTTCATCGCGCGCTATCTCGACCCGGCCAGTACCGAGGACACCCTGCAGAACCTGTACCTGAAGGCCAGCAGCGTGCCCGGCGATCCGCCCATCCTCGAGCCGCGCGGCTATCTGTACCGGATGGCCTACCACCACGCGCTCAACCGCAGCAAGTCCGACGCCCGCGAGCGGCGTGCGATGGCCGAGTACGCCCTCGACATGGCCGAGGCCAGCCGCGATGGCGAGGCGCAGGCGCTGGACCAGGCGCAGCTGCGCGAGATCACCCATACCATCCTCGCGCTGCCGGCCCAGGTGCGTGAGTGCTTCGTGCTCAACCGCTACCTGGGCCTGAGCGAGCGCGAGATCGCCGCCAGGCTGGGTATTTCCAAGAGCCTGGTCGGCAAGAATGTGCTGCGGGCGGCGCTGTTGATCCAGCAGCATCAGCAGGGAGTGCATTGATGAGCTGCGATTGCCGTGGGCAGATCGCGCCCGCCGTTGTCACAACAGGAAGGCGCACCCGTTCGTGGTGCGGCAGGCCACAACCATGAACACGTCCGAACCCTCGCCGCGTCAGGCCAGGCAGGCGTTGCGCTGGGTGATCCGGTGCAGTGCAGGCCCGCTGCCGGAACGTCAGCAACGAACCCTGCAGCGCTGGCTGCAGGCCGACCCTTGCCATGCGCTGGCCTGGCGCCAGCAGCAGGCCTTCTGGCAGGGCTTGGATGCCGCCGGGCCAGAGGTGCTGGCCGCGCTGCCAGGGCTGACGGCTGATCGCGAAGGGTGGCGCCCGATCGCACCGCGCCGCCGCCTGCCGTGGCTGTTGGCCAGTACCGCCGCCGTGGTACTGGTGGTCGCGGCCGCACCGCAGGCGTTGCTGCTGGCACGCAGTGACCTGCGCAGCAGCGATGCACCGCGCGTGGTGCAGCTGGAGGACGGCAGCACCGCCGTACTCGATGCGGGCACCGCATTGGCGGTTGAGTTCGATGGTCAGCGGCGGCACCTGCGCCTGCTGCGCGGCCAGGCCTGGTTCCAGGTGGTGCATGAACAGCGACCGTTCCAGGTCGAGGCCGGCGGTGGCCAGATCCGTGACATCGGCACCGCCTTCAGCGTGTCGCTGCGGGACACCACGGTCGTGACTCAGGTCAGCGAGGGCGTGGTCGATGTGCGCCCAGGCGATGGAAGCGTGCAGCGCCTGCATGCCGGGCAGGCACGGGTGTTCCGTGACGGTCGCTGGCTGCGGCCGGTGCAGCTGGAAGATCTCGAGACGATGGCGCCGTGGCGGCGTGGCGAGGTAGTGATCGACGATCAGCCGGCCGCGCAGGCCATCGCTGATCTCGCGCGCTACCGTCGTGCACCGGTCTGGGTACTGGGCGGGCAGGGCGCGGACTTACGGGTCAGTGGTCTGTTCCATCTGCAGCAACCGGAGGCCGCCATCGATGCGGTGGCCGCGCAGGCAGGGCTGCGTGTGCAGCGCTTGCCCGGCGGCGCGCTGGTGGTGTGGTGAGGCTCGCGCAATGCCCGGATGAACCGGTCGCATAAAAAAAACATGAAAAAACCGTGGGCAATCGCCACATCGCCCTGTCTATAGAGGTATAGCCAGAGCGAAACACCGTTTCTCCTCAAGCCAGACATGCCACCGGCACCGGATGTGCCCGTGGTTCCGCCACGCTTGAGGAGTTCCTGTCCATGCCGTCCACGGCATCCGCCTGTCATCGTCGCGTCACCGCCCTGGCCCTGGCCATCTCCACTGCATTGCTGCCGCTGGCCTGGGCGCCGGGCGTGCAGGCGCAACCGGCGGTCGTCGCGCCGTTGCGCCAGTACACGATTCCGGAACAGCCCCTGGCCGACGCTGTGCGTGCCTTTGGCCGCCAGGCCGATGTGCAGGTGGTGTTCCGCAGTGACCTGGTGGAGGGCCGCCGCTCCAGTGCGGTGAAAGGCGAGTACAGCCAGATGCAGGCGTTGCAGCAGCTGTTGCGCGGGAGTGGCGTGCGCGCACAGCGCGGCATGGACGGCACCTGGAGCCTGCGGGCCGCAGTGGAGGCGGGTGAAGGGGAAGGGGTGCGGGTAACCGAGACTCTGGACGTGGCCGGTCGCCTGCAGTCGGAAGGGGGCGAGGCGCGTGATCGGCGCGGCTACGATGATGTGTTCGCGCTGGACCTGACCACGGCGTATTCGGGGCGCGACCGGGTGGAGCGCTACCGCGGCTCCAACCCGGCCGACGTGGTCAAGGATCTGGTCGGTGTGTTCAGTGGCGATGCGCGCAACAGCGGCGCACTGGACATCAACATCCGCGGCATCCAGGGCCCGGGGCGGGTGCCGGTCAGCATCGACGGTGGCGAACAGGCGCTCACGGTCTGGCGCGGCTACAACGGCGTCAGCAACCGCAATTACATCGATCCCAACCTGATGGGTGGCATCCAGGTCATCAAGGGGCCAGGGCTGGTGCGCGATGTGCACAGCGGGATCGGTGGCGCGCTGGTGATCAAGACCATCGACGTCGATGACATCGTGGAAACGGGTGAGCGCTTCGGCGGGGAGCTGAAGATCGAAGGCAGCAGCAATGCGGTGGCGCCACGCCTGCCGCGGCTGCACACCGGCGAGGATTACCGCACCGTGCCGGGGTTCCCGCAGGGCTCGCCGAACTCGCCCTACGACGACCGCACCCTGGTGGTGCCGGTGAAGTCGCGCAGTGGCAACAACCCCTTCGATGGCGAGGACCAGGCCTGGCGCCTGGCGCTGGGCGTGCGTGGCGACAACGTCGACCTGATGGCCGCCTACGCCTGGCGCAAGCGCGGCAACTACTTCTCCGGGACCCGGGGCAACGCCTACTACGACCAGGACCGGCGCGAGCAGTTCGAGTACCATGGCATCGACTACATCACCACGCTGGCGCGCTACTTCAAGCCCGGCGACGAAGTGCCCAATACTTCCAGCGAACAGGAGTCCTGGCTGGTCAAGGGCAGCTGGCAGATCAACGATGACCAGCGGTTGAAGGCGACCTGGCGGCGAACGCTGTCGCACTATGGCGAGATCATGCCGTCGCGCATCCTGTCCGCGCCGGACTATGGGCGCATCCAGTGGCCACTCAGCCGGGTTGCGTCCGATGCCTGGAACCTGGAGTACCGCTTCCAGCCGGCCGGCAGCCGCTGGCTGGACCTCTACGCCAACCTGTGGCGCACAGAGACGGACAGCGATACCTACACCGCAGGCGGCTTTCCGAACTTCGCCCCGGGCAATCCGGACTGGAATGCCGGCGCCAGCCCGATTCTGCGCAACACCGCGCTGGCAAATGCGAGCAACGACCGGACCGGCCTGACCCTGAGCAACCGCTTCGCCCTGCATTCGACCCTGGACCTGACCGTGGGCGGCAACTGGCAATACGAGAAGCTCGGTTCGCGCGACCCGTATTTCGGCCCGTCCGACGGCTGGCGCATGTACCCGCGTGCCGGCCGTCGCCAGGAGGGCGAGGGCTACCTCACTCTGGAATGGCGTCCGGTCGACTTCCTGACCCTCAATGCCGGCGTGCGTTACAGCCGTTACTGGGCGTTCGACGACTTCCTGCAGGCCCACCCGGAACTGCAGACGACCTCGATCGTGCCGCGCGAAGCGCAGTACCGGGTGAATGAACTGCCGCCGCGGCCGGACAGCCTGCAGGGCGAGATCGACGCACTCGAGAGTGAGCGGGAATTCTGGGACAGCATCGGCATGGGCTGGATCGTCGATCAGTCGCTGGCCGACCTGCTGCGCAAGTACGAGACACCCAGGGAGGTCCAGCACGGCATTCCCTGGTTGCCCGATGCAAACGGTAACTACAGCCGAGCCACCAATCCCTGCCTCAACGGCCAGGTCGCCGCCATCCCCGGGCTGCTGCCGATGGTCCTCGGCACCGACATCCGCTGCAGGATCGGGGGCGGGGCGATGCAGTCGGTGGCCGGGCGCAACGAACGGCACCGCGATCACGCCTGGTTGCCGACGTTCTCGGCGACGGTGCGTTTCTCGCCGGCCGCTCGTGCCTATCTGCGCTACAGCGAGGCGGTGCGCTTCCCCAGCATGTTCGAAAGCACCATTGCGTTCTCCAGCAGCCTCAATCCGCTGTATCCACTCAAGCCGGAGCATGCCTACAACTACGAGCTGGGGTACGTGCACAACCTTTCCGGGCTGTTCGGCAACACCGCCGATGCCGACGTCAAGCTGGCCTACTACGTGCACAAGACCCGCAATGTCATCGAGCGTGATGCGTACTTCATGTTCGACAACATCGACAAGCAGACCATCCGCGGCATCGAGCTGCAGGCGCGCTTCGACAACCGGCGCTTCTTCACCGATCTGGGCATCAGCCGCATCCTTGAAAACGAAGTCTGCGACGAAAGCTCGGCGGTACGGCTGGATGCGGACCAGGGGCGGGTGCCCAACTGCGTCCAGGACGGCTTCGTCAGCGGCTATCTGCTGACCCAGGCCACGCCGAAGCTGTCGGTGAACTGGTCACTCGGCACCCGCCTGTTCGATGAGCGCCTGGAGCTGGGCAGCCGCATCGTGCACTACCAGCGGCACGACAATCCGGACCTGCAGGCCTACCGCGACCGCCTGATCGCCGGGGGCAGCAGCCTGCTCTGGCAGAACGTGCCCTTCACCTGGGGAAACATCACCACGGTGGATGCCTACGCCCGCTGGCGTTTCAACCAGCACGCCAGCGTCGAGCTGGTCGGCAGCAATCTCGGCAACCGCTATTACGTCGACCCGGCAACACGCTCAACGCTTCCGGCACCGGGCCGCACGATCAAGCTTGGCATCACCGCACGCTTCTGAGTCCGCATTCGACAGGGAGAATCAACCGTGAAACAGCCCCGCACCCTTGTACTTTCGATCGGCCTGCTGGCTTCCATGCCGGTCTTGGCTGCCGACATCGCTGGCGGGCAGAGCCCGGCCCAGGACGGCGTCCATTACATCAACGCAGGCGAATCGACACTCAATGCCGGTCCGCACCGTTCCGGTCGCGCAGGCATTTCGTTGGGGCCGTATGCCAACGCGGCGCGAGTGGACGTGGCCAGCCTTGTGCCCTACGCCACCACGGTGGTGCGTGGCGCAACCACGGTCCGCACGCTGGGCCCGGACGCAGGCCTGCCGTTCGCCACCGCTGGCGTGGGCCACTTCAGCTTCGTGCAGGTGGGCAATGCAGATGTCTGGTTCGGTGAATGGTCATCCAGCGGCGCGCAGGCGGGCTTCAATCACCGCCAGGTGTTCTTCGTCGGTGACCGTGCCGGTACTTCGCTGCCAGCAGGCATCGTGACCTACACCTTGGCTGGCATCAACCGCTTTGATGGCAGCGGCGTGCTGGAAGGTGCACTGCGGGCGAATTTCGATACCGGCACCGTCACCGCCGGCCTGGTCGGGACCGGATACAGGCTCGCCGCGAGCGGCACGCTGGATCGCGCCACCGGTGCGTTCAGCGGTTCGGCCATCGCCAATGGTTCGATCATCGGTACCAGCAGCGGCCAGTTCTTCGGCGCCGGTGCCAGTGCGGTGACCGGCATCGCAACCTTTGCCGGCAACAGCCAGTTCGATACGTCCTTCGGCGGTCAGCGCAACTGATCAGCCGCCGTTCCTTTCTGTGTTGTACCCGTAGTTCCCTCAACCCAAGGAGCAATACCATGAAAATGATCAACCGTTCCCTGTTGGCCGTCGCCGCTGCACTGGCCCTGGCCGGCACTGCGCAGGCGGCCGACATCGTCGGCGCTGCCAGCCCGGCGACCGATGCGCAGCTGTACGTCAAGGTGGGTGCGTCGGAAGTCAACGGCGGCCCGCACTCGGCCGGCAAGGCCGGTATCGGCGTTGGCACCGTGTCCAATGCCAAGCCGGTCGATTTCCAGGGCCTGGCGGCCTACTCGGCCCCGACCACCGTCAATGGTGTCACCGTACGCACGCTGGCCATGCCGATCACCGGTACCCCTGGCAGCCATTCCGGCATGGGCCACTTCAACTTCGTGAAGGTCGGCAGCGGCGATGTGTGGTTCGGCGAGTGGTCCAAGGATGGCGCCGCTGGTGGCTTCAACAACCGCCAGGTCTATTTCGTCGGTGACCGTGCCGGCACCACGCTGCCGGCCGGCGTGGCCACCTACAGCGTGGCAGGCCTGAACAAGTTCAATGGCAGCAACCTGCTGTCGGGTACGTTCCGCGCCAACTTCGGCAATGGCACCCTGCTCGGTGGCCTGAGCGGTGGCGGCCTGTCGATCAACGTCAACGCCAACATCAACAGCGCCAACGCCTCGTTCGCCGGCACCGCCACCGCCAACGGCAGCGTTGCCGGCACCACCCAGGGCCAGTTCTTCGGCGCCAACGCGGCCACCCTGGCCGGTATCGCCACCTTCAGCGGCAACAGCCAGTACGACACCGCCTTCGGCGGCAGCAAGAACTGATCGCCACGCCCCTGACGGGGCAGGGCAGGGACAAGCCGCGATCCGCCAGTCCCTGCTTCGGCCCGCTGCATGCATCACCACGGATCGACCATGCGCCATTCCATCTTCCTTGTCGTACTGCTGTTGGCCGCCACCGAGGTGTGCGCCCAGCAGGACGATCTTCGACGCGTGCTTGAACAGGGCACTGAGCTGCGCCACCAGCAGCAGGACCAGCAGCGCCTGCAGCAGGCCGAGTCGGAGCGGCCAACCATCACCATCGACGGCCAGACGCTGCGCGTGGAGCGCACCGTCGATGATCTGGGCCAGGCTCTCTACCTGTCTCTGCAGCATCAGCAATGGCAGGCCGCCGCTGCGTTTCTCGACGAGTACATCGAACTGCCTGGGCATGACCCCCTGCTGCGCCACCATGCGCAGGGAGCGCTGGCACGGGTGGCCGGCAACCATCGTCGCGCGGCGAAGGAGTACGAAGCCCTGCTGGCTGCGCAGCCGGATTTTCTGCCAGCCCGCCTCGAGCTGGCGCGTGTCTATGCGGAAGATCAGCGCGATCGCGATGCGGTCGCGCTGTTCACGGCCATCGCTGCAGGCATCAATGCCGATGATCCGGCCACGGCCGGCGTCCGCGCGCGCGTGGACGGCTACCTGGGTGCCCTGCACGCGCGCCAGCGCTGGAAAGGCGCGCTGTCCGCCGGCCCGGCATGGAGTGACAACATCAACCGCAGCTCGGCCAGCCGCACCTGCCTGTTCGGCGTGGGCGACGCCTGCATCATCGAACGGAAGCTGCCCGACGCCCAGCGCGCGCCGGGTCTTGACTACGACGCCAGCCTGGAACGGCGCTGGGTGCTCAGCGGGCATCATGGGCTGTACGTGCGCGGTCTCGCCTTTGGTCAGACATGGCGCGGGCACAGTGCGTACAACGAGCTCAATGCCAACGTACAGGTGGGTTACAGCTGGCGCAGCGCGCGGCAGACCGTGCTGCTCGCCCCCAGCCATGACTACCAGGGCCTGGGTAACCAGGCGCTGCAGGGCGGCAGTGGCGTGCACGCGGAATGGCAGTACGCCCTGGACGCGCGCAGCCTGCTCAAGCTGGAGGCCGACTGGAAGCGCCAGCGCTATCGCCAGCAGGGCCTGGCCAGCAACTACGACGGCGAGCTGGCATCGGCGTATGCCACCTGGTTCCGCGCGCTCAACCCGCGCTGGACGGTCTTCGCCGGGCTGGATGTCACTGGCAGCAGCGCCGCCGACCCGGCCAACGGTTACCGCCAGCATGGCCTGCGCCTGGGGGCGGCGCGCCAGTGGACGGGCACCACCGCCACCGTATTCGTGTCGCTGCGCCACCGCGACTACGACGCCTGGAGTCCGTTGCTGGAGGCGCGCAGGCAGGACGACGAACAGAACCTGATCGCCATCGTCCGCAGCGAGCGCCTGGCCGTGGCCGGGCTGGTACCCAGCCTGAGCCTGCGCCACGCGCGCATCGACAGCAACGTCGGCTGGCTGTACAGCCACGACCGCAGCCTGCTCAGCCTGAAGTGGGAACGGGCCTTCTGAACGCGGCGTTGCAATGCCGCGGTGAACGCGCCGTGGCCGCGACCTTCATCCATCATCACGCGCTCTTGTAGCCCGGTTCGCGCATCCTGCGGGCGTTGCGGCAGAGGTGGGCCGCGTGTATCGAGGAGCGCCGGTCGTGCTGGAAGCGGGCAACAAACCAGAGGGCCTGAAAGGGCTGCGTGTACTGGTGGCGGAGGATGAATTCGCCATCGCGATGTTCCTGGTCGACTATCTGGAGCTGAAAGGCGCACAGGTGGTGGGGCCTGCCGGTGACCTGCAGGCGTTGGGGCAGCTGGTCGATACCCATCCCATCGATGTGGCGCTGCTGGACATCAATCTGGGCGGCGAACAGGTCTATCCGTTGGCCGACCGGCTGGCCGAGGCCGGCACCCCGTTCCTGCTGACCTCCGGCTACGACGACAACCTGCCAAGCCGCTTCGCCAGCGCGCCGCGCTGTACCAAGCCGTATCACATTGAAGCCCTGGTGCAGCAGCTGGCCGGGCTGGTGGCGACGCCGCAGGTCTCTGCGGGCATCGCCTGATCGCGCGGCATGTCGCGCCGTCCTGAAGGCGTCCGCGCCACCGAGCTGCGTGGCGGCATGCCACCTGCAGCGCACCCGCACGGGCGCCACGATGGCATGGCTGCGCGCATCGCCCGCCATGACTGGTCATCCACGCCGCTGGGAGCGTATGAGCGGTGGCCGCCACACCTGCGCGCCACCGTCGACCTGATGCTGGCGCATGGTTTCCCGATGATCGTGCTGTGGGGCGAGCAGCTGGTGCAGCTCTACAACGATGGCTATGCCGAGATCCTGGCCGACAAGCATCCCGGCGGACTCGGCCAGCCGACCCGTGAATGCTGGCCCGAGGTGTGGCATATCAACGGGCCGATCTACCAGCGCGTCTGGCAGGGCGAAACCATCACTTACGAGGACAAACTCTATCCCCTCGCGCGCCGCGGGCGGTTGGAGGATGTGTGGTTCACCATTACCTACAGCCCCATCCGTGGCGAAGAGGGGCGCGTCAGCGGCGTGCTGGTCACCATGTTCGAGACGACGGCGGCGCATGTGGCCCAGTCGGCCCGCGAACGCGAAGAGCAGAAGCGGCGGGAGGCGGACCGCCGCCTGGCATTGGCCTTCAAGGTACTGCCGGTGGGCGTCTGCATCGTCGATGCCGAGGGGTGCCTGCAGCTCTCCAACGACCAGATGCGCACCTACCTTCCCACCGGCAAGGTGCCCTCCACGGATCTGCCCAACCACCACCGCTGGCAGGGATGGCACCCCGACGGCTCGCGCATCGAACCCAGGGATTTCGCCATAGCCAGGGCCTTGCGCGGTGAGACGGTAGTGCCCGGGCTGGAGTTCCAGTTCAAGCATGACGACGGGCGCGCGCGCTGGACCCGTGTGGCCGCCGCGCCGCTGCGCGATGCAGACGGCGAGGTGACGGGCGTATTCGCCATCGCTGTGGACATCGACGATCTCAAGCGTGCCACCGAGCGCCAATCGGTACTGCTGGCCGAACTGCAGCACCGGGTGCGCAACATCATGTCGACCATCCATGCCATTGCCTGGCGGACCCGTGAGTCGGTCAGCAGTGTGGATGATTACGCGGAACGGTTGTGCGGACGATTGATGTCGCTGGCGCGCACGCAGAGCCTGCTTACCCGTGGCGCCAATGCCGGGGTCTGCCTGCGTGGCATGCTCGATGAGGAGATCGCAGCGCAGACGCCGGTCACTGCCGCCTATCGCCTGCAGGGCGAGGATGTGCTGCTGCCACCGAAGGCGGCCGAAGTGCTGTCCCTGGCGATCCACGAATTGGCGACCAACGCCCTGCGGCATGGTGCGCTGACCCATGAGGATGGCCGGATCGACGTGTCCTGGCACCTGCAGGTGCAGGACGGACAGCCATGGCTGGGCCTGCACTGGTGTGAACGCCATGCCGCCGTGGAAGACTGGGAGCTGCCGCGCCAGCGCGGCCTGGGCCGTGCGCTGATCGAGCAGCGCGTGCCCTATGAGCTGGCCGGCAGTGGTGAACTGCACTTCGATCCGCAGGGGCTGGATGCCTGGATCCGCTTCCCACTGCGCGAGCGTGACAGCCTGCTGCAGACCGATGCGCCACAGACCGGCTCCGGCGCGTGAAACGGCATTTATATCCAATTTGGCCAAATTGGGTATAGTGGACATTATCCACTTCTGCCTGGAGCCGTGCCATGACCCTGCCACTGGATCTGCCTGGACTTGAGAAGGCTCCGGCCTCGTCTGTGAAGACCCGGGGCTGGCCGAGCCTGATGCGTACCGTGCGTGAGAAGCAGGCGCTGGTCATCACCAACCACAACCACCCCGAAGCGGTGATCGTGGATATCCGCACCTACCAGGAGCTGTTGGCCAAGGCTGCCGGCAGCGATGCCGGTGAGCGCAGTGAAGAACTGCTGCGCCTGCGCGGCGAATTCGACCAGACCCTGGCTGGCCTGCAGCGCGGTGAGGGGCTGGGCAAGGTGCTGGGCCAGCCGATCCGCCGCGGCCGCAAGGTCACCCTCGGCCGTCCGCTCTGACCGATGGGGCGGATCCTGGTGCTGGCCGGCGTCAACGGCGCCGGCAAGAGTTCGCTGCTGGGAACCTGGCTGGAAGCCGAAGGGCTGGGCTGGTTCAACCCCGATTCGTTCACCCGCCGCCTGGTAGAGGCGGGCTGGCCGCTGCCCGACGCCAATGCCGAGGCCTGGCAGGAAGGCACCCGCCGCCTGCGCCAGGCCATGGCCGATGGCACGGACTTCGCCTTCGAGACCACGCTGGGCGGCAACACCATTCCGCGCCTGCTGCGCGAGGCCTGCGAGCACCATCACGTCGCGATCTGGTTCTGTGGCCTGGCCACGGTGGATCTGCACATTGCCCGTGTTGCAGCGCGGGTGGCCGCCGGCGGCCATGACATTCCGGTGGAGAAGATCCACGCCCGCTTCGATTCGGCACGCGAGAACCTGCTGGAACTCTTGCCACACCTGGCCGAGCTGCATGTCTACGACAACAGCGCTCCCGCCGGCGCCGACGGCTGCGTCGAGCCGCTGCCGGTGCTGGCGATGGCGCACGGCCAGCTGCAGTACCCGGCCTCGGTGGCCGAGCTGCTTCACACGCCGGACTGGGCCAAACCCATCGTGATGCGTGCGATGGAGTTGAACGCTGCGCGCGATTGAGGGCGCGTACGTTGTAGAGCCGAGCCCACGCTCGGCTGATCCCTCGAAAGGCAGCCGCGCGCGGGCTTGGCCGTACAACAACGCCGGCTTCGCCGAGCCTCAGGCCGGCTTTACCTGCTCAGGCTCCGCAGTCTCCGGCAGTGGCGGCAGGCTCGGGTCCACCGTCACCGGCACATCGCTCTTCAGCAGTGCGGCGGCTTCCTTGTCGCTGCCGACCGCCGGCGGTGAACCGCGCAGCGGCAGGCCAGCGGTCTCCTTCACGAACAGCATGGTGACCAGGCCGATCACTGCCGCGCCCATCAGGTAGTAGGCCGGCACCAGCGGATCGCCGGTACGTTCCACCAGCCATGCGGTCACCAGTGGCGTGGTGCCACCGAACAGCGACACCGACACATTGAAGGCGATCGACAGTGCGCTGTAGCGCACCGGGGTATAGAACAGCGCCGGCAGCGTGGACGGCATCGAGCTGGTGAAGCACACCAGTGCCAGGCCCAGCAGCATCAGGCCGAGGAAGATCAGTCCGTCGTTGCCGCTGCCGAGCAGCAGCAGGCAGGGTACGGCCAGCACCAGCAGCGCGATGCAGGCACCGATGATCATCGGGCGACGGCCAAGCTTGTCACTGAACAATCCGCCGACGATGTTCAGCGGCATCATCACCAGCATCACGATGATGATCAGCAGCAGGCCCTTGCTCTCGGCATAGCCCATGGTGACGCTGAGGTAGCTGGGCATGTAGGTCAGCAGCATGTAGTCGGTCACGTTGAACACCAGCACCAGGCCCATGCAGACCAGCAACTGGCGGCCATGTACCTGGATCAGCGCGGCGAGCCCGGGCCGGTCGTGCTCGCGCTTCTCGGCTTCCTCGGCGAAGGCGCGGAAGGCCGGCGTTTCCTCCAGTTTCATGCGCATGTACAGGCCGAGCAGGCCCAGCGGGCCGGCCACCAGGAATGGAATGCGCCAGCCCCAGTCCAGCATCTGTCCGCTGCTCAACAGCATGTGGAGCGCGGTCACGGTTCCGGCGCCGGCGATGTAGCCGCCCAGCGTGCCGAACTCCAGCCAGCTGCCCATCAGGCCGCGGTTGCGGTCGGTGGAATACTCGGCGATGAAGGTGGCCGCACCGCCGTACTCGCCGCCGGTGGAGAATCCCTGCACCACACGTGCCAGCAGCAACAGCACCGGTGCCCAGATGCCGATGCGCTCGTAGGAGGGAATCAAGCCGATCGAGAACGTGCCCAGCGCCATCAGGATCATGGTGAACGCCAGCACTTTCTGGCGCCCATAACGGTCGCCGAGCGGGCCGAACACCAGGCCGCCGAGTGGACGCACCAGGAATGCCACGGTGAAGGTGGCGAAGGCGGCGATCACCTGTGCCGTGGGGTTGCTGGACGGGAAGAACACCTGGCCGATGGTGACGGCCAGATAGCCGTAGACACCGAAGTCGAACCACTCCATGGCATTGCCAAGTGCGGCGGCGCCCACGGCGCGCTTGAGCATGGGCTTGTCGACGACGGTGATCTCATCGACCTTCAGGTGGCGGCGGCGTTTGAACCAGCCGAAGTGGGCATGGGAATCGGGCGTGTCCTGCATAGGGGCTCCCTTGTAGGTATGGAATAGGGGAATGGGTGCTGTGGTGTATCCCGGAAATCGGAAACGGCGATGCAGGCGCAAGTGGCGCAGGGGCATCGGAAGGCGGCGTGGGGGCCGGGGAATGTGTGCAGGCGCAACGCCACGCGCACGGCAGAGCACCGCCGCAGGGGCGGAGACGCGAAAACGGGATCACAGCGGCCGAGCAGTCAGCGGCCAGGTATCACATCAGCGTAGGGGTGCAGGCAGAGCGCCTGCTGGCGTCATCCGCCGGGATCCAGCGCGAGGCGATGGAAATGCAGGGCGGGAGCATTCGTGGCAAGCGAAGCGCCGGTCGGCAGTGCTTCCCGCGTAACAGGTGCGCCCGTCACGTAGTGGGTCGTGTCGATCATCCTTTCATCATAACGGCATCGGCGTGAGCATGCAGCGAAGCAGGCCGATCTGCACGCTGTGTTCCACCTCGCCTGTTCAGAAGGCTCAGGCCGACTTCGCCACCAAACCGAACACCGTGCAGGCCATCGCCAAGGCGCCCGGCAGTGCCAGTTTCCGCGTGACCAGTGCGGCGCCGATCATGGTGAGCACCGAGAGCATGATGGCCAGGGCGAAGAACGGTTGGCCCTGCAGGAACTGGTGGATGCAACCGGCACAGCCGGCAATGGCCAGGCTGGTGGCAAAGCAGACGTGGAACAGTGAGCCAGCGTACACAGAGGTTCCTCGCGATGATGGAGGCCATAGCGGCAGGCAGGCGGACAAATTTAGCGCTGATTGCAGATTGCGATGACGGGATCACATCCTGTACCCGCTCTGGTGACATCGGCGTGCATAAGGTGGAGCGCACACCCACTTTCCGGATTGATGGAGGATGCAATGGCGCGGACGATTCCCGAAGGAACCCTGATCGTGGTAGCCGACGGTGGTTCGGCGCGGGTGTTCACCAACGTGGGCAGCAACCACCAGTTGACCCTGAAGCAGGAAGGCGAACTGCGCCTGCAGGACATCAGCGAGCAGGGTGTATCCGGGCAGGGGCCTGCGGGTGCCGTGCCGAAGGACATGTCGGTCTCGCAGCTCAATGAGGCCACGTTCGCCAAGCAGGTGGCCGAACAGCTCAACGAAGATGCCTTGAAGAACCGCTATGCGCACCTGGTATTGATCGCCGACCCGACCACGCTGGGCCGCATTCGTCCGCTGCTGCATAAAGAGGTCCAGGCGCGATTGCTCGGGGATATTGCCAAGGATCTGACCAACGCGCCGCTGGAAGACATCCAGAAGGCACTGGCGGCGTAGCGCTCATGCCGTTCATGCGTGATCACCTTGCGAACGAGCCCACCTCTGCGGAGGTGGCGGCGCAGCCTGGCTGGCAGGTGCTGGAGTTCGGTGCGCCCTGGTGTGGTCATTGCCAGGCCGCGCAGCCCGCGTTGCAGGCTTTTGTCGAAGCGAACGATCTGCCGCATTGGAAGATCGAGGATGGCAAGGGAAGGCCATTGGGGCGAGCGTTCAAGGTGAAGCTGTGGCCGACGGTGGTGCTGCTGCGCGATGGAGAGGAGATCGCGCGGGTGGTAAGGCCTTTGGACAGCGCGGATCTCATGTCGTTGCAGAGCGCACTTCCCGGTTGAAGAGTAAACCCGGTGCGGGACACCGGGCAGTCGCACTGCAGCATGCGGCGTGACAGGCCCGGTGCTAGGATCCGGCTATCGCCTGAATCGATCCAAATGCCGATGCCCACGCTGGACCGTCGTCTCCTGATCGCTGTCGCCGCCACGGCGATGCTCGCTTCCGGCCTGGCGTCGGCCGCGCCTGCCAGAACCGCCGCCGACAAGGCCTATGCCTCGGTCGACCCGTTCATTGGTACGGGTGGTGAAGGCCACACTTACCCGGGTGCCACGGTGCCGTTCGGCATGGTCCAGCTCAGCCCGGACACACGCATCCAGCCACGCGAAAAGGCCTATGGCTGGGCAGCCGGCTACCGCTACGACCACAGCAGCATCGTCGGCTTCTCGCACACGCATTTTTCCGGCACTGGCCATTCCGATCTGGGCGACATCCTGCTGATGCCGTTCACCGGCAGTCCCGGCCTGGAGCGTGGCGATCCTGAGAAGCCGGGCAGCGGCTATGCCTCTCGCTTCCG
This sequence comes from Stenotrophomonas sp. YJH_SMC_48-3, assembly GCF_059369375.1. Lineage (NCBI taxonomy): Bacteria > Pseudomonadati > Pseudomonadota > Gammaproteobacteria > Lysobacterales > Lysobacteraceae > Stenotrophomonas > Stenotrophomonas sp. YJH_SMC_48-3. The sequence continues at coordinate 336,251 of NZ_JCAFSQ010000005.1, read as the reverse complement.
CCATGACGATGAGAAGGCCGAGCCGGGCTACTACGCCGTCACCCTGGACGACTACAAGGTGCGCGCCGAGCTGACCACCAGTGCGCGCGTGGGCGTGCATCGCTATGCCTTCCCCAAGGGCGCCGACGCCAAGGTGCTGCTGGACATGCGCACCAGCATGTACGACTACCCGGGCAAGGTGCTGTGGTCGCGGGTGCGGGTGCGCGCCGATGGTACGGTGACCGGCTTCCGGGAGACGCGCGGCTGGGCGCCAGGTCGCCAGCTGTACTTCGCGATGCGTTTCTCGCGGCCGCTTTCCGGGCATGAGCTGCACAACACCGAGCAGGACATCGTCTACAAGGGCTTCCCGCCGCCGGGCGAGAAGGATCCAGCGCAGCGCGCACAGGTCGAGGGCCGCCAGCTGGTCGGTACCTTCGCATTCGGCAAGCTGGATGCACCGCTGGTGGTCAAGGTCGCGATCTCGCCGGTCAGCGAAGCCGGCGCCATTGCCAACCTCGACGCGGAAGTGGCCGACTTTGATTTCGACCGCGTGCGTGCGCAGGCGAAACAGGAATGGACGCAGGCGCTGTCGGTGCTCGATATCGATGCGCCCGAGCACGCCCGCCGCAGTGCCTATACCGCGCTGTACCACACCCTGCTGGGGCCGACGCTGTTCATGGATGCCGATGGCCAGTACCGCGGGCCGGACAATGCGGTGCACAAGGCGGATGGCTTCACGAACTACTCGACGTTCTCGCTGTGGGACACCTACCGCGCGCTGCATCCGTTGCTGACGCTGGTGCAGCCGGAGAAACGCAACAGCGACTTCGTCAATTCGATGCTGGCCCACCACGAGCACAGCCCCTACGGCATGCTGCCGGTGTGGTCGTTCCATGGCCTGGAAGACTGGTGCATGATCGGGTACCACGCCGTTCCGGTGATCGCCGACGCCTACGTGAAGGGCATTCGTGGCTTCGACGCCGACAAGGCATTGAAGGCGATGGTCGAGACTGCCAACTACGGCCCGTACGATGGCATCGCGCAGTACCGTGAGCTGGGATATGTGCCGATCGACGAGGAAGGCGAAGCGGCCAGCAAGACGCTGGAGTACGCCTTTGATGACTGGACCATCGCACGCATGGCGCAGGCGATGGGCAAGGCCGATGTCGCGGCGACCTTCGACAAGCGCGCGGCCAACTGGCGCAATGCGTTCGACAAGGACACCGGCTTCATGCGCGCGCGCAAGCGCGATGGGAGCTTCCGTACGCCGTTCGACCCCAGCGCCAGCGGCTATGGCACCGACTACACCGAGGGCAACGCCTGGCAGTACTCGTGGTACGTGCCGCAGGACGTCGCCGGCCTGGCGGCGGCGCACGGGGGCAGCGACAAGCTGCTCGCGCGCCTGGACGAGGTGTTCAACGCCAAGGTGGATCCATCGATCTTCGAGCACATGGAAGACATCACCGGCCTGATCGGCTGGTATGCGCACGGCAACGAGCCCAGCCACCACGTGGCCTACCTGTATTCGTACGCTGGCCAGCCGTGGCGCACCCAGGCGCGGTTGAAGCAGATCATGGACACCCAGTATGCCGACCGCCCCGATGGGCTGGCCGGCAACGATGATGTCGGCCAGATGTCGGCGTGGTACGTGTTCACCGCCTTGGGCTTCTATCCGGTGGCCCCGGGCTCGGGCGAGTACATCCTCGGCCGCCCGTTCCTGCCGAAGACCGCGATGCGCCTGCCGAACGGCAAGGCGTTCACCATCGTGGCCGATGGGCTGGATGACAGGCACACCTACGTCGGCAACGTGAGCCTCAACGGCAAGCCGCTGCAGCGCACCTTCCTGCGCCATGACGAGATCCTGGCAGGTGGCGAGCTGCGTTTCACCATGCAGGCCGAGCCGAACAAGGATTGGCCGGGGCAGGGCGCGCAGGCGCCCTATTCGATGAGCCGGTGATGATTGGTAGGTGCCGACCTTGGTCGGCACGCTTCACGGCTGACCTTGAACCTGTAGAGCCGAGCCCATGCTCGGCTCAGGCATCGTGCCAGGAGCAGCCGAGCATGGGCTCGGCTCTACAAGGGCGGTTCAACAGCGCTCATCGGCACCGCAACCCCACCCGCGCACCGCCGATCGGGGCGGTATCAATCATCAAGGTCGCGCCATGCCGCTGCGCGATCTCGGCCACGATCGCCAGCCCCAGCCCGCAGCCGTCGCCCTCACTGCTCGCCCGATAGAAGCGTTCCGTGACGCGCGCGCGTTCGGCTTCGGCGATGCCTGTACCGTCATCGTCCACCCATACCTGCACGCCCTCGGCATCCCGCTGTAGTCCCAGGGTGATCACGCCGGGCACGGCGCCGTAGCGCAGCGCGTTGTCCAGCAGGTTGCCCAGCGCCTCGCGCAGCAGCTGCGGATCACCTTGCACCTGCACACCGTCGTCGGGTCCGTCGTAACCCAGGTCCACGTCGGCCGCCAACGCACGGTCGGCGTAGCGCTCGACCACGCCCCGCGCCAGCGCGGCCAGATCCAGCGGCTGCAGCGGCAGTGCGCTGCCATGTGGATCTTCCGATCGACTGAGCATCAGCAGTTGGTTGACCAGGTGCTGCAGCCGCGCCAGCCCGGCCAGCGTGCCGGACAGCGCCAGTTGCTGGGCGTGCGGATCGTGCTGGCGCAATGAACTCTCAAGCTCCACCTGCATCGCTGCCAGCGGCGTGCGCAGCTGGTGCGCGGCATTGCTGACGAAGCGCCGCTGTGCATCCTGCATCGCGTCCAGGCGCTGCAGCAGCGCGTTGTAGGCCTCCACCGCCGGCCACAGTTCGCGCGGAGCTTCCTGCGCCGGATCCAGCGGCGCCAATGGATCCGGCCGCGGGCTGGCCAGCTTCCGCGCAACCAGGTTGGCATGGCGTGCGGCAGCGCCTGTACCGGACCAGGCCAGCCATGCCGCCAGTGCCAGGATCGCAGCCTGGAACGGAACGCTGGTCAGCAGCAGCTTGCGCTCCAGCCGGTGCCGCTTGCGCAGTGTCTCGGCCACGCGCAGCCGGATGTCATGACCCGGCCCGGCGCTGACCACCACTTCGACCATGCGCACGGCCTGCCCACGCAGGCGCGCGTCGTAGTAGACGGCATCGTCGCTGCCGGCAGCGATCGCGGGGCGGGGCAGCGCTTCGGGCAGGTCGCCATACAGGCGCCCGCCCGCGGCGTCGACCACTTCGCCATGCACTTCGTCGGCGGTGTCCCAGGTGAACATGCGCGACACCGCCGGGGTGATCTCGATGGACGCGCGGCCGTCCTGCACCGTCACCAGCTCGGACAACGACATCGCCGAGTCCAGCAGCCAGCGGTCATAGACCTGCCCGGCATAGAAGCGGGCCAACGTGAATGAACCGACCGCGCTGCACAGCAGCAGCACCAGCAGGGGCAGCCACAGGCGGCGCAGCAGCAGGCCACGCAGGCTGTGCACACGCTCAGTCACCGCCGGCTTCCAGCCGATACCCCAGGCCACGCAGCATGCGGATGCCGACGCCGGCGCGCGCCTGTTCCAGCTTGCGGCGCAGGCGGCTGACATGCACTTCGATCACTGACAGGTTGGCCTCGTGATCCCAGCTGTACAGCGCGTCGAACAGACGCTGCTTGGTGACGGTGCGGCCGGGATGCTGCATCAGTGCCTCGACCAGCGACAGCTCGCGCGCGGTCAGTTCGATGCGCTGGCCTTCCACCTGCACTTCATTGCGGATGCTGTCGAAGCACAACCGGCCCAGCCGCTTCTTTGCCGGTGCGTCGCTTCGGCGGCGTGACAGCGCACGCAGGCGCGCCTCCAGCTCACCGAGTGCAAATGGCTTGGCCAGGTAATCGTCGCCACCCCGGTCGAGGCCGAGGATGCGGTCCTCCACACCGTCGCGCGCGGTCAGGATCAGCACCGGCAGGGTGACACCGTCGTTGCGCAGGCGCGAGAGCAGGTCCAGGCCATCGACGTCGGGCAATGAAAGATCGAGCACCATCACGTCATACGGCGCGCTGGCCAGTGCAGCCGGCGCGTGCAGCCCGCGCGAGAGGTGGTCGCACAGATGGCCGGCGCCCTGCAGGGCGCGGATCAGTCCATCGGCCAGCGCGGCGTCGTCTTCGATCAGCAGGATTCGCATTGCAAGCTTCGTGCAAGGTTGGGGCAAGTTTGGCGCAAGTGCATCACCTTACCGTGACGTGCATGAATTTCTCCCCTCGTTTTGCGGCCGTGCTGGCCACTCTTCTGTGCGCGCCCACCGCTTCGGCGCTGTCCCTGCAGGAAGCGCAGCGCGCCATGGAAGCACACAACCCGGACCTGCGTGCGGCGGCACTGGAGCTGCGCGGCGTGCAGGGCGATGTGCAGACGGCGGCGTTGCGCCCGGCCACCGAGTTGTCGATCGGCACCAGCAAGATCAGCCCCAAGCATGGCATCGGCTCGGGACGCTGGCAGGACAAGCGGGTGGACAGCACCGTGGGCCTGGGCTGGACCTGGGAGCGCGGCGGCAAGCGCGCATTGCGCATCCGCCAGGCGGACGCGCTGCTGGAAGTGGCCGGGCCGGACATGCTCGATACCCGGCGCCGGCAGCAGGTGGCACTGCATGAAGCCTATTTCGCTCTGAAGGGCGCACAGGAGCGGGCGCAGATTGCCGATGCCAACCGCCAGAGTTCGGCCGAGCAGATGGCGGCGGCGGACAAGCAGGTTGCCACCGGGGCGATGGCGCCGGTCGACCGCGCGCGGCTGGCAGTGGACGACCTGGCGGTGGCCGATGCGGCGCGCGAGGCGGCCCTGGATCTGCGCGATGCACGGCATGCGCTGGGGCTGCTGCTCGGCCGCGACGACAGCCATGACCTCAGCGCCGATGATCCGTGGCCAGACCCCGCGGGCAGGGTCGATACGCGTGCGTTCGACCCACAGCAGCGTGCCGATCTGCGCGCGGCACGTTCGCGCCTGGCCGCGGCCGACGCCGGTGTGGCACTGGCGCGCAGTGAGCGCCATCGCGACATCCAGCTGGGTGTGGAGGCCGAGCGCGAGCCGACCGACATCAGCGGTGTCACCTGGGGAGTGTCATTGACCATTCCGCTCGGCGGCCCGTCACGTGCACGCGGCGCGATCCAGCGTGCCGAGGCCGACCGTGACAGCGCCGCGCTGGAGCTGCAGGTGCTGCAGCGCGAAGCGCGTGCCGAACTGGACCAGTTGCAGGCCAGCGCCCAGTCCGCCGCGCAGCGCCGGAGCGACTACGAAGGACTGCAGTCCGACGCCGCACGCAGGGCGGTGCAGGGCATCGAGCTGGCCTACCGCCGCGGCGCCGCCAGCCTGACCGATCTGCTGGATGCGCGCCGCAGCTGGCGCGAGTTCGAGGCCGCGTTGATTGAAGCGCGTGCCGATCATGCCATTGCTCTGGCGCGCTGGGAAGCGGCCACATCCGTTGCTGAAGGAGAGTCCCGATGAAGTCCACCGTCGCTTATCGACCGCAGGCGCGACAGGCCGTGCTGCCGGCCTTGCTGGCGCTGGCCCTGCTGGGCGGCTGCGGCCGCGAACCGGCGTCGTATACCGAGGACGCGCCGAAGGTCAGTGCTGGCCAGATCCAGTTTCCTGCCGGTAGCCGCCAGCTGGACGTGCTACGCAGCGAGGCGGTCACCGCCGGCGCCAGCGCCAGCCTGCAGCTGCCGGGCCGGGTGGTCTGGGACGAGACGCGCTCCAGCGCGCTGCGTACGCCGTTGGCGGGGCAGGTGGCGCGTATCGAGGCACAGCCGGGGCAGAAAGTGAAGGCGGGCCAGGTGATCGCCTGGATCACTTCGCCCGAATTCGGCCAGGCCCAGGCGGAGGGCGTGCGCGGCCGTGCCCAGCTGCAGCAGGCCCGCAAGGAGCTGGAGCGCACCCGCGAGTTGCATGCGGCAGGTGTGGCGTCGGGGCGCGAACTGGACGAGGCCGAGGCCAATTTCGCCGGCAGCCAGGCCGATCACGCGCGTGCCACCGCCTTCGCCAAGGCCTATGGCAATGGCCAGCACGTCGATCAGCGCCTGCCGTTGCGCGCGCCGATCGATGGCGTGCTGGTGGAGCGGCGGATGAGCCCGGGCATGGCGGTCAGCCCCGACAGCGAACGGCCATTGGCGGTGATTGGCGATCCGGACCGCCTGTGGTTGCAGCTGGATGTACCGGAGGGCCTGGCCGGACGTTTGAAGGCGGGCATGCAGGTGAGCGTGCCCGGGCCCGATGGACAGCCGCTGCAGGCGACCCTGCAGCACGTGGATGACTTCGTCGACAGCGAACGCCGCGTGGTGCAGGCGCGCGCCGAGCTGGACAACCGCGCACGCGGTTTCAAGGCGGGGCAGTACGTGCGCGCCCAGGTGGCGTTGCCGGCCGAAGGCGGTGTCTCGCTGCCCGATGCGGCCGTGTTGTTGATCGACGGCAAGCAGGTGGTGTTCGTGGAGGAGGGCAAGGGCCGCTTCGTGCGTCACGCGGTGCATGCCGAGGAGCTGGGCGATGGCCGGCTGTGGGTGCGTGAGGGCCTGGCCGCAGGCGCCAGGGTGGTGGTAGAAGGCGGCCTGCTGCTGCAGCAGCTGGCGGACAGCGCACCGGCCGCCGCCAGCACCGGCACGGGGAACGCCGCCCCATGATCGATCGCCTGATTGCCTACTGCCTGCGCCAGCCATTGATGGTGATGCTGGCACTGCTGCTGTTCATGGGTGCCGGCATTGCCGCGTTCCGCGTACTGCCGGTGGAAGCCTTCCCGGATGTATCCGACACCCAGGTGACCGTGGTGTCGCTGCACCCGGGCCGTGCCGCCGAAGAGGTCGAGCGCGAGGTGACGATGCCACTGGAGGTGGCGTTGTCCGGCATCCCGCATTCGGTGCGGGTGTTCTCGCATACGCAGTTCGGCCTGTCGATGATCATCCTGACCTTCGACGACAAGGCCGATGACTACTTCGCACGCCAGCAGGTCCTGGAGCGCCTGCAGGGCGTGGAGCTGCCGGAAGGGGTGACCCCGGAACTGGAGGCGATGAGCTCGGCGGTAGGTGAGATCTACCGCTATGTGCTGAAAGGCCCGCACATGACGCCAACCCAGCTGCGCACCGTGCAGGAATGGACGATGGAGCGCAGCCTGCGCACCGTGCCGGGCGTGGCCGATGTGATCAGTTTCGGCGGCTTCGCGCGTACCTTCCAGGTCAAGCCGGACCTGGACAAGCTGCGTGATCGCGGCATCAGCCTGGGTGAGTTCGCCGAGGCGCTGGAGAGGGGCAGCTCGAATGCCGGCGGCGGCTACGTGGAACGCGGCCAGCAGCAGTTCCTGATCCGTGGCGTGGGCCTGATGCGCTCGCCGGCCGACATCGGCAACGTGGTGGTGGCGCAACGCGGGGGAACGCCGATCCTGGTACGTGACCTGGCCGGCATCGCCGATACCGGGCTGCCCCGGCAGGGCCTGGTCGGCCAGGACGACAACGACGATGCGGTGTTCGGCATGGTGCTGATGCGCAAGGGCGAGAACCCGTCCGACGTGCTCGACGCCCTGCATGCGCGCATCGCCGAGATCGAGGCCAACCAGTTGCCGGCCGGGGTCAGCATCGAGCCGTTCTACGACCGCTCGTGGCTGGTCTCGACCACGCTGAATACCGTGTTCCGCAACCTGCTGGAAGGCGCGGTGCTGGTGTTCCTGGTGCTGTGGCTGTTCCTGTACAACGCCCGGGCCGCACTGATCGTGGCGGCGATGATGCCGCTGGCGCTGCTGTCGACCTTCCTCGGCCTGCATCTGTGGGGTGTGCCGGCCAACCTGCTGTCGCTGGGTGCGATGGACTTCGGCATCATCATCGATGGCGCGGTGATCGTGACCGAGCACATCGTCTCGCGATTGTCGAAGCTGCCACCTGCGGCTGATCGGAAGACGCGGTTGTCGACCATTCTGTCGGCCGCTTCGGAAGTGGGCCGGCCGACGTTCTTCTCGATGCTGATCATCATCGCCGCGCACATCCCGATCTTCACGCTGCAGCGCCAGGAAGGCCGCATGTTCGCGCCGATGGCGTACTCGGTGACCTCGGCATTGATCGGCGCGCTGATCCTGGCGCTGGCCGTGGTGCCGTTGTTCTGCTACTGGTGGCTGCGGCGCGACCGCATGCGCGACGGCAATCCGCTGATGGACCGCCTGACCGGCTGGTATCGGCCGGTCCTGGAGCGCGCGCTGGCCCGCCCGCGTGCGGTGGTACTGACCGCAGTCGCGCTGCTGGTGGGCACGCTGGCGCTGGGCACCCGCCTGGGATCGGAGTTCCTGCCCGAGCTGGACGAAGGCTCGATCTGGCTGACCGCCACGCTAGACCCCAGCACCAGCCTGGCCGAAGCGCAGCAGCAGTCGCGGCGCATCCGCGAACTGGTCGGCACGTTCCCGCAGGTATCGACGGTGGTGGCCAAGCTGGGACGCCCGGAAGACGGCTCCGATGCCAAGGGCGCCAACCAGATCGAGGCGCTGGTGGCGTTGAAGTCGGAGAAGGAATGGCCGAAAGGCGTGGACAAGCGACAGCTGGTGAGCGACCTGCAGCGCACGCTGGAGCGGCGCATTCCGGGCCCCGAGTTCTCGATTTCGCAGCCGGTGCGCGACAACATCCTGGAGAGCATCTCGCAGATCAAAGGCCAAGTGGTGATCAAGGTCAGCGGCTCGGATCTGGACGTGTTGAACCAGCAGGCGCAGGCGATCCTCGGGCAGGTACGCGGCGTGGAGGGCGTGGAGAGCGCCTTCATCGACCGCGACGGCTCGTTGCCGCAGCTGCAGATCGAGATTGATCGCGACCGCGCTGCGCGCTATGGCCTGAACGTGCGCGACATCGACGAGGTGATCGAGACCGCACTGGGCGGGCGCCAGGTCGGCGAACTGTGGGAAGGTGACCGCAGGTTCCCGATCACCCTGCGCCTGGACGACGCCGACCGCGACCTGCAGCGGTTGCGCACCGTGCCCGTCGGAATCGGCGATGGTCACACCGTGACACTGTCCGACGTGGCCGACTTCCGCATGGCCAGCGGCGCGATCAACATCTCGCGCGAGAACGCACAGCGGGTGAAGGCGGTGAGCATCTTCATCGCCGGCCGCGACATGGGCAGCGTGGTGGCTGACATGCGCAAGCGCGTGGATGCCAGCGTACGGCTGCCGGAAGGCTACCGGCTGGAGTGGTCCGGCGAGTTCGAGAACCAGCAGCGTGCGATGAAGCGCCTGGCCTGGGTGATTCCGCTGTCGGTGTTGATCATCTTCGTGCTGCTGTTCGATGCCTTCAAGGACATCAGCAGCGCCGCGCTGATCCTGGCCAACGTGCCACTGGCGATGATCGGCGGCATCCTGGCCCTGTGGCTGACCGGCATTCCGCTGTCGGTGTCGGCGGCAATCGGCTTTATTGCATTGTTCGGGCAGGCGGTGCTGAACGGCGTGGTGATGCTCAGCCGCTTCGCCCAGCTGCGCGAGCAGGGCATGGACCTGCTGCAATCCGTGGTGCAGGGTTCGCTGCAGCGCCTGCGCACGGTGCTGATGACCGCACTGCTGGCGATGTTCGGCCTGCTGCCGATGGCCACCTCGCATGCGATCGGTGCCGAGACCCAGAAGCCGCTCGCGGTGGTGGTGATCGGCGGCCTGCTGTCGGCGATGCTGCTGACCCTGCTGGTACTGCCCACGTTGTACTACTGGGTGCATCGCCGCCGCGAGGCGCGCATCGCCTGACCTACCTGTAGAGCCGAGCGCATGCTCGGCTGCTTCTGGCCTTTGCGCAAAGAGCCGCCGAGCATGGGCTCGGCTCTACAAGGGCGTCGCGCCATGCGTGGATGCCACCTGTGCGGACTACACCATCCCGCCATTGGCGCGCAGCACCTGGCCGTTGATCCACCCGCCATCGGCACCAACCAGGAACGCCACCGCACCGGCGATGTCCTCCGGCGTACCCAGCCGCTCCAGGGGGTTCATCTTCGCCAACCGCTCGATCAGCTCGGGCGATTTCCCATCCAGGAACAGATCGGTGGCGGTCGGGCCCGGCGCCACGGCGTTCACGGTGATGTTGCGCCCGCGCAGCTCCTTGCTGAGGATCGCGCCCATGGTCTCCACCGCCGACTTGCTGGCCGCATACACGCTGTAGTTCTCCAGCCGGGTCCCGACCACGCTGGTGGACAGCGTGACGATGCGCCCGCCGTCGCGCACCCGTCGCGCGCTTTCGCGCAGCACGTTGAAGGCGCCCTTGAGGTTGATGCCGATCACCCGCTCGAACAGGGCGTCGTCGGTGTCGGCGAGCGGCGCCAGCTGCAATACGCCGGCGCTGTTGACCACCACGTCGATGCCGCCGAAACGGGCCTCGATGGCGTTGAACAGCTGGTAGACCGCCTGCGGATCGGCCACATCGGCCTGCAGCGCGATGGCCTGCGCGCCGGCTGCGTCGAGTTCGGCCGCCAAGGCTTCGGCGTCGTCGCGGCGCCCTGCATAGTTGATCGCGACCGCGTGGCCATCGGCGGCGAGCCGGCGGGAGATGGCGGCGCCGATGCCACGGGAGCCGCCGGTGACCAGGGCGACAGAGCGGGCGGGGGAGAGGGTCATGGTGGCTTCCACTGGGACACGCCGGAGCGGCGCAGGGCCATGTTCGCGCCATCGCACGTTCGGATAATCCTGCATAATCCGCCAACATCATCCGGATAGCCGAACAATGGACCGCTTTACGGCCATGCGCGCCTTCGTCCGTATCGTCGAGCGCCGTAGCTTCACCCGGGCCTCCGAGGACCTCGGCCTGCCGCGGGCCACGGTGACCGACGCGATCAAGGCGCTGGAACAGCGGCTGGGCGTGCGCCTGCTGCACAGGACCACGCGGCTGGTGGTGCCGACGTTGGAAGGCGAGGCCTTCTATGGCCGTTGCCTGCGCCTGATCGCCGACATGGACGATGCCGAGGCCGCCTTCCGTGACGCGCCGCCGCGCGGCCCCTTGCGCATTGAAGTGCACGGCACGCTGGGCCGGCACCTGCTGTTTCCGCAGCTGCCGGACTTCCTGCAGCGCTACCCGGAGATCGAACTGGACGTCAGCGAAGGCGACCGCTATGTCGACCTGCTGCGCGAAGGCGTGGATGCAGCGTTGCGGGTGGGGACGCTGGCCGATAGCGATCTGGCGGCGCGCCGGTTGACGATGCTGCGCGAGGTGACGGTGGCCTCGCCAAGCTATTTGCAGGTCAGGGGCGCGCCGGGCAGCATCGATGCCCTGCAGGACGGCCACCAGATGGTCGGCTATCGCTCCAGCGCCACCGGCCAGCTGATTCCGCTGGAGTTCCAGCAGGGCGGGCAGGTACGCTACGTGCCGCTGCCGGCGCGGGTGCGTGTGTCCGGTGCGGATGCGTTCCTCGGCGCCGCGCTGGCGGGCCTGGGCATCATCCAGGCTCCGCGCTACCGGATGGACCCGTATATCGCGCGCGGGCAGCTGGTGGAGCTGTTGCCGGACGCGCCGCCGACCCCAAGCCCGTTGAGCCTGGTCTACCCGCGCAACCGCACGCCGTCGCCGCGCTTGCGGGTGTTCATCGACTGGGTGGCCGGGGTGTTCGAGCAGGCCGGGGTTGCCGGCCAGCGGCCGGCACTACCGGAGCGGCACGCGAAGCTGTCCGACCGCAGGGGGTAGTGCCGGCCGCTGGCCGGCATCACAGCGCGTGCAGCGGCCCCTGCATGCGATGGAAACTGCCATCGGTGGCGGTGAACCAGGCCAGCGAATGCCCGCACGCGAAGTCATCGACATGCACGACCGTAGCGCCATCGGCTTCCTGCCACGAAATGGCATAGACCCCGTCGCTGATCTGCTGCCACTCGCAGGCGGCTTCACCCTGCGCACCGGCATAGGCGCCGGAGACGATGGCGTACTGCACGTGGCGGCCATCGGCGCTGTAGACATTGTCGGCGGCCAGGCCGTCATAGCGGACGCGGAAGCGGCGGCCGGCGAACACGGGAAGGTCAGCGGCGGTGTTCATCGGATCGCCACCGGGTTGATGTTCACCTGGGTCGAGCCGACATACAGCGGTTGGCCGAGCACGAACAGGAATTCCCAGGCCTTGTCGCGCACCAGGGCACGGCTGTCGATCAGCTCCAGGTTGTAGATGCCGCGCTTGGCCAGCATGTACTGGTTGACCGGAAATTCCTCGGCACCGTCCGGGTTCGGGTAGACCTCCGAGGCCCAGGTGTCGCCACCGAAGGCGACGATGCCCTGGTCGGCCAGCCACTTCGCCGCCTCCATGCCGATGCCCGGTTCCACTTCCAGGAACTGTTTGTCGTCCTTGCCGATCAGTTCCAGCCAGCCGGTGTTGAACAGCACCACGTCGCCCTTGCGCAGGCTCAGGCCCTGCTTCTTCAGCACGGCCTGGATGTCGGCCACGGTGAACTCGGTGCCACCGGGCACGATCGCCTTGCCGTAGTACGCGGTCATGTCCAGCACGACGCCGCGGGTGACCATTGGCGGCACCTTCTCGACGCCGAGCTTGCGCACACCGTCCACGGTGACGAAGTCGGCGGCCTTGTTGCCGTTGTAGTAGACGTTGTCGATGCCGATATGGCCGATACCGTTGAGCTGGGTGCCAACGCCGGTCCAGGCGTTCACCAGTTCATCGTTGAAGGTGAACCTGTTGGGGCCCAGCGATTTGCCGGCCTGCTGGCCGACCTGAACGTTGTACAGGCGGAAGCTGCGGTGGCGGAACGCGGGCAGGTTCTTGTCCACCGGCACCGCCAGCGGATAGGTCTTGCCGGTCCTGACCAGCGAGACCGCGTGCTTGACCACGTCGGCGGTCAGCAGGTTGGCCGCGCCGATCTCGTCGTCGGCGCCGTAGGCGGAGGGATACCAGTCCTCGGCGGTGGCCTGGAAGGACAGCGGCAGGGTGGCCAGCGCAAGCGCGGCCAGGGTCTTCATCTTCATGGCAAAGCTCCGGTAACTGTCAGACCGTCGCGGCGGCGCGGGCATGGGCCGGGAAGTGCGGCAGCACGTACTCGGCGATTTCGTGGAAGGTTTCGGCCAACGGCCGTTCATTGCGGCGGAACTGCAGGCCGATGTGGTCGACACCGGCTGCCTGCATGGCGTGCAGCTCGGCCAGCACGGCTTTGCGGCCGCCGCGCAGCCCAAAGCGCCAGCGCTGCAGCGGGGCATCGGCATCGGCCACCAGGTCCAGGTGGATGAAGCTGGCATACGGCTTGTTGCCGGCCACGGCGCGCCAGGCCGCCACGCGCTGCGCATGGTCCTGTGGCGTGCCCGGGTAGGCCAGGCAGCCATCCATGTGCTGGCCGATCCACGCCGGTTGCTGCTGGGCCAGGCCGGCCACGAACAGCGGCAGGGCCGGGCCATCCGCGGGCAGCACGTCCAGGCCCTGCGGCAGGTGCGCGGCGGCGCCTTCGCGCAGCATTGCGATGTGCTCGCGGAAGCGGTTGCCACGGCTGTCGAAGTCGCGGCCGAACAGCGGGTACTCCACCGGGCGGTCGCCACTGGCTACGCCCAGCAGCAGGCGGTCTCCGCTCAGCCGCTGCACGCTGCGCGCCGACTTCAAGGTCAGCAACGGCTCACGGATCGGCAGCACCACCGCACCGGTGCCCAGCAGGATGTCATTGGTGATGCCGGCCAGGTAGCCGAGGTAACTGAATACCTCGAACACCTGCGCCGCATCGCCGAAGGCTGGGTCGTACACCGGTACGTCGCGCACCCACAGCGCACGGAAGCCGAGGCGGTCGGCTAGCCGTGCCAGTTCCGCATGGCGCTGCAGGTCCGGTTCGCCGGGCAGGCGTCGCGCGGCGCGTCGTGCCTGTTCGCCCAGCGGCGTCCAGTCATTGTCCAGCGGTGCTTCGACGCCGATGCTGAAGCCACCGGCCTGCAGCCGCGTCAACGCACTACCCATGGCGAGGCGCCTCAGTCCCAGGCCGGGGCCAGGCCCGGCGGATCGACTTCGCGGCCGTTGCGGTCAAGCGCGGCGATCGCGGCCATGTCATCGGCATCCAGGCGCAGGTCCTGGGCGAGCAGGTTGCTGGCCAGGTTCTCGCGCTTGGTCGAGGACGGGATGACCGAGTAACCCCGCTGCAGCGCCCACGCCAGCGCAACCTGGGCCACGGTGGCCTGGTGCTTGCCGGCGATGGCGGCCAGCACCGGATCCTTCAGCACCTTGCCGTAGGCCAGGGTCATGTAGGAGGTCACGGTGATGCCCTGGTCCTGCAGGAAGGTGGTCAGTGCCGGGTTCTGCAGGTAGGGGCTCAGTTCGATCTGGTTGGTGGCGATCTCGCCGGCGCCGACCACCTCGATGGCCTGCCGGGTCAGTTCGATGTTGAAGTTGGACACACCGATCTGACGGGTCAGGCCCAGCGATTTGGCTTCGGCCAGCGCGGTCATGTACTCGCGCAGTTCAACGCCATTGCCCGGCGCCGGCCAGTGGATCAGCAGCAGGTCGACGTACCCGGTGCGCAGCTTGGCCAGGCTGTCGCGCAGGCTCGGGATCAGCGTGTCGGCGGCGTAGTTGTCCACCCAGATCTTGGTGGTCAGAAACAGCTGGTCGCGTGGCACGCCGGATTCGGCGATGGCCTGGCCGACCTCGGCTTCGTTGCCGTATATCTGCGCGGTATCGACCGCACGGTAGCCGACGTCGAGGGCGTTGCGCACCGAATCGATGACGGTCTGGCCGGTCAGGCGGAAGGTGCCGACGCCAAAGGAAGGAACGCTCATGATGGACTCCAGGGACTCCGTTGAGAGCCGGTGGGCTCGGGACAGGGCGAAGTGTGGGCGCTTTACATTTGTTGATTAAGCCGTGTATACGGGAAATGCTTTTGCGCCGAGGTAAAAAATGAAAACCACCCTGGATGAGCTGAAGGCCTTCGTGGCCGTGGTCGACAGCGGTTCGATCACGGCCGCGGCCGAAGAGCTGGAGCTGACCATCTCCGCCACCAGCCGCACCTTGGCGCGGCTGGAGGACAAGCTGCAGACCACGCTGCTGCGGCGGACCACGCGGCGGCTGGAACTGACCGAAGAGGGCGCGGCGTTCCTGGAGTACGCGCGCACGATCCTGGCCACGGTGGACGAGGCCGAGGAACAGATGGCCGCGCGGCGGCTGCAGCCGGTCGGGCGCCTGCGCGTGGACGCCGCCACGCCGTTCATGCTGCATGTGATCGTGCCGTTGCTGGAGGGCTTCCGCGAGCGCTACCCGCAAGTCGAGCTGGAGCTGAATTCCAACGAGGGCATCACCGACCTGATCGAGAAGCGCACCGACGTGGCGTTCCGCATCGGTGTGTTGCGCGATTCCACCCTGCATGCGCGGCCGATCGGCCACAGCCGCATCCGCGTGGTGGCCAGCCCCGAGTACATGCGCCGCCGCGGCACGCCGACGCGCGTGGAGCAGTTGCGCGAGCACGACCTGCTGGGTTTTACCCAGCCCAGTTCGTTGAACGAATGGCCACTACACGATGCCGATGGCGGCCCTTTCGTGATCGCGCCGGCGATCGCTTCATCCAGCGGCGAGACGCTGCGGCAGATGGCGGTGGCCGGGCTGGGCATCGCCTGCCTGTCCGACTTCCTGACCCGCCAGGATCGGCGTGAGGGCCGCCTGGTGCAGCTGTTCGCCAAGCAGACGCAGGAGGTGCGGCAGCCGATCAATGCGGTGTACTACCGCAACACCGCGCTGGCCGCGCGCATCACGTGCTTCGTCGACCACGTGACGCAGACGCTGGGACAGCGACCGTTCGACGAATAGAGAAGGGTAGAGCCGGGCGCTGGCCGGCTTTCCCCACCTGCCGGATCACCGCAGCTGCCGGCCAGCGGCCCGGCACTACCGTTGGCTGCGTCGAGCGCATCGGTAGATCCACGCCATGCGTGGATGGCGTGTTCCAACCGACCTGCGGCCGGTGTTAGCGGTTGCGCAGCGCGCGCCGATTGCCGATGTGAGCGAACGCCAGCAGCGCGCCACCACTGGCTGTCGCTACGCCATGCCAGAGCAGCGATTCCTTCAGCGGCAGATACAGAGAGGCCGACAGCAGCAGGATGGCGCCGGCGCAGGCCAGCCGCAGGGGCTGCCAGCGCCCGTGCCGGTGCACCCCGGCCGAGGTGCTCGCCAAGGCCAGCGAGGAGGCCAGCAGCGCGAACAGCCACTCCCAGCGCGACATCATCAGCAGCAATGTCATCGCGCCATGGCCGGGATGCTGGAACGAGCGCAGCGCCATCATCGCTGCCGGCACGAAGGCCAGCAGCAAGGGCAGGGCGATGCAGTGGGCGGCGCAGGCCAGGGACAGCCAGGCGCCGGCAAGATCGAAGCGGGGGTGCCAGCGTGCCGAAGTTGGCGGCTGGGCCAAGGCCCTTGCGGGCGTCGTGGGGATATGGTCCATAATGTTACATAGTAACAATTGGAGACTCCCCCATGAAGCTTCCTGCTGTTCTATTCCTGCTGCTGGCTGCCAGCGCCGCACAGGCCCATGACATCCGCCAGCACGCACCGCACGTGCATGGCCAGGCAACAGTGGATGTTGCGCTTGACCAGCAAACCCTGGAATTCGCCCTTCAGGCCCCCGGCATCGGCATCCTCGATTACGAGCGGCCGCCGGCCAATGCAGCCGAGCAGGCCGCGCTGGCACGGGCGACGTCATTGCTGAAGGGCGGCAACTGGGTCACCCTGCCCACCGCTGCGGGCTGCCGTCTGGCCACCAGTAAAGCCGATGCGGAGGGCTTCGGCGCGACGGCCACCGCGCCGCCGCCGGGACAGCACCGGCACGCAGGTTTCAGCGCAACGCTGCAGTACCACTGTGCCAAACCTGCCGAGCTGCGGGCGATCGTCGTGCGCTTGCCCGTGCTGTTCCCGGGCCTGCACGAAGTCATCGTCAACAGTGCAACCGCCAATGGCCAGAACCGCAGTGTGCTGACGCCCGACAACCTGCGCGTGGTGCTGGCACCGTGAGCGCGGCACCGGTGATCTCGCTGGAAGAGGTGCAGTTCGGCTACGGCACGCGGCTGGTGCTGGACATCCCGCGGTTGTGGGTCGAGCAGGGCAGCAGCGTGTTGCTGCGCGGAATCAGCGGTGGCGGCAAAAGCACCCTGCTGGGCCTGCTGGCGGGCGTGCTGCTGCCCGGCAAGGGCCGTGTCGAGGTGGCCGGCCACGCACTGCAGGACATGGGGGGTGCGGCGCGGGATCGTTTCCGTGCCGACCAGTTGGGCGTGATCTTCCAGCAGTTCAATCTGCTGCCGTTCCTCACCGTGCGCGACAACATCGCGCTGGGCCTGCGCTTCTCGCGCCTGCGCAGCGCACGCATCAGCGGGCCGCTGGATGCCGAGATCGCCCGCCTGCTGCAGGCCCTGCAGCTCAATCCTGAGCTGATGCAGCGGCGGGCGGGTACGCTCAGTGTTGGCCAGCAACAACGCGTGGCGGCAGCGCGCGCCCTGATCGGCCGGCCGGCGTTGCTGCTGGCCGATGAGCCTACCTCGGCGCTCGACCGCGAAGCGGCGACCGCCTTCCTGCAGCTGATGTCCGCGCAGTGCCAGGCGGCCGGCACCACGGTGCTGGTGGTCAGCCATGACGACAGCCTGCAGCCGTTGTTCGACCGCACCATTTCACTGTCCGAGATCAACCAGGCAGGTGCCGGCCATGCTTGAGCTTGCCTGGGCCAGCCTGCGCAGCCGCGCGTTGAGCGTGGGCCTGACCGTGCTGGTCATCACCCTCAGCGTGGTGCTGCTGCTGGGCGTCGAGCGTGTACGCACGCAGGCGCAAGAGGGGTTTGCCAGCACCGTATCGGGCACCGATCTGATCGTCGGTGCGCGTTCGGGACCGGTGAACCTGCTGCTGTATTCGGTGTTCCATATCGGCGACCCGACCAACAACGTGTCCTGGCAGTCCTACCAGGAGCTGTCCACATTGCCGCAGGTGAAGTGGTCGGTGCCGTTGTCGCTGGGCGATTCCTGGCGCGGCTACCGGGTAGTGGGTACCACTGGCGGCTACTTTGAACACTATCGTTATGGTGCCGGCCACGCGCTGGCCTTTGCACAGGGGCGGCCCTTCGATGATCTGTATGACGCGGTGATCGGCGCGGAGGTGGCTCGCGCGCAGCAGGTCGGCCTCGGCGACGAGATCGTGCTGGCGCACGGCACCGGCGCGGTCACGCTGGCCACGCATGCCGACAAGCCGTTCCGCGTTGCCGGCATCCTGCAGCGCACCGGCACGCCGGTGGATTCGTCGCTGCTGGTCTCGCTGCCGGCCATCGAGGCGATCCATGTTGACTTGCGATCGGGCGTGCAGCTGCGCAGCCAGAGCGTCAGCGCCGAGCAGGCGCGCCACCTGGACCTGACCCCGACCAGCATCACCGCCTTCATGCTCGGCCTGAACTCGCGCATCGCCACGTTCTCGGTACAGCGCAGGATCAACGAGTATCCGGACGAGGCGATGCTGGCGATCCTGCCCGGCGTGACCCTGCAGCAGCTGTGGCAGTCGCTGGGCACCGCCGAGCGAGCCCTGCAGCTGATCAGTGCAATGGTGGTGCTGCTGGGCATGGTCTCGCTGGTGGCGCTGCTGGTCTCCACCCTGCAGGAGCGGCGGCGCGAGATGGCCATCCTGCGTGCCACCGGTGCGCGACCGGGCTACATCGCTGGCCTGCTCGTGGTGGAGGCGGTGGCGACCAGTGCGGTGGCCTGCGTGCTGGCCCTGTCGCTGCTGGTGGTCGCCAGCATTGCCGGGCGCGGCTGGGTACTGGCCACCTTCGGTCTGTCGATCACCCATGTCTGGCCGGATGGCCGTGAACTGGCATGGGCTGTGGGCGTGCTGCTGATCAGCGCCGTAGCCGGGCTGGTCCCGGCGTTGCTCGCTTACCGGCGCACCTTGGCCGATGGCCTTTCACCGGGAGGCTGAGCATGCGATGGATGCGGGTAGTGGCAATGGTGCTGGCGCTGGCCGCCTGTGAGCGGCCGGTGGATACCGGCGTACAGGCCTTGCCACCCTCGCCGGTCGTCGACCGCGATGACCCTGCAGGCGCTGTGGAGCAGGAGCTGGACTGGTTGCAGATGATGCCCAAGGACGAGCTGGCCGCGCTGGAGCGGGGCGAGGGCCCGGAGGTCGAGCACAACGGCAATCGGCGCATGCCGCAGTTCGGTACCTTCCGCACGGTGGACACGGTCCTGCAGCGGCTGGTGCGCCTGCCGGGTTACGTGGTGCCACTGGCCAACGCGCAGGACGGGCGGCTGACCGAATTCCTGTTCGTGCCGTACTACGGCGCCTGCATCCACGTGCCACCACCGCCACCGAACCAGATCGTGCACGTAGTGCTGCCGCGCCCGATCGAGATGCCGGACATGTACTCACCGTTCTTCCTGGCCGGCACCCTGCGCGCCGAACGGTTGGATGACGATCTGGCCGGTTCGGCCTACACCATGCGTGACGCACAGCTGAGGCCCTATGAACCGTAGTTGCCTGCTGCTGGTACTGGGGTGCGTCGGGTTGGCAGGCTGTACGGCGCCGGGCGGCGACGCCGTGGTGGTCACGCCGCAGGACAAGCCGGCGCCCTCCGCCACGGCCGAAGCCCCCATCGACCGCTGGGACGCGTTGCGGCCCGACGAAGTGACCTACCAGCGCCCGCCGCCGCAGATCGGCCTGTCACGCGGTGGCATGGACGGCGTGGGCGGGCTGATCGACGACACCGGCTCAGGCACGCCGCCGGGGCAGGAGATCGACCATTCCAGCCCGGATCGCGCCAAGCAGTTCGGCTCTTCGCGCGTGGTCGACGCTGTCGACGGTCGCGCGGTGGATCTGGATGGCTATGTGGTGCCGCTCGGCACCAACGATGCCGGCCTGGTCGATGAACTGCTGTTCGTGCCGTTCTACGGCGCGTGCATCCATGTGCCGCCGCCGCCACCCAACCAGATCATCCACGTGACCCTGGCGACACCGATCGCGCTGGGCGATCTGTGGGATCCGTACCGGCTTGCCGGCCGCCTGCAGGTGAAGCGTTTCGACGCGGACATCGCCAGCGCGTCCTACGATGCTGCGGCGGCCACGCTGACGGCGATCCGCAACTGATGCGCAGGCGATGGCTCATGGCTATCGCGGTGCTGCTGGGCGCAGTTGTGCTGCTGGTGTGGTGGCAGCGGCGGGCGGCACCCGCTGCTCCGCCGGCAGTCGCGTTTCCGGCACCGGCGTCCGATGCCAGCCAGCGTATCGAACAGCGTCTGGGTGATGACCCCGCGTTTCGCAACGACGTGCTCTTCCTGCTCGCAGCAACATTGCGCGACCGCTGCCAGCCGGCGCAGGCGGGGCTGCTGGCGCGCATGGCCAATCGTGCATCGCTGCCGGTGCTGGCGGCAGTCAGCGCGGTGACCCAGCAGGACCAATCGCTGGACCGGCCGATCTACCAGTACATCCAGCACCGCGCCGATGCGACGCCGTGCCGGCAGCCGCTGCAGATGCCGTTGGCCGGTGGGCGCAGCATGGCCGTGGACATCGAACAGTATGCGCGCACGTTTCCGGACAGCTACTTCGACCCGCAACGCAGCAGCGAACCGCGGGATTTTGGTGGACTGTCGCTGCAGCAGCGTGCCGGCAACGCCTGCAACAGCGTGGTGTATTCGGTGCTGCCGCTGGGTGGCGCCGACTGGCGGTGCAGCAGCCTGCGCGCGAATGCCCGTGCGCGGGTGCGCGGCCTGTGCGAGGACGAGCTGCGGCGCCAGCATGGGGGAACTGGCGGGGAACTGGACATGGCCGTGGGGAAGGGCATGCAGGCGGCGGTGGTATCGGCGATTGCCGCGCTGCCGGAAGATTGCCGGTGATGATCCCTGACACCGGGCATGACCCGGCATGAGGGGCACGACAACATGAACATTGCCCGGGCCCCAATCTGAATCGGTGGCGCTGTTTTCATAACTATACAGGACATCCTGTATAGTTATGACCGTACTCCACCCCACCAGGTTCTCCCATGGCTTTGTCCCAGCCCTTGGCCGGTGCGCCGGCCCTGTCGCGTGCCCGTCGCTGGGCACTGTTGTTCACCGTCGCCGGTGGCCTGTTGCTGGTCACGCTCGACAACTCCGTGCTCTACACCGCACTGCCCACGCTGACCGAAGAACTCTCGGCCAGTGCCGGCCAGGCGCTGTGGATCATCAACGCCTATCCGCTGGTGATGGCCGGTCTGCTGCTGGGTGCGGGTACGCTGGGCGACCGCATCGGTCACCGGCGCATGTTCCTGATCGGCCTGGTGGTGTTCGGCGTCGCCTCGCTGGCAGCGGCGTTCGCTGACTCCGCAACGCAGCTGATTGCCGCGCGTGCATTCCTGGCGATCGGTGCCGCAGCGATGATGCCGGCCACGTTGGCGTTGATCGGACTGAGCTTCCACGAAGAACGCGAACGCAACATCGCCATCGCGATCTGGGGTTCGGTCGCCATTGTCGGTGCGGCGCTCGGCCCGATCATTGGCGGCTGGCTGCTGCAGCACTTCTGGTGGGGCTCGGTGTTCCTGATCAACGTGCCAGTGGTGGTGGTCGCGTTCGTGGCCACGCTGCTGCTGGCGCCGGAAGGACGGCGCGACACCTCGCGGCCATGGGACCTGGTGTCGTCAGTGCTGGCATTGGCTGCACTGTCCGGCCTGGTGCTGGCGATCAAGTCGCTGATCGCCACGCCGCCCTCATATGCGCTGGGCGCAGGCGCGCTGGTGTTGGCCGTCATCAGCGGTGCGGCGTTCGCGCGCCGCCAGCAGCAGCTGCCGTACCCGCTGCTGGACTTTGCGATCTTCCGTAATCCGGCGTTCCTGGCCGGCACGCTGTCGGCGGTGTTCACCCTGTTCGCGATGGCCGGCCTGCAGTTGGTCACCACGCAGCGCTTCCAGCTGGTGGCAGGTTTCACGCCGCTGCAGGCGGGCCTGCTGGTGTCGGTGGCGGCACTGGGCAGCCTGCCCAGTGCGCTGCTCGGCGGCAGCATCCTGCACCGGGTTGGCCTGCGCCCGCTGATCTGTGGTGGCCTGGCCGGAGGTGCGCTGGGCGTCGGCGTGGTGGCGTTCGGTTTCCCGCACGGCCTTGGTTGGGTGGTGGCTGGCATGGCCATCACCGGCTTCGGCATGGGTTCGGCCATCTCGGTGGCGTCCACCGCCATCCTCAACAACGTGCCGGCGCACCGTGCGGGCATGGCCTCGTCGGTGGAAGAAGTGTCCTATGAGTTCGGTGGCCTGCTGGCGGTGGCGATGCTGGGCAGCCTGAGTGCCGCAATGTACAGCGCGTTCCTGCCGGTCTCGGCCGATATGCCCGCGCTTGCCCGCGAGGGTTTCACCCAGGCGCTGCATGCCGCGCGCGAGAGCGGGCAGGGCGAGTGGTTCGCACTGGCTGCGGCCGCGTATGACCGTGGCTACCAGATCGTGCTGCTGGTGATCACGGCGGTGCTGGCGCTGGGTGCGGCGATCATCGCGCGCCTGCTGCGCGGCCGCGTCGGCAGCCGCGAGGGCGCGGCCGATCGCGTAAAATGAGGCAATGAGAACCAGCAAGCGCGACCGCATCCTCGACGCCGCCGTCAACGTGATCAATCGTGACGGCGTGCGTGCGGTCACCTTCGAGTCGGTGGCGGCCGAGGCCAAGCTGACCCGCGGCGGCCTGCTGTACCACTTCCCGTCGCGCGAGGCGCTGCTGCGCGGCATCGACGAGCACCTGGTGCAGGCCTGGGAGACGTCGATGGAAGCATTGCTGGGCAAGACCGCCGAGCAGGCCACTGCGTTGGAGCGTTACCAGACCTTCGTGCGCGTGTCTGCCCAGAGCGCCACCCGTGCCGAGCTGATGTTCATGCTCGAATCGGCCGACCCGGACGCCGAAGAGCGCCCGTGGGGACCGGCGGTGCGTCGCTGGGCACCGCTGCCGCCGGAGGCGGGTACAGCAGAAGACAGCGCAGCGCTCGACAATTTCGTGGCGCGGCTGGCTGCCGATGGCCTGTGGATCTACGAGGCGATGTACCAGGGCCAGCTGGATGCAGGCGTGCGCGCCCGTGTTGCCGAGCGCATCGCCGGGCTGTTGGCGAAGTCTGACGGGTCGCCGCACTTGTAGAGTCGACTGTCAGTCGACTGCTCTTCGCTCAGACAACGAAAACCCCGCGCTTCGCGCGCTAGTCGACTGACAGTCGACTCTACCCCTCGCGCGTCTGCCCAGCCTGGCCCCCAGCCGCTTGCGGAACGCCTTCGACAGCGAGAATGACGGAACGTCCAGTTGAGCGGCCCGCCGGCGCGCAGACATCGCCCGTGGTAGAGCCGACCGCTGGTCGGCTGCCCTTCGGTCAGGCCACGAAAATGCGCTTCGGTAGAGTCGACTGTCAGTCGACTGCCCTTCGGTCAGACAACGAAAACCCCGCGCTTCGCGCGCTAGTCGACTGACAGTCGACTCTACCGCTCGCGCGTCTGCCCAGCCTGCGCGGCGCTCGCGGCCAGCCACGCCCTCGGCGATACCCCCAATCGCTTGCGGAACGCCTTCGACAGCGAGGCGGTATCGGCAAACCCCACCTCGATCGCCACCTGCTTGACCGCCACGCCTGCCCGCAGCTGCGCGCAGGCCAGGCTCAGCCGCCAGTCCAGCAGGTAGCTGGCTGGCGTTGCCTGCATCACGTCCTTGAACACGGCCGCGAACGCGCTGCGCGACATGCCGGCGGTCGCGGCCATGCGCGGCAGCGTCCATTCGTCCTGCGGTGCCTGGTGCATCGCCACCAGCGCGCGTGCCAGCCGCGCATCGGACAGCCCCCGCATCAACCCGTGGCTGACGCCGGCTGCATCCGGGTGGTCGACCACCCAGCGCAGGATCTGGATCAGCGCCACCTCGAACAGGCGATTGGTCAGCAGCCGTGAACCGCAGCGCTGGCGATCGGCCTCGGCGAACAGCAGCTGCAGGGTGTCATCCAGTTCGGTGATCGCGGCCAGCGGCACCACCATCACCGGTGGCAGCGACTGCACGATCGGATTGCGCGCGCCACCATCGAAATCCAGCGTGGCACAGGTGAAATCCGGGCCGTCCAGCGGAGCGTTGAAGAACACATGGTGTAGCGGCTGCGGATACAGCAGGAGGCTGGGTGTATCGATCTTCAACCGGGGCAGCGTGCTATCGCCCCCAGGATGACGGACTTCCATCTCACCCTGGCGCAGGATGTGCAGGAACGCACGACCGGGCTGCGGCTCGAAGACATGCTGCCCGCACAGCGGGCCACTGTGGAACAGGGCCGCCTGCACCCGGAAGCGTTCCAGCAGGGAGGAGAGTCGATCTGGCGCAGGGGTGGCGGCGCGCATGCTCATGGACGTATGGACAACATATGTGGCGCATTGAGGATGTTGCGTCCAGGGAGTCTACCTAGGATGAGCGGGTCGTCCAATCCCGGGCGCTTTCCCAAGGAGATCCACCATGTCCCGTGTCCCCCTGATCGATGCCGCCAACACCACCGCCGACCGCCAGGCCCTGCTGGGCCAGGTCCACGCTGCCTTCGGCGCCACCCCGGCCATGTTCCGCGCCGTGGCCAACTCGCCGGCTGCCCTGCAGAGCATGTGG
Organism: Stenotrophomonas sp. YJH_SMC_48-3; assembly: GCF_059369375.1. Lineage (NCBI taxonomy): Bacteria > Pseudomonadati > Pseudomonadota > Gammaproteobacteria > Lysobacterales > Lysobacteraceae > Stenotrophomonas > Stenotrophomonas sp. YJH_SMC_48-3. The sequence goes on along the minus strand of NZ_JCAFSQ010000005.1, from coordinate 311,809 downwards.
GGTTCGTTCGGCGCGCTGGGCGGCGGTCGCCTGTCGCCGCTGCTGGGCGAGCAGATCGCCGTGGCCATCGCCAACCGCAACGCCTGCGAGTACTGCCTGGCCGCGCACACGGCATTGGGCCGCAAGGCCGGCGCCAGCAGCGAGCAGATGGCTGCCGCGCAGATCGGCCAGTCCAGCGACCCGGCCACTGCGGCGGCGCTCGACTTCGCGTTGAAGGTGGTCGAGCAGCGTGCGCAGATCGCCGACGGCGACGTGCAGGCGCTGCGCGCGGCTGGCTTCGATGATGAGCAGGTCGTCGAGATCCTCGCGCATGTGGCGCTCAACCTGTTCACCAACTACGTCAACGTGGCGTTCGACGTGCCGGTGGACTTCCCGAAGGTCGCGCTGCGCTGAGGTGTACCGGGCCGGGGGACGCAGTGCTCCCGGCCATCCTCAGCGGGCGTGGCCGTCGTGCGCCTGCAGCCGCTCCGGATGGGTATACACATTGAACCCGCTTTCCCGCGCGAACCCGACCAGGCACAGGCCGGCGCTGCGGGCCAGATCGATCGCCAGCGCGGTCGGCGCGGACACCGCCGCCAGCACGCTGGCGCCGGCGCGCACTGCCTTGCTGACCATCTCGTAGCTGGCCCGGCTGGAAATCACCAGCAGGCCGCCTTCGATGGCGTGTTCATTGTGGTGCAGGGCACCGATCAGCTTGTCCAGTGCATTGTGGCGGCCCACGTCCTCGCGTACCCAGCCGATGCGCCCACTGGCGTCGGCCCAGGCCGCGGCGTGGATCGAGCCGCTTGCCGCATTCATCGGCTGGTGCTGCGCCAGGCTGGCCAACGCCCGCTGCAGGGCGGTGGCGGAATAGCTGCGGCGCTCGCGGATCTGCGGCAGTGGGCGCAGCACTTCTTCCAGCTGGCGCGTGCCGCACAGGCCACAGCCACCACGGCCGGGCAGCAGGCGCCCCTTGTCGGGGTCGAGGTTTGCGCCGGGCGCAGCCTCGTCCACGGTCATCTGCAGCTCGATGCCTTCCAGCTGTGGGTGGATATCGATCGACAGCAGCTGCGAGGGCGCACTGATCAGGCCTTCGCTGAGCGAAAATCCGAGTGCGAAGTCCTCCAGATCACAGGGTGTGGCCATCATCACGGCAAAGGCGGCATCGTTGTAGCGCAGCGCCACCGGCACTTCCTCGGCCACCACGTCGACCTGCTGCTGTTGCGTGCCGCCGCGCCAGCGCTGCAACGGGCGTTGGGCGGTGCCGGCAGGCGGGGTGTGCGGCGGGATCGAATCAGGCATGCAGCGCGTCCGGACAAGGGAGAAACGCGGGCGGGCCACCGCCTGCGGTTTCGAGGATAGCGCAGTGGTCGCGCGCAGACGCGGCTGTAACCGTTGCCATGGCAGGTTGTGCTGAAAACAGCCTGTGCCCTCTGGCGAAGCGCCGCGGGCCGTGCTTGACTGTGCGGCTGGTCGTGCCACTGAATGCACCGCCGGACCGCGTTGTGCCGTTCGTTGTTGCGTTCCTTCCGCCAGGTTCCCGAACATGTCCGAGCAGAAACCACCGCGCTACAAGCCCTACAACCAGCCGGCCGGAGGCTGGGGTGCCGCTGGTGCCACGGCCAAGGTGCTGCTGCAGCAGAGTGTCATCGGCAAGGGGTCGAAGGCGCTGCTGGCGATGAACCAGCCCGGTGGCTTCAAGTGCCCCAGCTGTGCATTCCCCGATGCCGACGAACGCAGGAAGCTGGAGTTCTGCGAGAACGGCGCGAAGGCACTGGCCTGGGAAGCCACGCAGTTCCGTGCCGGTCGTGAGCTGTTCGCCCGGCACACCGTGACCGAGCTGATGGCGCAGACCGACTACTGGCTGGAGATGCAGGGGCGGCTGACAGAGCCGATGCGCTACGACGCTGCGACCGATCACTATGTGCCGTGCAGCTGGGACGATGCCTTCGCACTGATCGGCCGTCACCTGCGGGCACTGGACAGTCCTCACCAGGCCGAGTTCTACACCTCCGGGCGCACGCCCAACGAAGCGGCGTTCCTGTATTCGATCTTCGTGCGCGAGTTCGGCACCAATAATTTCCCGGACTGCTCGAACATGTGCCACGAGCCGACCAGCCGCGGGCTGCCGCCGGCCATCGGGGTGGGCAAGGGCACCATCGTGCTGCAGGATTTCGATCACGCCGAGGCCATCTTCGTGATTGGCCAGAACACCGGCACCAATTCGCCGCGGATGATGAGCAACCTGGTGGAGGCACGCAAACGCGGCATTCCGATCGTGGCGGTCAACCCGATGCCCGAGCGCGCGCTGATCCGCTTCGCAGAGCCGCAGGACGTGGTGCAGATGGCCACGTTCGGTTCGACAGAGATCAGCAGCGAGTTCGTGCACATCCGCATCGGCGGCGACCTGGCCCTGATCAAGGGCATGATGAAGGTGATGTTCGAGCGCGAGGCGCAGGGCGAGCGCGTGCTCGACCACGATTTCCTGTCAGAGCACACGGTGGGCCTGGAGCCGCTGCGCGACGACGTGATGGCGCAGGACTGGGATCAGATCGTGCAGGTGTCCGGCATTTCGCAGGCGCAGATCCGTCGCTGTGCGGAGATCTACATCCGCTCCAATGCCACCGTGATCTGCTACGGCATGGGGCTGACCCAGCACCAGTACGGCTCGCGCCTGCTGCAGCAGGTCGCCAACCTGCTGTTGCTGCGTGGCAACTTCGGCAAGCCCGGTGCTGGCATCGGGCCGATCCGGGGCCATTCCAATGTGCAGGGCGACCGCACTGTCGGCATCGATGAAAAGCCGAAGCCGGCCTACCTGGACCGCGTGCAGCAGGTATTCGGCTTCGACCCGCCGCGCGAGCATGGCCATCACGTGGTCGAGTCGATCGAGGCGATGCTGGATGGCAGTGCCAAGGTGTTCATCGGCCTGGGTGGCAACTTCATTCATGCGGTGCCTGATACACCGCGCGCGTACGAGGCAATGCGCGGCCTGGACCTGACCGTGGGCATCGCTACCAAGCTCAACCGTGGGCATCTTGTTCATGGCCGCGATGCGCTGATCCTGCCGGTGGTGGCGCGCTCGGAGCGCATCGTCACGCCGGCCGGCGAGCAGTTCATCACCATTGAAGACGCGATGTCCAATGTGACCGCCTCGCGGGGCGTACTCGAGCCGGTCAGCCCCGATGTGTTGCCCGAGGTCGAGATCGTCTGTCGCATGGCGATGGCCACGCTGCCACGCAGCAGGGTCGACTGGGCAGGCTGCATGCACGACTACGCACACATCCGTGAGTTGATCGCGGCCGTGTACCCGGAGATCTACACCGGCTTCAACCAGCGCATCCAGCAGCCGCACGGCTTCCATCTGGATATCCCGCCGCGTCGCCGCGTCTGGCCCACGCCCAATGGCAAGGCCAACATCCTGGTGATGCCTGGCCTGGACGTGGATGATCCGGTTCACGACCCCGACATGCTGCGGCTGGCCACCGTACGCTCGCACGATCAGTACAACACCACCATCTACAGCTACAACGATCGCTATCGCGGCGTGTACAACGATCGCATGGTGCTGTTCATGAACATCGAGGACCGGCTGGCGCGCGGGCTGCGGAAGGAGGCGCTGGTCAGCCTGGAGACGATCAGCAGTGATGGCGTGCAGCGACGCATCGAAGGCTTGACCGTGCTCGATTACCCGATGCCGCGCGGCGCGCTGGCCGGCTACTACCCCGAACTGAACCCGTTGCTGCCGCTGGATTACCACGACCGGATCAGCGGCACCCCCGCAGCCAAGTCGATCCCGGTGCGGATGCGGGCGATGCCGGCGGTCACCTAGCAGTGGATCAATCCAGTCCTATGGGCTTCCGGCATGTGGATTGGGTTCATCCAGCGCAAAGGAGCAACGGAAATAGTTGGCGCTATCCCGCCAGGCGCCCACGATCGGTTCCTGGATCTGTGCCAGCAGTTCACGGGCCTTGACGGGATCATTGGCCTGGCAGGCGAAGTAGGCGAATGATTGCAGGTTCCATGGCGAGGGATAACGTGACAGCACGTCTTCGAAGCCGCGTTTCATGGTCGGCCAGTTCACTTTCGACTCGGTGAACAAACGGTCCTCGTACTCCCGCTGCGAGGCGACCCAGTAGATACGGGCGTACAGCATGTATTGGTCCTGCGGTGGGGCCGCAGCCATGACCCTGCGTGCATAGGCTTCCAGGCCAGCCGGATCGCCGCCCCACTTCGGAGCGAAATAGCGCACGGCAGCAAAGTAGAGCGGGAAGTAGCCCGGATAGCGCGCGATGCCTTCGTCATGCAATGCGAAGAAGCGGTCTGCATCCCAACTCTGTTCGATCGCCCGGTGTTCCATCGACTCGTACCAGTACGGGTCCGTGCTGGCGATGTCCTTGTACTTCAGCAGGTAGTCAACGGCCTGCTGCTGCAGCGCCTTGAACGGTGCCCAGTCCTCTTCCTTCACCGTATTTGCATAGCCGGGGCCGCGGATGCTCCAGCCTTGGCGGCTGAGCATCTCAGCCATGGCCAGGCGCGCCGACGGCGACCTGGGGTAGCGCGAGATCCATGCCTGCACGAGTTTCTCGCGACCCTGCCAGTAGGCCGGGTCACGGTTGCTCATGCTGAAGGCATAGCCGATGCCAACGTAGTACGCCGAGAGCTTCCAGACACCGCTGCTGAAGTAGCGATCCGTATCCCGGTAACGACTGGCGAGTTGCTCCAGTCTGGCGAAATCCTGCTTCTCCAGCAGTTGCTTTGCCTGCCGGGAGACTTCGGCGCGTTCGCTTGCTTCATCTTCACCGGATGCACCGGCGTGGGCGATGGTCGCGCACGACAACAACAGCATCACAAGCAGTGTTCGCATGAATCCATTCATGGGAGAAACTCCGTGTCAGGGACAGGGACAGGGGCATGGCAAGGCAGTGGGCCACGATCGCCATCTCGCCATAGCAGGGGCCGTCGCGCAAGTCGGCAGCGTGGCTGCCAGGCGGGCCTGGGCGCTGCCACCCCATGCTGTGCAGTTGTGCATCGGCTATCATCGGCGGGTGAACCTGCCTGGCCTGCTGCTGCGATGGATGCTGCTTGTTGCCCTGGTGCTGAATGCACCGGCGCTGGCGCTCGCCGCGTCTTCCTACAGCGGTCCGGCCAGCCAGGACCATTGCGTGGCACCGCACTCGGCCGGGATAGCTTCGGCGGGGTGTTGCGATGATGCAGGTCCGGCGGCTTGCCAGAGTGGCCAGTGCGAATGCCCGCCGGCGTGCTTGGGCATGTTGGCAACGCTGAACGGGACACCAGCCTCCCTTTGGCGCGAGGCGCCCGCTCCAGCCAGTAGCCAGCAACGCGCGCCCCCGTTGATGCCGGATCCGTTGCGTCCCCCCATCGCGTGAATTCCTGCAGGCCTCAAGCGCCTGCCATGACTGTTCGACTTTCTCTCAACGCTACCTGCGCCTTCAATGCGTGGGTGGCGGGCCGCTTTGCCCGCCTCTGCAAAGGAATCACTCAATGAACCGTACTCTTTCCGTCGGCCTGCTGCTGGGCACCGTGCTGGCCACGACCGCTTGCGCTCGTGCCGCCGAAGAATCCTCCGCGGCACCGGTCGCCAGCGAAGCACCGGCACCGGCCCAGGCCAGCCCGGCCAAGATCGATCCAGCCTTGCCGGTCGCCATCGTGCACAAGACCGCCAGCTGCGGTTGCTGCGGCATCTGGGTCGACCACCTGAAGGCCGCCGGCTTCCAGGTCGATGTGCGCGACACCGATGACATGAATCCAATCAAGGTCCGCCTGGGCGTGCCGGTCGGCAAGGCCTCCTGCCATACCGCCGAGATCGGCGGTTACGTGGTCGAGGGTCACATCCCGGCCGAGGACATCAAGCGCCTACTGGCCGAACGCCCGGCCGCGCGCGGGCTGGTGCTGCCCGGCATGCCAGCCGGTTCGCCGGGCATGGAAATGCCGGACGGCTACGTGCAGCCGTACACCGTCGAGCTGGTGCGCACCGACGGCAGCACCGAGCCGTTTGCCCAGCACGGTCAGGGCGGCTGATGGACGGAGGGTGCCGGTCGTCCTGACCGGCACTCTCCGACGCGTCTTGTGTAGAGCCGAGCCTATGCTCGGCTGTGTTTGGCCGGCAAGCCGAGCATGGGCTCGGCTCTACAGGATCAGCGTGCCGTGGCCGTTTCCTTGGCCAACTGGGCGTCGAACTTCTTCTCGGCCGCATCCGCGTAGGCTTTGCAGCTCAGTACCTTCTCGCTGGCGTTGCTGCCAGCAGCATAGTTCCAGTTGCTGGCGCCCGGATGCGGAGTCAGCAACAGGTCGCAGGGCAGGCCGCGCACCATGGCGAAGCTACGTCGGTAGTCCTGGACCAGGCGGGGATAGCGGGCGTTGCCCTGGAGCTGGTAGCCCGGCGCGCTCAGGCTGTCGGCATAGGCGATGCGCACCGGCTTGCCATCGCGGGTATCGGTCCAGGTCCAGGCAGTGCTGCCCGGGGTGTGTCCCGGCATGAAGTGCGCGGTGAACGCGATGCCGCCCACGTTGACCACCTCGCCATCCATGATGATGCGGTCGGTGCTGACCGGCGGAAAGGTGATGCTGTCGCCAAAGTGCAGGTCGTTGCTGCCACCGCGCGCCAGCAGCACCGCCGTTTCTGCATTGGCCGCCACATGCGCGCCGGTGCGACGCTTGAGCTCGGCGACCGGGCCGGCGTGGTCGGCGTGCGCATGGCTGAGCAGGACCAATCGCAGGTCCTGCGGGGCCACGCCGCGCAGCTTCATGTTGTCCAGCAGGTGACCGGCCATCTGCGGCATGCCGCCGTCAAGCAGCACCGCACCGTCGGCGGTCTGCACCAGTAGCGCGGTCAGGTCCTCGGTGCCGATCTGCCAGGTGTGGTCGGCAATCTGCAGCGGTGCCATCGGCTGCAGCCATGAACTGTCCACCGTGTAGGCCCGGAGCTGGGGCAGCGGTTCGTCGGCGGCAGTGACATCAAAGGCAAGCGTGGCAGCCAGGGCGAGGGTAGTCAGGCAGAGGCGCATGGCAGAAAGGTGTCTGGACTGGGGCCGATGAAGCTAGCACGTACCCTGGGCGGGCCGTTTCGCGAATAATTCATGGCTGCGATAAGCTCCGCCGCAGTCGATGCAGGGATTGTTCGCTTGCTGTGGATTGTGAATCCATCTCCACAGGCTGGAGCGCAGAATCGGCCGGGGCTAGCCTGCTTTCAGTCTCAAGGAGGTGGACCATGCATGTGCTCATGGTGATGCTGGGTGGCGTGCTCCTGCTAGGGGTGTTCCTGCTGTTTGGCCGCCTCTGGAGCGTGGGCACCTCGCAGCTGCCCACGGCGCTGATCGCCTTCATCGCCACCTGGCTTCTGGTGGCCGTGGCCAACATGTGGGTGGGGGTCAGCAGGGCCGGTTACGCAGTACGCGAAGAGCTGCCGATCCTGCTGCTGGTGTTCGCCGTGCCGTCGCTGCTGGCCGGTTTCCTGTACTGGCGCCTGGCGCGCTGAAGGAGTTGCATGAGTACCCGACTGCGCCTGCCCGCGCTGCGCCACCGCGATGGCCATCATGCCCGCGTGACCTACGAAGAACTGTTCTTCGACCTGGTCTACGTGTTCGCGGTCACCCAGCTCAGCCACCATCTGCTGCATCACCTGGACCTGGCCGGCGTGCTGCAGACCCTGGTGCTGTGGTTCGCGGTCTGGCTCGGCTGGCAATACGCGTGCTGGGTCAGCAACTGGTTCGACCCGGAGGCGCCGCGCATCCGGGGCCTGATGTTCGCCACCATGCTGCTGGCGTTGTTGATGTCCTCGTCCATTCCCGAGGCATTCGCCGATCGTGCGTGGATCTTCGCCGGGGCGTACGCCACGATGCAGGTCGGACGCACCGCGTTCGTGTTGCTGGAGGTCGGCCGCAACCATCCGTTGGCTCCGAACTTCCGCCGCATGCTGGCCTGGGTCAGCGTGTCGGCCTGCTTCTGGCTGGCCGGCGCGGCGGCCGAGGGCCACCTGCGGCTGGCACTGTGGGCGATGGCGGTGGCCTGCGAATACATCTCGCCGATGTTTGGCTTCGCGTTCCCGGGCATGGGTCGTTCGCACACTCGCGACTGGACCATTGAGGGGGGGCACCTGGCCGAACGCTGCCAGCTGTTCGTCATCGTCGCACTGGGTGAGACGTTGCTGGCCACCGGGGGTGTGCTCAGCGACGTCGAGCACTGGGACCTTGAAGTGGTATCGGCGGTGCTGGCCACCTTCGCCGGCACGATTGCCATGTGGTGGCTGTACTTCGGCATCTCCAGCCACGATGCCACAGAGGCCATCACCCACGCGGAAGACCCCGGACGGATGGGGGCCAACTTCCATTATGTGCATGCATTGCTGATCGCCGGCATCATCGCCACCGCGGTGGGCAACGACCTGGTGATGGATCACCCGGAAGCGGCGGTGACGCCGGTGTATGCAGCGGTGCTGGCCGCCGGGCCGTTGATCTACCTGCTTGGCAGCGCCCTCTACAAGCGCGTTGTGTACGGGCGCGCCCCGTATTCGCATCTGTTCGGTGCCATGGCGCTGGTCGTGTTGGGCGTGGTCTTGCCGCACAGCCATCTGCTGGCCGCCGGTTGGCTGACCAGTGCGGTGCTGCTGGCCGTGGGGTTGATGGATACGCGGTTGAAGCGTCGCCTGCAGCGGGCGTGATCCGTTGCGTCAGCAAAGCGCTCCAGCCGCCATCGAGCGCAAGCGCCGAGCAGTCAACTGACACTCGACTTCAGCACCGCTGCACAAGAAATGCTGGCAGGCTAGGCCAACGCGGCGACCATCGCGGCAAGCTTGCCCACCGTGTTCATGTTGCGGGCAGTGCCTTGCTGGGCATAGGGCATCCGCAGGCGCGAGTCGGCCATGCCAGCACCGTAATGAACGAAGATCTCGCGCGTGCCGAGTGCGAGCTGTTCGTCACGCCGGCCGGTCACGCCGTCGAGCGGATCGGCGGGCAGGCTGCCGTCGAGGAACAGGGCGACCACACGATTGCCGGCCGCCTGCGGAAATGGATTGCGCGCCACCACGCCGGCGATCTCGTTGGCCGAGCGCACCAGCACGCCCACCGGCTTGCCAGCATAGACCTTGAGCCGCTCGCCGAGGGCCTGGCGCACGCCCGCCTCGTCGAGCGAGCTGCGGAACACCACGTTGCCGCTGGCGATGTAGGTGCGGACATCGGCGAAGCCTGCGTCCTCGCACATCGCCACCAGTTCGCGCATAGGGAGCTTGCCGGTGCCGCCGACGTTGACCGCGCGCAGCAAGGCGACGTAGGCGTTCATGGCGTCCCCGCCTGCAGGCGGTCGTACATGCGTACCAGGTCAACCAGGGTGCGTGCGCCCATCTTGCGCATCACCTGCGCACGGCGCACCTTGACCGTGATCTCGCTGACCCCGAGGTCAGCGGCGATCTGCTTGTTGAGGCGGCCGCGCACCACGCCATCGACCACCTCGCGCTCGCCCGCGCTCAATGAATCCCAGCGCTGCTGCAGGGCGCCCAGCACGTCGCCGTCGCGGCGGCGCTGGCGGTCGATCTCGATGCCCCTGTGGATGGCATCGAGCAGCTCCTGGTCACGGAAGGGCTTGGTCAGGAACTCGATGGCGCCGTCCTTGATTGCGTTGACACCCATGGCGATGTCGCCGTGGCCGGTGATGAACACCACCGGCAGCCGCAACCCATGGTTGCCCATCGTGCGGTGGAATTCCAGGCCGCTCTGGCCGGGCATGCGCACGTCCAGCACCAGGCAGGCCGGTGCGTCTACCAGGTCGTGTTCAAGGAACGCCTGGGTGGATGCAAAGGCGTGCACCCGCAAGCCCATCGATGCCAGCAGGTCTTCCAGCGCCGCGCGCACCGACGGATCGTCGTCGACCACATACACGATGGGTGCCGGATCGACGGCAGGGGTAGCGGGCCTACGCATGTTGGGCATCCGTGACGATGGGCAGGTCGAACACGAAGCAGGCACCGCCGCCTGCCGGCCGTTCGGCGCGGATCTGGCCGTCGTTGGCTTCGATCATCGAACGGCTCAAGCTGAGGCCCAGGCCCAGCCCGTGTGACTTGGTGGTCCAGAACGCATCGAAGACGCGTTCGGGATGGTCGGCGGGCAGGCCGACGCCACGGTCGCGTACGCTGAGGCTGACACGCTGGCCGTCGCGCCGGGTCAGCAGCGACAGACGGCGGTCGCCTGCGGGTATGGCTTCCATTGCATCCACTGCATTGAGGATCAGGTTGCCGATCACCTGCTGCACCTGCACGCGGTCGGCGTGTACCTGTGGCAGGTCGGGGTCCAGCAGCAGGGCTACGGCCACGCCATGCCGGTTCAGTTCGCTGCGCGACAGCGCCAGCATTTCCTCCACCGCCTGGTTCAGGTCGAAGGCGCGTCGTTCCGGTGCCGCGCCCTGGGTCAGGCCGCGGATGCGGGCGATCACGTCACCGGCGCGGTGCGCGTCGGCGAGGATGCGGGCCACGGTCTGCCGGGCCTTGTCCACGTTCGGCGGGTCCTGCGCCAGCCAGCGCTGGCAGGCTTCGGCGCTGCTGGCGATTGCGGCCAGTGGCTGGTTGACTTCATGGGCGATGGAGGTGGTGAGCTCGCCTACGGTGGACGCGCGTGCCACCCGCAGCAGGCGGCCCTGCGCTTCCTGCACTGCGGCCTTGGCCGCTTCCATGTTCAGAGCGAGATAGGTGGTGATGCCGATCACCAGCATGCCGATCACCGAGTTGACCAGGCCGATGCGGTAGGTGCCGAAGCGGGTCAGGAAGAAGCTCAACCCGGTCAGCGCGATGCAGGCGATGGCCAGGGTGATCAGCCCGCGCGCGCCCAGCACGCGCGACGCCGCAAGGATGACCGCTGCATAGAAGCAGGCCGCGGCAACCGCATAATCGGTGACGGTGTCGATCAGGAAGATCGCCGCCATCACGACGATCAGGGCCAGCAGCACCAGCGGGCGGCGGGGCGACAGCGATGGCATCGGGGAGCTCCCTTGCGTGGGGGAAAAGGATAGCAAAGCCATCACCGTTGGATGCCGACCTTGGTCGGCGTGCTCTCGTGCGGTGGGTGCCGACTCCTGGTAGGTGCCGACCGTTGGTCGGCACAGCAAGTGAATGGCGGGGGCGATGAGGGTTTGTGCCGACCAACGGTCGGCGCCCACCAAAGCGATGCACGGTGCGTCCGGGGATCATGGGGTTGCCGGCCGGCGGCCGGCACTACTCCTCAAGGCTGGCGTTCCAGAAGCCCTGCAGCACACCGGGCGTGGTCGCCAGGGTGGCCAGCACGGCATCGAGCTCACCGGCATCCACCGTGGTGGCATACAGCACCGCTTCGATCTCCACGTCACGCTCGCCGAATGGCCGCTGGTCCACCGCGCGCACCGGATACTGCGCCTGCTCAAGCAGCAGCAACAGCCGGTCCAGTACCTCGGCCTGCTGCTCGCGCTGGCAGACCACGTTGATCGCATAGGTCGCCTCGCTGAACGCTTCCGGCAGCGGCTGCCGCTGGATGCGGTTCACCACCGGCCGCAGCAGGGTGTTGGCGGCCAGAACGAACACTGCCGCCAGCACCGCTTCGGGCAGCAGCTTGATTCCGGCACACGCACCCACCGCCGCCGAGCCCCACAGGGTGGCGGCGGTGTTCAGGCCGGACACCTGGGCGCCGTCCTTCATGATCGCACCGGCGCCGAGGAAGCCGACGCCGGAGATCACATAGGCCACCACATGCAGCGGCGAGGGTGGACCACCGTACAGGTCATGGAAGCGCACCGCCAGATCGACGAAGACTGCCGCGCCCACCGCCACCAGCGTGTTGGTGCGCAGGCCTGCGGTGCGCTGGCGCAGCTGCCGCTCCAGGCCGATGACCGTGCCCAGCACGAACGCCACCGACAGGCTGATCAGCGAGCTCAAGGTCGCGCCGGCGTTGAAGGCCGGCAGGTTGGGATTGATGTCCATTGTGTTTCTCCCTGGACAAGCGGCGGGCGTTTACTGCCAGCCGTACCGGCGGATGTAGAACTTCTTCAGCGCGGTGGTCAGCACCGCATAGCCGAACAGGATCGCCACCAGGAACGGCCAGTAGCCAGCCGGCAGCGCCTGCAGCTTGAAGTAACCGGCCAACGGGCTCATTGGCAGAGCCACGCCGATGGCCATGATCAGGCCGGTCATCAGCAGCAGTGGCGGCGCGGCGATGCTCTGCAGGAACGGTACCTTCGGCGTACGGATCATGTGCACGATCAGGGTCTGGGTCAGCAGGCCGACCACGAACCAGCCGGACTGGAACAGGCTCTGGTCGCCGGCGGTGCGCGCATCGAACACGTACCACATCAGCGCGAAGCAGGTCAGGTCGAAGATCGAGCTGATCGGCCCGAAGAACACCATGAAGCGGCCGATGTCCGCCGGGTTCCACTTCAGCGGCTTGCGCACCAGTTCCTCGTCCACGTTGTCGAACGGAATGGCGATCTGCGAGATGTCGTACAGCAGGTTCTGCACCAGCAGCTGCAGCGGCAGCATCGGCAGGAACGGCAGGAAGGCCGAGGCTACCAGCACCGAGAACACGTTGCCGAAGTTGGAGCTGGCGGTCATGCGGATGTACTTCAGCATGTTGTTGAACGTGCGCCGGCCCTGGATGACACCTTCCTCCAGCACCATCAGGTTCTTTTCCAGCAGGATGATGTCAGCCGCCTCCTTGGCGATGTCCACTGCACTGTCCACGCTGATGCCGATATCGGCCGCACGCAGTGCCGGGGCATCGTTGATGCCGTCACCGAGGAAGCCGACCACCTTGCCTTGGGCGCGCAGCTCGCGTACCAGCCGTTCCTTGTGCAGCGGCGTCAGCCGCGCGAACACGCGGTGGTGGTGCAGCGCCCGTGACAATGCGCCATCATCCATGCGCTCGATCTGCGGGCCGGTCAGGATGGTATCGGCGTCCAGCCCCACCTGCGCGCAGACGCGGGCGGTCACCAGTTCGTTGTCGCCGGTGAACACCTTGACCTCCACGCCATGCGCGGCCAGCGCCTGCAGCGCCTGCGCTGCCGATTCCTTCGGCGGGTCCAGGAAGGCGACGTAGCCGACCAGGGTCAGGCCACATTCGTCGGCCTGCGAATAGGTGGTCTGGCTTGCGGCGGTCTCCTTCATCGCCACCGCCACCACGCGCAGGCCCTGTTCGTTCAGTTCCTCGGTGGTCTGCCGCACGCGGGCCAGGCGGTGCTCGTCCAGTGGCATGTCCTGGCCGTTCTCGCGCACGGTGCTGCACACCGCCAGCATTTCTTCCACCGCTCCCTTGCAGATCAGCTCGTGGTGATCCTCGCGCTCGGAGACCACCACCGACATGCGGCGGCGCTCGAAGTCGAACGGGATCTCATCCACCTTGTGGTAGTCCTGCGACAGCCGCAGTGAACTCTGCAGCTCCACGTGCTCCAGCACCGCGCGATCCAGCAGGTTGATCAGCCCGGTCTGGAAGTGGCTGTTGAGGTAAGCGAACTTCAGTACGTCTTCCGAATCGTGGCCGAACACATCAGTGTGGCGCTCCAGCGCGATCCTGTCCTGGGTGAGGGTGCCGGTCTTGTCGGTGCAAAGCACTTCCATCGCGCCGAAGTTCTGGATGGCATCCAGGCGCTTGACGATCACCTTGCGCCGCGACAGCAGCACCGCACCCTTGGCCAGGGTGGAGGTGACGATCATCGGCAGCATTTCCGGCGTCAGGCCCACCGCCACCGACAGCGCGAACAGGAACGCCTCGGTCCAGTCGCCCTTGGTCCAGCCGTTGATCAGCAGCACGAACGGCACCATCACCAGCGCGAAGCGGATCAGCAGCCAGCTGACACTGTTGACGCCGGCCTGGAACGCGGTGGGCGCATGGTCGGTGGCGGTGCTGCGCTGGGCCAGCGTGCCGAAGTAGGTGCGGTTGCCGGTGGCCAGCACAACGGCGGTGGCAGTGCCGGACACCACGTTGGTGCCCATGAACAGCAGGTTGTGCTGTTCCAGCAGGCCAGCCAGGCCATCGCCGGGGTATGCGAACTTTTCCACCGGCAGCGATTCGCCGGTCATCGCCGCCTGCGCCACGAACAGGTCCTTGGCGGTCAGCACGCGGCAATCGGCCGGAATCATGTCGCCGGCCGACAGCACGATGTGGTCACCGGGCACCAGTTCGCGGATCGGCAGGTCCAGCAGGCGCGCCGGGCGCCGGCTGTGCAGGTGCGCGCCGAAGTACTGGTCGGCCACATCCGCAGCCTCGGTGCCCGGATTGCGGCGCAGCACGCGTGCGGTATTGCCGACCAATGCCTTCAGCCGCTCTGCGGCGCGGTTCGAGCGACCTTCCTGCACGAAGCGGATCAGCGTGGACAGCAGCACCATCGCACCGATCACCATGGTGGCCTTGATGTCCTCGGTCAGCCAGGACACCGCCGCCAGCACGGTCAGCAGCAGGTTGAACGGATTGCGGTAGCACTGCCAAAGGTGCCGCCACCACGGCAGCGGCTTCTCGTGATCCACCTCGTTGGGGCCGAGCGTGGCCAGTCGCTCCTCGGCCTCATGCGGGCTGAGGCCATCGGCATGCGATTCCAAGGTGGTCAGCAGCTGGGTTTCATCCTGCTGGGCAAGGGTGACCAGGCCGGTGGTGAGCGCGAACGGCGCCGCTTCGGCGCTGCCCGGGCCAAACCCGGCTTCGGGCATCGCGCGGCGGCGGAACAGGTTGCCTGCGCGACGGCTGCGCAGGAAGGCGTTGAACCAGGCATTGAGCAGGCTCATGGGACGCTCCTCGAATGTCAGAGCCGGCCGCAGCCGGGACACGAACGGAATGGGTGAGGCAGATCAGGCGTGGCGCATCGCCAGCACTGCTGGCGACCACGGCTGCATGTGCAGGCGCTGGCTGCCGCCGATGCACAGCGGCTTCATTGCATCGCGCAGGGGATAGGGCAGGTGGCGCAGCACGGTGATGCGCTCGCTGATCGGCAGCAGCGACAGCGCGTCGGCCACCACGCGTGGCGAACCGAGTGACAGCGAACGGGCGAACATGACCGGGCCGTGCTGCAGCAGCTGGCTGCGCAGGGCGGCAACATCGCGCTCGCCGATCAGGCGGCGCAGGGTGATGTAGAGGATCTTGTAGGACATGGGGCGATCTCCAGACAGGCGGCGCCTGGCGGTCCCCCGTCACTCAGGCAGGCAGGGACCGGCGGGCAGGCGCCAGGAACAGGCAACAAGCGGTCATCCGGGGCGCGGTGCGCCCAGCAGGGTCGGGGTCCATCTGCGTCTCCATGAGGGGAGGGTGCCAGCCAGGGTTGCCCTGGCCAGTGGCGCTATTGTCCGCCCCTGAATGGGGCAGGCCTAGAGGCTCGTGGGTTAGCCCGGCTATACCTTGGTATAGCCGGCATGCGCAGCGCCAGTCGAGGGCTCAATGATGGATCAATGCGAAGCGCTGGTCTGCTTGCACACGTCGTACTCGCCGCGGCTCAGCGTCTTGTTGCGGTCGGTGTCGCAGGCGTGCAGTCGTTCGGCCCAGTCCGGTGCCACGGCATCCACCTCGGCCAGCGTGACGATGCCGTCCTTGTCCTTGTCCAGCGATTCGTAGGCAGGGATGAGCCTTACTTCTGTTACGTCCTCGGCGGCGGTGGCCTTGCTGGCCTCCTGGGGATTGGAACAGGCGCCCAGCAGCAGGCCCCCACATAGCGAGAGAGCGATGGGAAGGCAGCGATAACCGGTCATGGTGTGCTCCTGAGGAAAGGGCGAACCACCGGTGCGGTGGTCACCGCCGGATCTTCTGCGCGGGGCTGTAAGCGGGCTGCGAAGAATGGGGCCGTGGGCCGTTGCCGGTGGGCCGCCATTCACCGGGCCGCGCAGCAGCGATTGCGCGGAGTCGACGCAACCCTCGAACGGTGGCATGCCGGCCAGCGGCCGGCACTACCATCTGCTCAGAAACGGTCGGCAAAGGCGTCCGTCGCCCGCACCAGCGCATCCACCGTGGCCGGCTCGTTCGCGCTGTGGCCGGAGGTCACCATCTCCAGCCGGGCTTCCGGCCATGCCTTGGCCAGATCCCAGGCGCTGCGCGGCGGGCAGATGATGTCGTAGCGCCCCTGCACGATCACGCAGGGCAGATGGCGGATGCGATTGATGTTGCGCAGCAGCTGGTCGGGCTCCAGGAAGATGCCGTTGCGGAAGTAGTGCGCTTCAATACGAGCCTTGGCCAGCGTATCCAGCGGATCATCGGTGGATTGCGCATCCACGTCGTGCTGCAGGGTGGCGGCGTTGTCTTCCCAGCCCAACCAGGCCTGCGCGGCTTCGATGCGGGTTGACTGATCCGGGCCATCCATGCGCGTCCAGTAGGCCGCGATCATGTCGCCACGCTCGGCTTCCGGGATATAAGCCTCATAGCGGTCCCAGCGCTCCGGGAAGATCCAGCGCGCACCGCCATCGGCCTCGGCGAACCAGCGGTTCTCGATCTCACGACCGAGGAACACACCACGCACGATCAGGCCCGTGGCGCGCTCGGGATGTGCCTGTGCATAGGCCAGCGACAGCGTCGAACCCCAGGAGCCGCCGTAGACCAACCAACGCTCGATGCCGAGGTGCTCGCGCACCTTCTCGATGTCGGCCACCAGGTCCTGCGTGGTGTTGTCGCGCAGTTCGCCAAACGGCGTGGAGCGGCCGCTGCCACGCTGGTCGATCAGCACGATGCGGTAGCGCGCCGGGTCGAAGAAGCGGCGATGGGTGGGTGAAATGCCAGCGCCCGGGCCACCGTGCAGGTACACCACCGGGATTCCCTCCGGCGTGCCGCACTCTTCGATGTGCAGCGTGTGCAGATCGCTCACCTGCAGGGTGAACTGGCGGTAGGGCTCGATGGCGGGGTAGAGAGAGCGCATGGCAGGTGCCTTCAGGGACTTCGGGCAGCATAGCGCTGCAGCAAGGGGCACGGCACGGGCTGACGCGTGTTCTTTGCCAGGCCATCCATCCGGGATGAGCAATGCGTGCTGTCTCTACGGCCATTGCAGGTCGACGCACCACGCATTGGCAATCGTCGCTGTCCGATGGAAGTGCCGGGTATCACCCTACAGGATGCAGGGGTGCCGCATGTGCGGGCACCTGACCACCCTTTCTGATTGGAGCTTCCATGAGCATTGAATCGATCCTTTACACCGCCCAGGCCACCGCTATCGGCGGCCGCGAGGGTCATGCCACGTCGTCTGACAGGTCGCTCGACATCGTGCTGTCCACGCCGAAGGAGCTGGGTGGTACCGGTGGCACGGGTACCAACCCGGAGCAGCTGTTCGCCGCCGGCTATTCGGCCTGCTTCCTGGGCGCACTGCGCTATGTGGCCGGGCAGGAACACGTGGCCCTTCCGGACACTGCGGCAGTCACCGGCCGCGTGGGCATCGGCGCGGTCAGCACCGGCTTTGCCATCGACGTCGCCCTGACCGTATCGCTGCCGGGCGTCAACCGTGAAGTGGCCGACGACCTGGTGCGCAAGGCACACGTGGTGTGCCCCTATTCGCACGCCACCCGCAACAACATCAATGTCGCTCTGATCCTGGCCTGACGCCACGGCTCAAGGGCAGCCGCGGCCGCAGTGGCAACGCTGCGGCCGTTGCATTTTACCGGTCCAGATCCGGCCAGTCGTGCGGCGCATCGGCCAGGAAGGCGCGCGCCACGCTCTGGAGGGCATGCGTGCCGGCGTGCAGTTCGTGCGGGGCAAATTCGCGCAGCACGTGCACAGTGCCGACGTCGGACGTCTCCTGGCGATGTCCGAGCAGCATCAGCGGCACCCCGGCCAGGCGTGCCAGGCGGATCGGCGCCGGTTCCGGCGACGATGCCACCAGCAGCTCCGGGCCCAGCACGGTCAGCACGGTCGCGCCTTGTCGAAGCTGACGCCATGCGCGTCCGTGTTGGCCTGGCTGGCCGATGTCCAGCCTGTGGCCGCGGCGCTGCAGCTGCTTCAACGCGCGATGTGGCGGCGAGTTCTCGCGATGGGGGCTGTTGAGGAAGTAGTGTGCGGGCGCGCCGGGGCGATCGAGCAGGGCAGCCATCGCCAGCTCCGGGTCACCACTGGGCAGCAGGCAGACCACGCGGCGCCGCCCGCCGGCGGCGGCCCACAGCGCCTGCGGATCACGCCAGAGCATGCCGCGCAGCCACTGCTGTTGTGCATCGAAAGGCAGTGCATGCAGCCGCTTGCGGGTGACACGGCGCAGCCAGTCTCGTGCGAGCACGTGCGGGGCCAGGTTGGCAGCATGTTCGGGGGGGCAGCCCAGGCGGAGCAGGGCGTGCCGCGTGCGGTTCAGGCGCTGCCTGCACAGCCAGGGCCCGAACTGCCGGAAAGCGCACTCCGCCAGCCGGGCGTGCACCCGCAGCGGCAGCACGGCTGCCGCCGCGCAGCCCGCTTCCAGCCCGGCATGGTGGCCGATCAGGCGCAGCGCCCACAGCAGTTCTCCCAGTCGTCGTGACGTCATTGCGTGGCCCTTCTTCACAGAGGAACCCAGCTTCGGCAACGTCGCCATGGGGAAGAACCGGACAAGTTCGAAATGTGGCGTTCACATCAGGACGAATGCGACACCGCATCCGGCTCTTTTGGACATCGTCCTACATCTGCGGCGAACACCGGCTTGCATGCTCTTCATCCACCCAAACGCTCCGGTCGCCCCTGGCCACGCTCATGCGCCCCCCTGCTCCTTCCACTGCTGCTGATCCGTTCCGCGCCCTTCCAGGTGCACGTGCAGCTGCCACCGATGCCGATGAGCTGCGTGCGCTGAAGCGCTACCCGCGCCGGCTGATGCTGGCCTGCGGTGCCGTGCTCAGCCTGCTCTCGATCAGCGTGCTGATCACTTTGCTGGTGGTGCAGGTGAACCGGTTCGAAGCACGTCGGATTGCCGATTTCCGCCGCGCGCACAATGCACTGCAGATCCAGTTGGCGCGGCAGGATGCCAGCTACGCGCGCGTGGCCAACATGGCGGGCTACGCGTGGGGGCGCAATATCTCACTGGGCGATACGCCGCCGCAGGCCATGCGCCGGGCCTACCTCGAGGGCGGCCAGCGGCTGATGGTGGTCGCCGATGACCGCAGCCGCCCGCAGATGGCGCTGGGTCTTGCCACGGCTGACTGGCCAGCCGCCGAACTTCAGCGGTATCTGCAGTTGAGTGCGGCGGTGTCGTTGATCCAGCGCCTGACCGCCAGCACCACCGACGGTGAGCCCGCCAGTGCCTCCTATTTCTTCGATCCCAGTGGCCAGTACCTGTCACTGGACAGGGGCCTGACCGAGCGCAGCCTGATGGACGCGCTGGCGGTCGACTCCCGGCAGCAGGTGTTCGAACATCTGCGTGCACCGGCACAACTGCTGGCACCGGCCTCCAGCCATGACCAGGTGCCGCTGCTGGAAAGCGTGACCCAGCGTGGCCAGCCAAGGCGCTCGTTCGCGCGCCACCCGATCAGCGGTGAGCCGTCGCTGGTATCGGTGTTCCAGGCCCTGGACGGGGCCTCGCCCATTGCGACCTTCGTTGCCTACGAGCCGATCGAGCGATTGCAGGCGCTGCTCCGGCGCAACAGCCAGGGGCATATCACGCTGGTGGACCGCGACGGAATGCGCGTGCTGGCGTCCAGCGAGCCGGGCGCCGCCCCGCAGTCGCCGCTGTCCGAGGGCGACTGGGTGCTGTTGGGCGATGCCACCCGGGCGCGCTTCCATGAGGGCCGGTTTACCCTGGCGCTGGGTGTGGCCGGCACGCCGTGGACGCTGGTGGAGACCTACTGCTGGCGCGACATCCTGCAGGGCATCGCGCCGGTGCTGGTGGCCGGTGGCCTGTTGTTGATGGCGGCGCTGGCGCTGTTGTGGGCCTTGCTGATATGGCTGCATCGACGCATGTACACGCCGGCGCTGGAGCAGGTACAGCACATCTACGCGCGCGATGAACGCCTGCAGCAGCTGCTCGAACACCTGCCTGTGGGTGTGGCACTGCTGGACGCACGCAGCGGCGCGGTACAGGACCAGAACGGAACGCTGCGCCGTATGGACCTGGGGACAGGCGCCCGCCTGTTGCCGCGATTGTGTGAAGCGGCACTACGCAACGATCCTGCCGCTGCGGGTCTGATCGACAGCGAGCTACCCTCGATCCACGACGCACGCCAGTTGCGGCACCATCGCGCCCGCTTGCGGCCGGGTGGCCGCACCTGGCCGGGCAGTGTGCTGTTGGTGGTGGAAGACGTGACCGATCAGGTGCATACGCTTCGGGAGCAGGAGGAGCGCACCCGCGAGGCCGAGCGTTGCAGCCAGGCCAAGTCGCATTTTGTTGCCGCGATGAGCCACGAGATTCGTACCCCGCTGCACGGCATCATCGGCCATCTGGAGCTGCTGGCCCGTGCGGCGCTGCATCCGGAACAGCTGGAACGGGTGATCCGCCTGCGCCAGTCAGCCGACTCGCTGATGGACATCATCACCGACGTGCTGGACCTGTCTCGCATCGAGTCCGGGCAATGGACGCTCAACCCCGAGCGGTTCGCGCCGGCGGCGCTGCTGGAACGGGTGGCGGTGCTGTATGCGCCAATGGCGCAGGCCAAGGGCCTGCAGCTGGACTGCGTGGTGGACCCGGAGGTGCCGGAGGTGGCCGTGGCACCGATGGCGGCGATTGAACGGGTGCTGCGCAACCTGGCCAGCAACGCGCTGAAATTCACGGCCTCTGGCCGCGTGCAGCTGCGGCTGGCCTGCCGCCGCGAGGGAGGGCAGGCGCGGCTGCGCCTGGACGTGACCGACTCAGGAATCGGCTTGACCGCAGCCGAGTGCGAGCGCCTGTTCCAGCCGTTCATGCAGGCCGACGCCAGCATCCTGTCGCGCTTTGGCGGTTCAGGCCTGGGCCTGGCCCTGTGCCAACAGCTGTGCGAGCGCATGCAAGGGCGCATCTGGGTAGAGAGCACCACGGGTGTCGGCAGCCGCTTCGTATTCGAAGTGCCCCTGTTGACCTCGATCACCACACCACCAGCACTGCCCCTGTTTGGCCGCGAGATTGGACTGCTGGCCGCCGCAGGGCCCTGGCGCGGTGAACTGGAACGCCGGCTGCGCGGCTGGGGCGGGCAGGTCAGGCTGCTTTGTCCGGGCACCGAGGGTGGCCTGGGTGATCTGCGCGCAGGCACGCCGGTGGTGGTCTTCGAGCCTTCCCCAGCAGGGCTGAAGGCCGTGCAGGACGCGGGCCACCCACTGGTCTGGGTCGGTCGGGAGGGACCTTTGCGACCCCACCGCTTGCCCCGTGGCGTTGAAGTGTCCTGTTACGCCAGCGAGGCCCTGCGCCAGGCACTGACGGCAGGCCCCGGCCTCGCAGAGTCGAATACGTCAGTTGTTGGCGCAATCGGATAAATTGCATGTGCACTCAGCTGAGGATCAAGGTCATGGCAGACGCCGACACCGCAGACGGTACGGGCCGGGCGGCCGCACGCCTGGACGACCTGCGCCGGTTGCGGCGGCGCCTGCTTCTGGGCGGCGGTGTCCTGATCGCGGTGCTGGTGCTGCTGGCCACACTGGTCAGTTCGGTGGCCGATGTGGAAGAGTTCCACGCGCGCGAACGGCAGTCCTTCGGCGAAGCGCGCGCCGCGGTGGACTATTTCCTGTTCCAGCGCGACCGTGCGTACGCCACATCCATCAATGGCAACGACGTGCTGTGGCGCGACCAGCGCCCGGCCCTGCAGCACGTGGGAACACCCTTGGCCGAGCGCTTCCACGGCCAGGGTGACGAGGTGGTGGTGCGTGCCCAGGGCCGTACCGCCGTGCCATGGCTGGTGCTTGGCGCGCGCGACAACCCGCTGCCCGAGGCCGAGCTGCGTGCCTACCTCGGCATGGTGGATATCTATTCCGCCTATACCGCAGATTCGATCACCGCCCAGGACGCAGGTGGTCCGGTGCTGATGTACGCCTACGAGCCGCAGGGGCGGCTGGTGGCGGTGGCCAATGTGCGTGACGAGGCCCAGCTGCTGCAGATGCTGGGTGTACCGACCCGGCGCCAGGCGTTTGCGCGGCTGCTGAGCAACGAACCGCAGATCCGCAAACTGGCGCCACGGCCGGGCCCGATCCGCGCCGCCTCCCGCGAGGGGCGCCTGCTGTCGCACTACGGCACCAACCCGCTGACTGGCCAGCCGGCCCTGATCGGCATGGTGACCATGGCCGAGGGCACCACCCCGTACTTCCGCCGGGTGGTGTTCGAGTCCATCGACAACATCCGCGCCCGCCTGCAGTCCCGCGAGCAGGGGCGCTACCTGGTGGCGTCCAGCAACCAGCAGGTGGTGTTCAGCACTGGCGGCCTGTCCGCGCAGGATCAGGCCATCCTGCTGGGTACGCTGGGCGGCACGGCCGCCAGCCAGCCCAAGCGCGAGTATGTGCAGGGCCGTTTCATCCTCACCTGCAGCCTGCCAGGGGTGAACTGGACCCTAAGCCATGTCTACGACTGGGGCGATATCTGGCGCAGCCAAGGCTATTACCTGCTGGCGCGCTGGCTCAGTGCGCTGCTGATCATCGGCCTGTTGTGGTGGCTGCTGCGGCGCATCGACCGCCGCGTGTTCACCCCGGCGCTGGCCGATGCCTCGCGCGTGTACGAAAGCGAGGCGCTGAGCCGGGTGATCATCGGCACCGCGCCGATCGGGCTGGCACTGCTGGCGCGCGACAGCGGGGCGGCGCTGCTGCAGAACGAGGCCGCGCGCCACCTGGTGGGCGGTACGGCGGGCGCATCGCCGCGGCACGAGGGCATTACGCCGCTGTATGCACGCCTGGTGGAGCTGGGGCGCAATGCGGCCGAAGACGAGATCGTGGAGCTGCAATGGTCGCCGGAGCAGGGCGGGGCTGGCAGCCAGCTACAGGTCAGTCTGTCGCGTGCCACCTATCACGACCAGCCGGTATGGGTCTGCGCCATGCGTGACGTGACCGCGCAGCGCGAACTGGAAGACAACCTGCGCCGGGCGCGCGAAGACTCGGAGTCGGCCCGGCACTCGGCCGAGGCCGCCAACCGGGCCAAGTCCGCCTTCGTAGCGACCATGAGCCATGAGATCCGCACCCCGCTCAATGGTGTGCTGGGCCATCTGGAACTGCTCGCGCGCTCGCCGCTGCAGGCCGGGCAACGCGAGCGCCTGGATCGCATCCGTTTCTCGGCCGATGCGTTGATGCGGATCATCAGTGACGTGCTGGACTTCTCCAAGATCGAGGCCGGCCAGCTGGACGTGGAACCGGCGCCGTTCGCGCTGCGCCCGCTGATTGAAAGCGTTGCCCTGCTGTACGCGCCCGATGCGCTGCGCAAGAACGTACGCCTCTACTACGCCGTGGAAGCGCCGGCGGACCACCAATGCATCGGTGATGCGCATCGCATCCGCCAGATCCTCAACAACCTGGTCAGCAATGCGGTGAAATTCACTGAATCCGGGCGAATCCTGCTGCGCGCCGAGCTGCGGCCGGCGGAGGCGGGCAGCGTGCTGCGGGTGCAAGTCATCGACTCCGGCATCGGCATGAGTGCCGAACAGGCCGCGCAGCTGTTCCAGCCGTTCCAGCAGGCCGACGCCAGCGTCTCGCGCCGTTTCGGTGGCAGCGGGCTGGGCCTGGCCCTGTGCCAGCAGCTGGCGCAGGCGATGGGCGGGCAGGTGGCCGTGGACAGCACCGAACGCGTGGGCAGCAGCTTCACCCTGACCCTGCCGGTGCGCCTGCAGGCGGCGCCGCCTGCCACGGCGGCACTGGCGGGGCAGCAGGTGACCGTGTTGTCCACCACGCCGGAATGGCGCGCCGAAATGACGCGCGTGCTGCAGGCCTGGGGCGCGGTCGTGACCGCGCTGGATCGGCCGAATGCGGATGACAGCGGCGATGTGCTGCTGATCGTCGGCGATCACCGGGCATGGAACGAGGACGAAGAGCAGCAGTTGCAGGCACTGCATCGGCGTACCGTGCTTGCGCATGCGCAGGGCCCGCTGACGCCGGAGCAACACGGTACGCGCGTTGAGGTCACCTGCTATGCCAGCGATGCACTGCTGCTGGCGTTGGAAGGTGACGGCGCACCGGCCGCCGAACGTGCCGTAACCGCGGCAGCACCCACGCGGTCGCGGGGCACCGTGCTGCTGGTGGAAGACAACGCGGTGAACCGCGAACTGATCCAGCAGCAGCTGGAAGAACTCGGGTACGCGGTGGAGGTTGCCGAGGATGGCCAGGCAGCACTGGCCCTCTGGCGTGACAATGCCTTCATGGCGGTACTGACAGACATCAACATGCCCGTCATGGATGGCTACGCGCTGGCGCGGGAACTGCGTGCACGTGGCCAATCGCTGCCGATCCTGGCGATCACCGCCACCGCGTTGGCCAGTGAGCGCGAGCGTTGCCTGGCGGCCGGCATCGACGATCTGCTGCTGAAGCCCCTGAACCTGGAACGGCTGGAGGCGGGGTTGTCACGACTGCGGCCGATTGCCCCACCTGTGCAGGAGTCGCCGGTCGTAGCGGAGACCGGGGGCCCCCGAGGGATCTCTGTCGCCATCCGAAGGCTGTTCGTCGAAACCGGCGACAAGGACCTGGCCGCCATTGCCGAGGCTCGCAGCGACAACGATGCGCAGCGCCTGCTGGATCGCGTGCATGCCTTCAAGGGCGTGCTGCAGATGATCGGCGAACGGGAGCTGGGTGCGCAGTGCGGCGAGGTTGAGCAGCAGCTGCGTGATGGCCGTACGGTCGACCCGGGCACGCTCGACACGCTGCAGTCTGCGTTGTCGGCCTGCCTGCAGGCCTACCGCGAGAGGCTGGAGCGGGAATCATGAGGGCGTGCTGTAGAGTGGCGGGGCGCTCAGTCCGCCTTGAGGCCAAGATCGGCCGCGAAAGTGTGCAGCTCGGCATCGCCGGCAATGCCCAGCTTGCGCATGGCATTGATCTTCTGCGTGCTGACGGTCTGCTTCTTGCGGCCCAGGGCCGTCGCGATCTGGGCAACGCTCAGGCCGGAAATGAACAGGGCGATGACCTTCTTCTCGCTGGGCGAGAGCGAAGTCACGCGACGCTTTTCCAGATGCTGCAGGTGCTCGGCCACGCTGGGCGACAGGTAGCGCCGTTGCGCATAGACCGCCATCACCGCCGATGCCACATGCTGCAGGTCATCGCCCTTGCTGAGGATGCCTGCCACGCCGAGGCTGTTCAGCCGGTTGAGCAGCCCTGGCTGGTCCAGGCCGGTCATCACCACGATGCGCAGGTCCGGGAAGCGCGACTGCAGATGGTCGAGCAGCTCCAGGCCATCGCCATGATCGCCGCCCGGCATCGCATAGTCGGTCACCACGACGTCGCAGGGCGCGTCGTCCTTCTCGGCCTGTTCCAGCAGCTTCACCAGCTCGGACGAATCCTTGGCCTCGCCAATGCACTGGATGGCCGGCGCCTCATCCAGCGCGGCCCGCACGCCCAAGCGGATCACCGGGTGGTCGTCAGCAAGGGCCACGCGGATCAACAGATGATTCATGGGGCGCTGTTCCCTGGGTCTGGTGGAATGGAAGTGGTTCAACAGCCGGTCGCACATACACAAGGAAACTACTGCATGAGCATTCGCATTGTCGTGGCCGATGACCACCCGGTCGTCATCGCCGGTGCGCAGGAGGCACTGGCGAAGGTGCCGGGCATCCAGATCATCGCCAGCGCCACCGATTCTACGTCATTGGTCGAGGCGTTGAGTGGTACTCCCGTCGATGTGGCGGTCACTGACTTTTCGATGCCCGGCGGCCAGTATGGCGATGGCGTGGCATTGCTGGGGTTCCTGAAGCGCCGTTTTCCCAAGGTGCCGCTGGTGGTGCTGACCGGCATTGGCGGCACCCAGATACTGACCAGCCTGCGCCGCGCGGAAGTAAGCTGCATCGTGGCCAAGACCGATCTCATCGATCACCTGGTATGCGCCATCCAGGCAGCACACAAGGGTCAAGGCTATCTCTCGCCTGACATCGAGCGCCAGATCGGCAGCCTGGACCAGGCGGTATCGGCGGCAGCGCTGACCAAGCGCGAAACCGAGGTGCTGCGCCTGATCGCCGAGGGGCGCTCGCAGAAAGAAATTGCCGAACAGCTGCAACGCAGCCGCCAGACCATCAGCACGCAGAAACACTCGGCCATGCGCAAGCTGGGCCTGAAGCGCACGTCGGACATATTCGAGTATGCCGTACGCGAAGGCCTGGTCTCTGCATCGCAGGCCTCGCACCTTCGGCGTGGTGGATCCGATTGATGCTGGAACATGCGCAAAACAGGCATCGTCCGATGGCTACGCCAGATCCAAGCGGTAGGGTGGGGAGAATCCTGTCCTTCCACACCGGAGCCGCCGTGCCACGCCCGCTTGATGGCCACATTGCTGCCTTGATGTCCAGCTTCGCCCAGCTCAAGCCACAGGCGCAGAAGCGATTCCTTGAGCAGCTCAATGAGTACCTGTACGCCTCGGCAGCGCAGCGCAGGCAGCTCCGGCGTCAATGGCCGAATTTCGTGATCGAACCCTGCACCTGCCATGAGGACGAGCCCGGCTCTCCGTAGATCTGCGGTTGAGCGTGCAGCAAATGAGGGCTGCATGCCGGTTCCGGTTTCCCCTTCTGCTACAAATGTGAAGCGTACGTGAAAATCGTACTCGTCAGACAGATTGAGCGGCAAGTCGACGTCATTGTCTCGGATGCCGACCGCCACGAAGGTGGTGGAGCGGCATTCCACCCATCAACAGCGAGACATCATGATTTCACGCAAGCTCCTCTGCGCTGCCGTGCTGGCATGCGTCGCCCCGCTTTCCGCCGCCGCGGCGGATGGCTACCTGACCCCGGGCACGAATGGCGGCAGCGGCAAGATGCCCTCAGGCTATTCGCACCTGAATTTCGTACTGGCGGAGGATGACTTCGCCCGTATCGTCACCCTGCCGGGGCGCCCGCAGGCCGGTGACCGCGTGACGCTCAGTTCGCTGGCCGACAGCTACGCGATTCTGGACGCCCGGAAGACCGTGTTTGAAGAGCAGGTCCATATCCCGGTCGACAGCCTGAGCAATGCCGAGTTCCGCTGGAGCGCGGCCTACAGCCGTTGGGACGTGGTGGGTGGGCTGACCGCGCGCCTGGTGACCGGCCGCAACACCGACACTCTGCAGATTCCAGACTCGGATCACACGCTCACCCAGGTTGGCCTGTACGACACCAAGCGTGCTTCAACTGTGCAGTTGCCGACCTTGGCCCGCAACGGCTCGTTGCTGGTGGTGGCCAACGCCTCCAGTGCGGACGTGACGGTGCGCGGCGTGCAGGCGCAGGGCAGTGCCAGCACCTGCGAAGCGGGCCGCAACTGCGCGTTCGTGTACGGTGCCGATGGCGTGTGGTACGTGCGCCTGGGCAATGGCCGCCAACAGGCCACCGAATCGCTGCCGACCCCGGCCAAGCGCTGGACCGATGTGTTCCTGAGCAGCCCTGCCGATGACCCGTTGCTGCCGCAGGAGATGCGCCTGCCGCGCGAAGCGGTCTGTGGTGACGTCTACCAGTTCACCAATCTGGACACTGCGCAGTTCACCCGCGTGTCGGCGGAAAACACCGATCTGAAGAACAGTGCGCTGATCCGCAAGGGCCATCGCTACGTCTTCCGCTTCGATGGTGCCCAGGGCCGCTGGATCCACCAGCGCGTCAAGTAACCGGCCGTCGCACGCAGACCACCCAGGCCGCTCAGCGGCCTGGGTTCGTATCGACTCATTCACCGAGGTATCACATGAAGACCCTTCTTTCTGCGGCCTGCGTCGCGGCAGCGATCTGCGTGCCTGCAGTGGCTCTGGCCAGCGACGACGCGGGTTACTACGCCAGCATCCGCGTCATCGACGCTCACCACCAGGCCCGCAACATGGATGCCAGTGCCCGCCCGGGCATCGGCCAGTTCGTCGCCGGCGACCAGCGCCAGCACTTCGCCACCGGTTCGGCGGCCTTCGGCTACGCGCACGGCAATGGCTGGCGCACCGAAGGTGAGTATGTGGTTCGCCGCACCGACACCTACACCAGCGGCTCCAGCGCCTTTGCTACCAGCTTCAACAACCACGACGTGCGTTCGCAGCGGCTGATGCTCAACGCGTACCGCGATATCGCCATCAACGATGCATGGTCGGTCTACGGCATGGCCGGCGCCGGCCTGTCGCACCTGCAGTCCGGTGGCTGGCAGGGCAACCCGAACCGCCAGTACGGCAAGTCCACCCGCACGCAACTGGCGTGGTCGGCGGGCGTAGGCATTTCGGTTGCGGCAGGCACCAACACCACGGTGGACCTGGGCTACCGCTACACGGACCTGGGCACCACCGAAAGCGGATGGAACCGCTTCGCCAACGCGCGCGGCCTGCAGGACGAAAAGATGCAGCTGGATCTGGCATCGCGCGAAGTGACGCTGGGCGTGCGCTACGCATTCTGAACCGATCGGCCGGGCAGGGTGGGGCCAGCGAAAACTAGTCGTTGTCCTATGCCTGGAAATGCCCGGCATCCCTAGCATTTCCTCTCGAAGGGAATGCCCTTCGCTCAGGCCCAGCACAGCGCGGCTTGAACGCCAAAAACCAAACCCAACAGGAAATTCAACATCATGAACAAGCTTGCAATTGCTCTGACCGCCGCGCTCTCGCTGGGTGCTGCTGCTTCGGCCTCGGCGGCTGATGGCACCATTACCTTCACCGGCAAGATCGTGGCTGCCACCTGCAAGGTGGAAATCGGCGACGGCGGCGGCTCCACTGCCACCGTGGCACTGCCGGACGTCACTGTCGGCGCTGTCGATGGCCCTGACGCCGGTAAGCGTACCTTCAAGATCAAGCTGTCGGCCGACACCGGTTCCGGCGCGGCCTGTGACAAGGACACTGCGAAGCTCTACGTCTACAAGAGCACCGTCAACGCCAACGGTCACCTCGCGAATCAGTATACCGATGCAGTTGATGACCCGGCGTCCGATGTCGCACTGAAGCTGTCGCGCATCGAATCTGGCACCGAGACTGAAATCAATCTGCAGACGGCCGAGCTGGAAGCGACCAAGGCTTCGGGTGAGTTCGAATACGAGTTCGCCACCCGCTATCAGGCCACGGCTGCAGCAGGCGCTACCAAGGCGGGTGGCTTCACCTCGCAGCTGATGTTCGACGTCGAGAACTACTGATCTGACCCACAGACGGGTGAGCGCAGGGCCGTGAGTCATGAACCTCACGGTCCTGCCATCCGGATCCAGGAGACAGTGCCATGAAGACCTTCTTCCGCAACGCCCTTCGCTATGCTGCTCTCATGCCGTTGCTTGCCACCTCGCTGGTGGCGCATGCCAACGTGGTGGTGGAAGGCACCCGGGTAATCTACACGGCCGACATGAAGGAGGCGTCCGTTCGGATCCAGAACACCGGGCAGGTCCCGAGCCTGGTGCAGGTCTGGGTGGATGAAATCAACGTCAAGGCCGACCCAAGCACCACGCGTGCTCCGTTCGTCGCATTACCACCGTTGCTGCGTGTAGACGCAGGAAAGAGCCAGGTGCTGCGCCTGCGCCAAATCGGTGGCGAGTTGCCGCAGGACCGTGAGTCGGCATTCTGGCTCAATATCCTGGACGCTCCGGCCGCTGAAAAGCGTGGGTCAGGCTCGGCACAGCTTCAGATTTCAGTGCGCAACCGAATCAAGCTCTTCTATCGCCCGCAGTCGCTGGCCAAGCAATCGGTCAGCGGAGTGATCGAGAATCTGGAATGGTCGGTTGTGCCGCACCAAGGTGGCTGGGCATTGCAGGTGCGAAACCCCAGTGTCTTTCACGTGAGCCTGATTCGTGCCGAGGTCATCAACGGCAACAACAGCGCGGAAGCGAAGGGCATTGCCATGATTGCTCCTCTGACCACGCAGCACTTCGCACTACCGGGTGACGCAAATGCACGCTCTGGAAGCGTGAAGTTCAAGTTTGCCAGCGAGCATGGTGCTCTGATCGAGCACACGGTGCCACTGCGCAACCCCTGAGCCCGCAACCTCCGATTCCCATTCTTTGAGTGGCGCCTGTCCGGTTATGGACGGGGCAGGCGTCCTCATGCCCAAGGAAGTTCGACATGAACCGTCATCCCCAGCACACCCTTTCGCGACGCCGACCCTTGGTTGCCGCTGTCGTGGCAGCGCTGTTGCCGGTGTCGGCTTTCGCTGCGCCCAACGTTGAGTTCAGTGCGGACATGCTGTTCGGCAATGCCAGCGGTATCGATCTGGAGCGTTTCGAGCAAGGCAGCCTGCTGCCGGGTACCTACAACGCCGACATCCTCCTCAATGGCACATTGGTCGGGCGGCTGGATCTGGTGGCGCGCGTTGCTGAGGATGATGCTGTCCGCATCTGCCTGACCCCGGCGCTCTTTGAAATGCTGGGCCTGAATCATGCGCGCCTGGACGCAATGCGTGATGCGCCGGAAGCGGGCACTGCCAGTCCTTTGCCGTTGCCCACCGGGGCAGCCTGTCGGCCTCTCTCGGATTATGTGCCGGGTGCGTCGGCCGAATTCGATTCAGGCGAGCAGAGCCTGGTCATTTCGGTTCCCCAGATCTACCTGCTGCGTACCCCGCGCGGCTGGGTGGATCCTGCGCTTTGGGAAAAGGGCATCAACGCGGCCACACTTGGGTATAGCGTTAGTCACAATCGGCAGCGTAATGGTGGCCAGCAGGCCAGCCACACCAGCATGACGGTCGACGCGGGCCTGAATCTGGGCGAATGGCGTCTGCGTCATAGTGGCTATCTGCAGCACACCGATGCTGCCGGTACCGACTATGCGGCTGGCCGTAGCTACCTGCAGCGCAACCTGCCGAAGTGGGGGGCGCAGTTGACCTTGGGCGAGTCGTCGACGAACGGCGACATGCTGCAGGGTGTCAACTACCGGGGCGTGAACATCAGCAGCGACCCGCGCATGTTGCCGGATACGCTGAACAATTTCGCGCCGGTTGTTACCGGTGTGGCGCAGACCAATGCCCGCGTCACCATCCGCCAGCGTGGCTATGTGATCTACGAGACCACGGTAGCGCCGGGCCCGTTTGAGATTGATGATCTGCATGCGGCCGGCTCCAGTGGCGATATTGAAGTGGAGATCACCGAAGCCGATGGCCGGGTAGAGCAGTTCACCATTCCATTCACCGCCATGCCGCAGCTGCTGCGGCCGGGCCAGCAGCGCTTCAGTGTCACCGCAGGTGAACTCCGTGACGACTTCGGCGGGGAAAATCCGCGCTTCTTGGAAGCCACCCTGCGCCGTGGCCTGAGCAATCAGTTCACCGGCTATGCTGGCCTGACCGTTGCGGAAGGTTATTCCGGGGCGGTACTTGGCGCTGCCTGGAATACACCGTTGGGCGCGTTCTCCGGTGACGTCACCTTCAGCGATGCTCGTCTTCCGGGAGCGGATGGGGTGGCCAGCGAGCGGCGCCGTGGCCAGTCCTATCGCGTGGCCTTCAACAAGGCGCTGTTCTCAGACAGCACGAACATCACCTTGGCGGCCTATCGCTACTCGACCAGCGACTTCCTGAATCTGGGTGATGCAATCCGCCTGCGCGCCCAGAAGGACCTGAGCGATGGCTACGATCTTGTGGGCCGTCAGCGCAGCCGTCTGGACCTGACCGTCAATCAGCGCCTTACTGAGGGCAAGGGTACGCTGCACTTCACCGGCAGTATGACCGATTACTGGTCCGACAACCGCCGTCAGACATCGTTCTCTGCGACTTATAGCAATCGACTGGGGCGGGGCACCTATTCGGTCAGCGCCCGCCGGGCGACCGAGTCGTCGCTGTTCTCCGGCGGCGTCAGCCATACCAGCAACAGCCTCTACCTGAGCTACAGCGTTCCGCTGGGCGTACCGGCTGCGGCACCGCGCCTGGATACCAGCATCAGTCGCGAGAGCAATGGGCGGAGCACGCAGCGCGTAGGTGTGTCTGGTGCCATTGGTGAGCAGTATCTGGGCAACTACAACGCATCGGTCAGTCGCGACGGCGGCCAGACAAGTTACGACCTGGGCGCGTACTACCAAATGCCTACGGTATACGTGAGCGGTGGCTACAGCCGTCGTGGCTCCACCAGTCAGCTAAGTATGGGTGCAAGTGGTGGCCTGGTGCTGCACGCGGGCGGCCTCACGCTGGCCCAGCGCCTGGGGGAAACCGTGGGCGTGGTGCACATCCCGGGTGCGGCAGGTGCGGCGCTGGACAGCATGACCGGCGTCAAAACCGATGCCCGTGGCTATGCCGTATTGCCCTATTTGTCTCCATTCCGTCGAAACGCGTTCGATGTGGATCCCACCAATCTGCCGCTGGATGTCGAGCTGAGTTCGGGGACCGTTTCGGCTGTACCCAATGCCGGTGCAGTGGTGCGGATGGTGCTGCCAACCCAGGTGGGGCGCAGCGCATTGATCGAGGCGCTGCTGCCGGATGGAAAGCCCTTGCCGTTTGGCAACGATGTGACCAATGAAGCCGGTGATGTGGTCGGCGTGGTGGGCCAGAGCAGCCGCCTGTGGGTGCGCGGTGTTGAAGAGGTAGGGGAACTGACGGTGCGCTACGGCAGCGCAGTCTCAGACCAGTGCCGCATTCCGTATGACCTGCGTGGCGTCGAGGCCGGTGTGTTGCATCAGAGCAGCTGTGCGCCGGGTGAGGAGCGCAGGCTGGTTGATGTCACCAAGTAGTCGGCGATCAAATCGAGGACGAAACTAATGAAGACTGCTTCAAGAAATTCCACCCACCGTAGCTGCGCCGCATTGTTGACGTTCGCAGCCTTGGCACTGCCTGGACTGGCCACTGCAGCTTGCTCTCCCGATTGGGGTTCATACACATTTCCGCTGCCAGCTCGAGCCGTCGTTGTGGCAAATTCTGCCGCAATCGGTGAAACAATCGGGCCTTGGATCAGCACGGGGGAACAGGGCTATATCTTCTGTGGGCCGTCCGGCGGAATATTGCAGGAGAATTTTCACATTGGGGTTCTTCCGGAAACGGGCACCTACCAAGAGGGGGGACGTACCTATGGCATTTTCGATACAGGCATCGCCGGGATCGGAATGGTCGTACGCGCTCGAGCTGACCCGGACTACGGGTCGAATCCTGTCGCTGCAATTCGCGAAGGGGTGCGGGTACGGGCGGGAGCGGTTGACAACAAGCGGAACTTCGGCCTCATCAGCATCCGCTTCGTCAAGACGGGCGCAACCACGCCAGGGCATTACACGTTCACGGAAAGACATGTGCTGGACATGCAGCACTATCAGCGGGGTGACAAATTTCGGCAAGCACACCATCTCAGTTCGATGGCGTTGGAGGTGGTCCATCGCCCCCTCTGTCATGTAGCATCCAAAACCGTGCCGATGGGCTTGACCGCGGTCGCTCGATTGCCATCGGTCAATACCTATGGATCTACTCGCCGCTTCAGCGTCGAAATGAACTGTGAGACGAGCGCCGGACGAGTGCGCTACTTCGTAGAGCCTACAGGTGGCACCACCATCTTTGACCGTAGTCGGGGTATTGCCAATGTGGAAGGCGGGGCTAATGGCATCGGCATCCAGTTGCTGGGTATCGACGGCAACCCCATCAATCTCGACAGCGCATACTGG
Source organism: Stenotrophomonas sp. YJH_SMC_48-3 (assembly GCF_059369375.1). NCBI lineage: Bacteria > Pseudomonadati > Pseudomonadota > Gammaproteobacteria > Lysobacterales > Lysobacteraceae > Stenotrophomonas > Stenotrophomonas sp. YJH_SMC_48-3. Next base: position 278,359 of record NZ_JCAFSQ010000005.1, on the reverse strand, counting down.
TTCGGTGACAGCGCTGCAGATGGGATTCGCAGTGAGGATTTTGGTGCGCGCTACTTCCGTACTGCTGTGAAGAATGAGGATGTGAGTCCTGGCGATGCCAATGCCACAGTCCGCTTCCGCGTGGACTACCCCTGACCCCCCTGCCGGACGATACTGGATGCTTTATGATCTGCGGCGACACTAGCCGTTAGGTTGGGGGCTGCTGGGGCAGGCGACCTTGCTAGTCCCCCTTCACCGATGGGTTCACTGAATCGGGAGCGAGGCAAGGGATCATGAATGGCAGTCTCGGAAGGCATATCTATAGTGGATTGCAGGCAGGACTGGTCATCGTGGCGCTTCTGTTGCCTCGAATGGCGGCCGCTGCCTGCATTTCCTGGGGCTCGGAGTTTACCTTTCCATTGCCGGCAACAACCCGCGTTGTAGCCAACACGGTGGAGATTGGCGAAGCACTGGGCCCCTGGATTGACTCGGGTGCTCAGGAGTACATGAATTGCGGTACCAGCGGCGGGGCGCCGTACATCAATTACCAGATCGGCGTCCTGCCGGAAGCGGGTACATACCACGAGGGGGGGCGTACCTATAGTGTCTTCGAGACGGGCGCCCCTGGCATCGGTATGGTGATCCGAGTGCGCGCTGACCCGGCTTCAGCCGGTTCGTATCTCTATGGGGCAATACGCAGCGGAGAGAGGGTGCGGTCAGGTCCGGCCAGCAACAAGGTTAATTCCGGTCTGATCGCCATTCGCTTCATCAAGACCGGAAACACCATGCCAGACAGCTACGCGCTGCCGGGGCAGCACGTGCTGGACATGCAGCATTTCCAGAGCAGTGACAGATTCCGCCAGCAACACCGGCTCAGTGCAATGACTCTTGAAGTGGACCATCGACCGCTCTGCCGTGTTGCATCCAAAACAGTGCCGATGGGGCTTACTTCAGTCACCCGCCTGCCAACGGTGGATTCCTACGGCGCCACCCGCCAGTTCACCGTGGATCTAACGTGCGAAACGGGTGCCGGTCGGGTCCGCTACTTTGTGGAGCCAGCAGGTACTACCACGGTCTTTGACCGTAGCCGGGGCATTGTGAATGTGGAGGGGGGGGCTAAAGGTGTCGGCATTCAACTGCTGGGGATCTTTAGTGAACCCATCGATCTTGATAGGGCCTACTGGTTTGGCGACAGTGCGGCCGATGGTGCTCGCTCTGAGAAATTTGGCGCACGCTACTTCCGCATTGCGGTGAAGACTGCGGATCTGATTCCCGGTGACGCGAACGCTACGGTGCGTTTCCGCATTGATTATCCATGAGAGTGTGCCGTTGAACTGGAAACCAGAGGATCCCTGCAGATGATTCGCGTGGTTGGAACCGAAACTGATAGTGGCCGGTCTGCCTGCGCTCGCTGGCGTCAGATCGTAGTGGGGGCGGTATTGACGGTGGTGCCCGTGGCGGCCTGGGCGCAGGTAGCTATGGATGGCACCCGGGTGGTGTTCCCGGCCAGCAGCAAGGAGGTTGCAGTTGCATTGACAAATGCCAGCGAGGTACCGGTGCTGGTGCAGGCGTGGATCGGTGACGAAGACGCGGAGCAGGCGCCGGAAGCCTCTTCTGCGCCGTTCCTCGTGGGTCCGCCCCTGCTGCGGCTGGAGCCCGGGCAGAAGAACCAGCTGCGTGTACTGCAACTGCGCGAAAAGGCACCCACTGACGACCGGGAGCATCTTTACTGGTTGAACGTGATGGCGGTGCCACCGAAATCGGGCCAGAGCGGAGAAAATGAGCTCAATGTCATGGTGCGCAGCCGGTACAAGGTGTTGTATCGGCCGGCAGGACTGCCCAAGCCTCCTGTGGATCGCACCGAAGGGATCACCTTCACCCTGCAGGGCGACGGAGAGCGGCGCGCGTTGAAGGTAACCAACGCGACACCGTTCTACTTCAACCTGGGCCGCATTACTTTGGGTGACACCGGCAACGAAGTTGAACTGGACAATCCTGCAGTGCCGCCTCGACAGGCTGTGGATATTGCAGTGCCTGCCGAGGCTCCCGCAAATCCACGAAACGTTCGCATCGAGTGGATCGATGACGACGGGCAGTTGCACCCGGCCACTCGAACTTTGGACGTGGCGACCCGCCCCTGACGTATCGTTTGCGGTCGAAGGCCCAGGCCCGGATGTCCGCCGAACGGGAAGGAACGGTGATGACGGTGATCGTTGCCCTCCCTTGAAGTGAGTCTCCTGTCCATAATCGCCAGATGGAGACCCGCGCACCTGTCCGAGACACACCTGCTGCCCCGATGCAACCTGCCTTCACCAGCAGCGCCATCGAAGCGCTGAAATGGCTGGCACTGCTGTCCATGACCGGCGACCACGTGGCCAAGGTGCTCTGCGGCGGGTACGTGCCAGTGCTGAGCGAGCTGGGCCGTCTGGCGTTTCCGCTGTTCGCACTGGTGATGGCCTGCAACCTGGCCCGGCCAGGCGCCGACCTGGTCAGGTCGATCCGCCGTCTGGGCCTGTGGGGTCTGGTCGCGCAGCCGCTGCATGCGCTGGCCTTCGGCGCTTGGCTGCCGTTGAACATCCTGTTGACCTTCACCGTAGCCGCGCTGGCGGTGTTCGCGCTGGCCCGCAACCGGCCACTACTGTTGCTGCTGGCCGCAGGGGTGTTGCCGGCCGTGGTGGACTACCAGTGGGCCGGCGTCGGCTTCGTGGTGCTGGGCTGGATCGCGTTCCGGCACCGCGCGTGGTGGCTGTTGCTGATCGGCTTTGCGGCGGTGTGCTGGGCCAATCACAACGGCTGGGCGTTGCTGGCCATTCCTGTGGCCTGGGCGCTGGCGCGTGTGGAATGGCGCATCCCGCGCTGGCGTTGGGTGTTTTATGGCTACTACGTGGGGCATCTGGCAGTGCTGGCGCTGCTGGCCCATGTGCTTTCGTGATGTCGGGATTGACGTTCCCGTTGGCTTGAAGGGCGGCGGATGGCGCGGAGCGGGTGCAGGGGAGGCGGGGGCTTGATTGCGCACGCTCGTACGCCCAAACCCCTGAAACACAGGCATCTGCGGGTATGCGACAATGCCGCCCGCTGCATGAATGTCTCCGTATGTGCACCGCAGCGCTTGCTCATGGCAAGCCCGGTGTGTGCATGATGGATTGCCACCGAAAACGGGTGGCCGGGGCCTGGAAACCCCGTTGGTCGCGTGTAGTTTGCGCACGCCAGCCGGCGTCGCCTTGTGCGGCGCCGGCTGGCAATTCGTCCCTGCTTTATGGCGGGCGGTGCGTGGAGGTGGACGATAGCCCACCTGCCGGTTAGTGCTTACGCGACCACCGGATTTCCAGCCACGTACCGTCCCGCCGCCTTTGTTAAGGGCGGTGGCACCGTATCCCTGTACGGAGACCAGCCATGAACGCATCGGATATTCCCCACCTGCGCGCGCACTACGCCCCGGCCAATGCCGAAGAGGGCGAGGACGACACCGCGAAGCCCGACCCCAATAACCTGATCGCGCTGCTGCACCAGATCGGCTGCGGCGTGGCCGCCGACGGCCAGCCCTGGCCCGAGCGCCACCAGTTGCCGGGCCGCTGCCTGGCCCTGGCCGACAGCGATGGCGCCTTGGCCGGCCTGCGCATCGTCAACGAAATCCTGCTGGCCGCCGAGCGCGCCCGCCAGAACGGTGGCCCGGAACACTACGTAGGCGATCGCGTGATGGAAGGGTTGAAGCTGGCAGCACTGGCGCTCACCAACCACGCCATCTTCCGCCTGCACCCCGAGTAGAGCCACGCCATGCGTGGATGCTGTTCATGTAGAGCCGAGCCCACGCTCGGCTCACCGGACAATACGCAGCCGAGCATGGCTCGGCTCTACAGCAGAGCCACGCCATGCGTGGACGCTACCGTGGGTGCTTCATCGGCCACAAGGCGGTAACGGCGCCCGCGCCCCAGGCCACCCAGGCACCCAGCCCCATGTAGACCAGCGCCTGCAGGCTGGCCGCAAGCACGAATGGCTCGACGTGCTGGGCCATCGGCAGGCATACGCCACCCAGCACCAGCAGGCCGACCAGCAGCAATGCCGCAGATCCCACCGTCGCTCGCTCCTGGGTTGCACGTGGCACCACCGCGCAGGCGGCTGCTACGCAGAACGGCAATAGCAGCGGCACGGCCTGCCAGGCCACACCCACGGCCAGGCTGGCGGAGGCAATGGCAGCCCAACAGATCCGCTCGCGCACCGCCGGCTGTTCGTGGCGTGCGAGCGATGTCCCGAACGCATGGATTCCCGCTGCGATCGCACTACCCAACAGCAACCCGGCAGCAACATCGCTCCAATAGTGGACCCCCAGCCAGACCCGGGCCATTCCGGCGATCACCCCGGCCATCAGCGCGACGCCCAGCACTGCCCCGCGCTTGAACCCTCCGGTGATGTGTTGGCGTGCCAACAACCACAGCGCGGCCAGTACAAAGAAGCAGGTAGCGCTGGTGGTGTGCCCGCTGGGCAGGGAAGGGCCGGCGGCACCGGCCAGGCTGAGGGTGGCGTCGAAGCTGAAGGGGCGTGGCACCGGCGCGAAGACCTTGATGCTCTGCACGGCCAGCGTGACCACCATCAACGCCATCAGCATCAGGCGCGTTGCCCCCGCGCCGAACGCCACCCACAACACCGGCATCGCCAGCAGGTAGAACCAGAATTCGCCCAGGATGTTGCCAACCACCGCCAGCCCGCGCACCGGCCACTGCTGGGTGCGCTGCACGCGATCCACCTCGGCCTGCCGGAACGCCGATACCGGCGCGAAGCGCTCGACGGTCTGCACTTCGCTGAGGGGTACCGCATGCAGCTGTTGATACGCGCGGTCCAGCTGCTGCGGGAACCGCGTGCGCAATGTACGAGCCTCGTCGCGGCCGACCCAGCGCGCCTGGATGATTTCCCGCCCGAGGTGCGGCGCATCCAGCAGGTTCACCGCATTGCCCTGCACCTGGACCGGTTCGAGGGCGCGGCAGGCGAAGACATGCACGCCCGCCTCGTCGTCCAGCAGGCCGGTGGTGGCGACGACAAGCCCGGTTTCTTCCAGCGCTTCGCGGATGGCAGTGTGCTGCGGCAACTCGCCATGTTCTGCTGTTCCGCCGGGCAGCTGCCAGCGCGAGGTGACATCCTGCACCAGCAGCATGCGCTCGCCCGAACGCATGACGCAGACCGAGGCGGCGCTGGCCAGATGGGGTACGAGCAGGAGTGTTGCGAGCAGCACGTATCGCAACGACGTGGCAAACGAAGGAAAGGCTGGAAGGCGCATGGCACCACCGCGTGAGGAGGGTCACGCCGATGGTGCAGTCCGGCCGGGAAGGACACTATCGGATTCGTACGAATCCGACAGTGCGCTTCAGTAGATCCACGCCATGCGTGGATGTTTGGCGGATCGCCACGGTATCAGCCAGGCATGGCCTGGCTCTACTGGGTTTCGGTAGATCCACGCCATGCGTGGATGCATGCTGCAGTGCCAACCAAGGTTGGCACCTACCCGGGCGGTGGCAAGCCCCAGTAGATCCACGCCATGCGTGGATGCCATTGGCGAGAACGTCGCCGGCTCAGAAATCCATCGTCGCCGACAACAAGACTGTTCTCGGCGCTCCCAGCGCCAGACTGGAAAGCAACGGCATGCCCCAGTACGCCTTGTTGGTCACGTTGTTCACCGTGGCGCGCAGCGCCAGCGGCCTGCCGGCCAGTGTGGTGCTGTAGCGCGCGCCCACGTCGAACAACGTCCGCCCCGGTACCGACAGACTGTTGTCGGCACTGATGTACTGCTTCGACATCGCCATGGCATTGCCGGTCAAAGTGAGGCCCTGCAAGGTCGGCACATCCCATTCCACACCGAGCTTGGCCTGCCGCTGCGCCACCGCGGTGGCAATGCGTCCTTCATTCACGCCACCGGCCGTGCGGGTCAGCTTCGGCTGCACATAGGCCACGCCGCCGAGCAGGCGCACGCCGTCCATCGGTGCACCGAAGAAGCCCCATTCCACGCCGCGGTTTCGTTGCTCGCCACCGAACGAGAAGATATTCGTGACCGGGTCGGTGTAGCTGCTCGGTCGCTTGATTTCATACACGCTGAAGGTGTGCGCGAAGGTGCCCAGGTCCAGCTTCAGGCCCAGCTCCTTCTGCTTGGTGCGGAACGGTGCGAACACATCACCGGCATTGGTAGCGGTCATCGGCGCGGTGGCGCCCTGGCTGAGGCCTTCGATGTAGTTGGTGTAGAGGGAGATCGTGTCGGTGGCCTTCAGCAGCAGCGCCGCAGCCGGGGTGGTGGCGCTCTCGTCGTAGCGTGAAGTGCGTGCGCCCGTGGCCACGCTGAAGGTCTCGCTGACCACCTGCTGGCGGCGCACGCCGAGCGTCAACTGCACGCGCTCATCGGCGAAGGACAAGGTGTCGGCGAAGCCGATGCTGTCCAGCCGCAGTTCGGTATGCGAGATGTGCGGCGCTACGAACGGCGCGGCCGGGCCCCACATTGGGTTGTAGAGGTTGGTGGTCCAGTCCCAGCCAGGCACGCTGCGGCGGCCATAGTCGTTCTGAGTGTGCTGGTAGTGGGTCACATTGGCAGCCCATTGATGGCCGATGCTGCCGGTGTGGAACGAGCCACGCAGGCCGACATCTGCGGACTGCTTCCTGATATCGAAGGCGAGCTGGCCGATCACTGTGGTGAAGTCGCCGGCTGGATTGAGGATCTGCGCGCTGATCGAGCCGTTGTAGCGGTAGTCGGTCCTGCTGCTGCCGTAGGCCAGGTAAGCCATCAGGCTATCGTTGATGTCCAGTTCGCCGCGCAGCATCGCGCCCTTGTCCTGGCTGTCCACGTAGGCCCAGTCCGGGTTGATCAGCGTATCGCCACGCGGCGGCCGCGGAATGGCGACGCCCGGTGCCAGGCCGACGCCACGTGCCGGGCCGTCAACACGGTCATCGGCGCTGTACAGATCCGCCGACAGCCGCGCACGTTCGCCGCGCCAGTCCAGTGCCAGCGAACCGAGCTGTACTTTCTTGCGCTGCTTGCCGACTGCGCCGTCACCATCACGCCAGGCGCCGTTGAAGCGGATGCCGAACTGCTTGTTCGAGCCCAGGCGACGCCCCACATCCACATGGGTGCCAAACTGCGCATCGGAGGCGAAGTTGGCACTGACCCGCAGCAGCGGTTGATCACCGGCACGCTTGGGGACCAGGTTGACGCTGCCACCGACCGAGCCGCCCGGCGGCATGCCGTTGAGCAGCGCGGAGGGGCCTTTCAGCACCTCGATGCGTTCGAACATTTCCGGCGAAGTGCGGTAGTAGGGCGCCATGCCGCTGAGGCCATTGAAGGTGGTATCGCTGGTGCTGGAGGCGAAGCCGCGGATCGCGTAGTTCTCGCTCCACGAACCGGTGACGCCGTTGCTGAAGACGTTGGGGTCGGTGGCGGCGATGACGTCGGTCAGGTCCTTGGCCTGGCGGTCGCGGATGAACGACTCGGTGTAGCTGATCGTGCTGAACGGCGTGTCCATGAAGTCCTTGTCGCCGAGCAGGCCGACGCGGCTGCCGGCGGCCACTTGCCCGCCCGCATAGTCTGCAGTGACCCGGCGCTGTTCCTGCACCTGCACCGAGGGCAGGGTGGACGGCGCGGAGTCGGCCAGCGCGGCAAACGAGGCCAGCAGCCCCAGCGCCAAGGCCGACACCCGGTAGCGCCGGGCCATTGGCGGATGCATCTGCGCGCGGGTCGCGGCGGCCGCTGCACGCTGCAGCGGAGAGGAAAGGTGGTGCACGGTCATGCCAGGTTCCTGTGAATCGCAGGTGCGAGCGCGCCTGGCGCGCTGCCGACGGCAAGCACGGGGGAGGGCGCAGCGCAGGGTTGTCGGCTGGGTGGGGACCTGGCGGGAAGTGAGCCATGGGCTCGATTGCGGACGGCGGCGGGGTTGCGAACCACACGCGTTCCTAATTAGTTGAGTAAATTAAACTAAATCATATGAAGCGGACAAGAGGGTCCCTTTGCTGGCACCCTCGCTACGGTATGAACATGCACCCTGAGACCCTGGCGGCGGCCCGTGGCCGCCCGCCCACCATCACCCCGGAGCGCCTGGCCGACATCGGCATCCGTCTGGGCCTGCCCAACCTGACCATGGCCAACGTGGCCGCCGAACTGGCGGTGACCCAGGCGGCGCTGTACAAGCGCGTGGCCAACCTGGAGGCGTTGAAGCGGCTGGTGGCCGAAGCCGTGTTCCAGCGCTGGCAGATCCCCCGCGCCTCGGCCGATGCGGCGGGTGGCCTGCAGGGCTACCTGACGGTGTTCGTGGAGTCACTGTGCGAGGTGGTGAAGGCGCATCCCGGGCTGCCCCCGTACCTGCTGCGGCGCACGGTGGCGACCGCACCGATGCTGGAAAAGATCGCCTCGCACCAGGCCCACGTGGCCGAGGTGTTCGGCCTGCCGGTGGACAAGGCGCGCTGGCTGCTGGCCACGATCGCGTTCTACTGCATCGCCGGCGCCGACACCATCTACGCGATTGCGGATGACGAGGAGGGGCAGGTGATCACCGAGTTCAAGCAGGGCATGCGGGCGCTGGTGATCGGGTCGTTGCAGTTGTTGGATGCGGACGACGGGGACGGATTGCCGTGACCCCATCCACGCATGGCGTGGCTCTACAATGCGGCCATGCCTGCCACGCCCACTCTCGATGACCTTCGCCGCTACGCGGTGGCGCGCACCCTGTTCAAGCCGACCACGCTGCTGACCGCGATCCGGCGCCTGGGCTTCGTGCAGGCCGACCCGATCAGGGCACCGGCGCGCGCGCAGGACCTGACCCTGCGCCACCGGGTGAAGGGCTATCGCGCAGGCGATCTTGAGCGCCGGTATACCCGCCTGCCGGTGGAAGAGGATTGCCTGGTGAACTACGGCTTCCTGCCGCGCGAGCATCTGGCACTGATGCACCCGCGCGCGGCCAAGCGCGAGTGGGACGCCGAGACCCATCGCCGCGCGGCCGAGGTGCTGGCGTTCGTGCGCGAGCGCGGCAGTGTGCACCCCCGTGAGGTTGACCAGGCGTTTGCGCATGGCCGGGTGACCAACTACTGGGGCGGCACCAGCAATGCCAGCACGCACCTGCTGGACGGCATGCACTACCGCGGCCTGCTGCGCGTACAGCGGCGCGACAGTGGCACCCGCATCTATGCAGTGGCCGCGCATGCCGAGCCAGATGCCAGCGAACAAGCGCAGATCGAGCGCGCCGCCGCCCTGATCGACCTGGTGGTGCGCAAATACGCGCCGCTGCCGTCGGCCAGCCTGACCTATCTGGTGCGCCTGCTGGGCTATGGTGCACCGCATCTGGCCGAGCAGACCCGCAAGGCATTGGCGCTGGCCAAGCAGCAGCTGGCCAGCTGCACGCTGGAAGGCACCACCTGGTACTGGCCGGCAGACGAGAATCCACGCTCGCGCAGGCACGCGCCAGACGAGCAGGTGCGCCTGCTGGCGCCGTTCGACCCGGTGGTGTGGGACCGCCGCCGTTTCGAGTTGCTGTGGGATTGGGTCTACAAGTTCGAAGCGTACACGCCTGCGCCGAAACGCCAGTACGGCTACTACGCACTGCCGGTGTTGTGGCACGACCAGGTGGTGGGCTGGGCCAATCTCAGCGTGCGCGAGGGTGAGCTGGTGTCGAACGTGGGTTATGCCGGCAAGTCGCTGGCCCGCGACAAGGTGTTTCGTGGCGCGCTGGACGAAGAGCTGCAACGCATGGCGGAGTTCCTGTAGCGCCAAGCGGCGCATGGGTGCCGATCTGGTGCTGGCCGCGTTGGTGTGTTCGTCTGTGATCGGGCTGGGCTTCGGCTAGTTCCCGGCACACAGTGCTGCACAGCTGGACCCTATCTTGGCATTGACGGCGGAATAGGGCCGCCCGCTATGGCACCTGTAGAGCCGAACCCGCGCTCGGCTGCACTCCGTTCAGGTCTCGCTGCACCGAGCGCTGCACGCAGCAAGCCGAGCATGCGCTCGGCTCTACAGCTACTCAGCGCGCCTTGCCTTTGATTGGCACGCCTCCCGGCAGCTGGGAATACCCGCCGTCACCCCAGTGCCGGGTGATGCGCTGGAAGAACAGAGAGTTGGGCACGCGCAGCAGGCAACCGCGCGCGCCTTCGCCACGATCACTCAGCGTGGTGTAGATCAGGTTGATGTCCACCACCTGGCCGCACAGGCCCGGCTTGTCCACGCTTTCCAGCACTTCGATCGTGTCGTTGATGCGGAACGGGCGCGTAGCCACGATCAGGAACGAACAGAACAGGTTGGACAACACGCTCCACGCTGCAAAGAACGCCACCGCACCGACCGCCATGAACCCGGTCAGCGCGGTCCACAGCACCGAGCGCGAAACGCCCAGCCGCTCCAGTATCAGCAGCGCGGCCGCCAGATACAGCAGCAATGCACCGCCGCGGCGCAGGCCCACATGAAGCTCTGGAGCCAGCCTGCCGCGCTGCCGGGCCTGCACCAGCAGCCACGCCAGGGCGCGCACCATCACCCACGCGACGCCGAGGATGGCCAGCACCTCGGCCACCGGCACAACCACGGTCAGCCAATCCTGGATCCAGGCGGGCAATCCGGCCATGAGGGGTCACAGTGTTGCCGCGCCGCCGGAGATGGTCAGCAGTGCACCGGAGGTGTAGCTGGCGGTGTCCGAAGCCAGCATCACATAGGCCGAGGCCAGCTCGGCCGGCTGCCCGGGGCGGCCGAATGGCGTCTGCGCGCCGAACTGTTCGACCTCTTCGGCGGCCATGCCTGCGGGAATGAACGGCGTCCAGATCGGGCCGGGCAGCACGGCATTGACGCGGATCTGATGCTCGGCCAGCAGGCCGGCCAGCCCCAGCGTCAGGTTGGCGACGGCACCTTTGGTTGCAGAATAGGGAAGGATGTTGGGCGTCGGCCGTTTGGAGTTGACCGACGCGGTGTTGATGATCGCACCGCCACCGCGCAGGTGTGGCACGCACAGCCGGGTCAGATTGAACACGGCATGCACATTGGTATCGAACGTCCGCTTCCAGTCATCCAGGGTGATGTCGTCGAAGTGCTCGTAGTAGCGCTGGTACGCCGCGTTGTTGACCAGGATATCGAGACCGTCCAGTTCGCTGGCCACGCGGTCCACGAGCGAGCGCGCCTGTGCCGGGTCGCTGATGTCACAGGGCACCAGCACGGCCTTGCGCCCGGCCTGTTCGATCTGCTGCTGCACATGGCGGGCATCGTCCTGCTCACCATCGAGGAACGCGATGGCAACGTCGGCGCCTTCGCGCGCGAACGCGATTGCCACCGCCGCGCCGATGCCGCTGTCACCGCCAGTGATCAGTGCCTTCTTGCCCTGCAGCAGTCCATGCCCGCGGTAGCTGTCCTCGCCGTGGTCCGGCCGGGGCTGCATCTGCGCGGTCTTGCCGGGGAAGGATTGCTGTTGGGCCGGGAAGGGCGGGTGTGGGTAGTCGGGCAGGGCCATCGTCACTCTCCGGAAGGAAACCGGGGCCAGTGTCCCTCCATGGCGGTAAACGGCCGGAGGGCGCGGTGTCGTTGCGGCGTGGATGTGTGCGCGCAGGACTTCACAGCGGATGGGCGATGGTGGTCATGATGCTGTTGGCCGGTTGACGCGAATCCAGTCGCGTGTGCTGCACGATGATCGGCTGGTCGGATTCGACGAGGGTAGCGAAGCCGGTGCCGCGCGGTACCGGCGCCGGATCCTGCAGGTCATTGAAGCGCAGGTGACAAGTGCGTCGTGCCGGCACGGTGACCCGGTACGGGCCCACGGGATCTCGGTCTTCGAAGTAGAGGGTCAGGGTGACATGCGCGTCCTCGTTGCCGGCATTGAGGACACAGCAGGTTTCGTGACTCTGCATCTCCGGTGACGGTCCGTTGCTCCAGGCTGGAATGTAGCCTTCGGGGATAGCCCAGCGTCGATGCCCGATGCAGGAAGCGTTCGTTTCCATGACGCCGTTTTAGCCCGGCGGGTGTTGCCATCGTGTCCAGTCCCCGCACGGAATCCGTGATGACCATCGGCTACCACGCATCGCATGAGCAGTTCCCGCCCGCCACTTTGCTGGGCATGGCACTGCGCGCCGAACAGGCGGGATTCGAGGCTTTGATGTGCTCGGACCACTTCCACCCGTGGACGACCGCGCAAGGGCAGTCCGGCCACAGCTGGGTATGGGCCGGCGCGCTGGCGGTGCAGAGCGCATTGACCCTGGGCATGGTGACCTGCCCGATGCTGCGCCAGCACCCGGCATTGGTGGCACAGGCAGCGGCGACGCTGGAGCAGTTGGCGCCGGGCCGGATCTGGCTGGCGCTGGGTACCGGCGAGGCCCTGAACGAGCGCATCACTGGCCAGCCGTGGCCAGCCAAGCGCGAGCGGCAGAAGGCACTGCGCGATGCGGCCGAGGTGATGCGGCGGCTGTGGGGCGGCGAGCAGGTCGACCACGACGGTGGCTTCCGGGTGCGCCAGGCACGGCTCTACAGTCGCCCGGCGCTTCCCCTGCCGCTGCTGGGGGCGGCCGTCACCGAGGAAACTGCACGCTGGATAGGGGGCTGGGCCGATGGCCTGATCACCATCAGCCAGCCACTGGCGCAGTTGCGGCGTGTGGTGGCGGCGTTCGAGGACGGCGGTGGCAGGGGCAAGCCGATGTACCTGCAGGCCAAGCTGTCCTACGCGCGCGCCGAACAGGCGGCGCTGGAAGGTGCGATGGAGCAGTGGAGCGCCAACGTGCTGCCGCCGGAACTGGCCGAAGGGCTGGACCAGCCCGAACAGTTCGAAGCACAGGCCCGATCGGTCAGCGCCGAGGTGGTGCGCCAGCACGTGCATGTCTCGGCAGACCTGGGCCAGCATCGGGCCTGGCTGCAGGAGCTGCAGGGACTGGGCTTCGATCGCATCTACCTGCACAACGTGAACCGCGAGCAGGAACGCTTCATCGATGATTTCGCCGAGCACGTACTGCCTGCGCCGCGCACTCAGGCACCCTCGGCGGCCAGCCACGTATAGCCATGGCCTTGCAGGTAACAGCGGCGATCCTGCAGCTTGGCGCCTTGGCCCACCAGCGTGTTCAACGGACCGCGCAGGGGCACGTCCACCTCGACCGGCTCGTCGCCGAAGTTGATCAGTGCCAGTGCCTGATGGGGTGCCTCACCGTAGCGGAGCATCAGCAGCGCGGGAGATGGCGGGTCGAGCGTGTGAGGACCCTGCTGCAGCACGGGATGTGCATTGCGCTGCTGCAGCAGCTCGCGCACCCGCAGCAGCAGTGAACCTGGCGTCGTGCGTTGCGCCTCGACGTTCACCGTGCGGTAACCGTACGGGCCGTCTGCCGGTGGTGCGCGCCAGGCATGCCGCGGTTGATCGGTAAACCCCGCCGCTGGTCCACCGTGCCAGTGCATCGGCATGCGCACGGCATTGCGCTCTGGCAGCTCCAGGCAGTCACCGAGGCCGATCTCTTCGCCGTAGCGGATCACCGGTACCTGGCCCAGCGACAGCAATGCCGCCCAAGCCATACCCTGCCATGCGATGTCGCCCTCCAGCATCGGTGCCAGCCGGCGGCGGATGCCACGGCCATAGATTCGCATGCCACGCTCAGGGGCGAAGCGTCCCATCACCGCTTCGCGCTCGTCCGGCTCCAGCTGCTCCAGGTCAAGCTCATCGTTGTTGCGCAGCCAGGCGATGCGGGTGTGCGGCGGCGCCTGCGGTCCGTATTCGGCCATGACCCGGGCCACTTCGCTGGCGTCGCCGCGCGCCAGGGCCAGGAAGAAATGATTGTTGAGGTGGAAATCCAGCAGGTGCGAAAGCCGCCGGCCCTGGCAGAGGAAGTCACCGTAGCGCGACGCGGGGACGTCCGCTTCGCCGATCAGCGGCAGGCCTGGCTGCTGCGCGTCTGCCGTGGCGCGCATTTCCTCCAGCAGCCACAGCCCGTCGTCGCGGGGGTCGGCGTGTCGCGCGCGCTCGGCCATGTACGGCACCGCGTCCACGCGGAAGCCGGCCACGCCGCGCTGCATCCAGAACGTCATCACCCGCAGCAGTTCGTCGCGTACTGGCGCATGGGCCAGCTCCAGGTCTGGCTCGTGCCGGTAGAGCATATGCCGGTTGAACGCGCCGGCCTCGGCGTTCCAGGTCCAGGCAGACGCCTCGATCGGCGGGAACATCGGCTTCAGGCCATCGTCGGGCACGTGGTCGCTCCACAGGTACCAGCGGCGCCAGGCCGGGTCGCCGCGCTGCGCGGCGACGAACCACGGGTGAGCGCTGGCAGTGTGCTGCATCACCAGCTCGACGATGATGCCGATGTCGCGTGCGGCGGCAGCATCGACCAGGCGCTGGAACGCCGCCTCGTCACCCAGGCGTGGATCGATGCGGTAGTGATCGGTGACATCGTAGCCACCGTCACGGCCGGCGTTGCAGTAGAACGGCAGCAGCCACAGGTGGCTGACACCGAGCCACTGCAGGTAGTCCAGCTTTTCGGTGATGCCATCCAGAGTGCCCCAGCCGCGCCCATTGCTGTCGCGGAAGAGGTAGGGGTCGACCTGGTAGATCGCACGCAGCGGACGCACCGCCATTGGGCCGCTCCAGCACCGTTCAAGGGTGACCAGCCTGCTGCGCGACATGGCAGCGGTCCGTGAACCGGACGGCACCGCATCATGACGTGGCATCCACGGTCCCTGCATGCCTGGGCGCGCAGAGTGAATGCTCGTCCCGCTGCGTCGAGGAACCTTTATCCATGCCCCGCCGCAAAACGCTTCGTATTGCGACGTTCAACGTCAACGGCATCGGCACACGCCTGCCGCAGCTGCTGGACTGGCTGCACAGGGAATCGCCGGACGTGGTTGCCCTGCAGGAACTGAAGGCCACCGACGCCGCGTTTCCCGCTGCGGCATTGGAAGAGGCCGGCTACGGTGCACTCTGGCAGGGTGAGGCGCGCTGGAACGGCGTGGCGCTGCTGGCCCGGGGCACCATGCCGGTCGAGAGCCGCCGACGATTGCCGGGCGAACCCAAGGATACGCAGAGTCGCTACCTTGAGGCAGCGGTGCACGGCGTCATCGTGGGTGCCCTCTACCTGCCCAACGGCAACCCGCAGCCCGGGCCGAAGTTCGACTACAAGCTACGCTGGATGGAACGCCTGATCCGGCATGCGCGCAGCCTGGTCGAGCTGCCGCACCCGGCGCTGCTGCTGGGTGATTTCAACGTGATTCCCAACGAAGCCGACGTCTACGACCCCAAGGCCTGGCGCCGCGATGCGCTGTTCCAGCCCGAGGTTCGCGATGCCTTCGAGCGGCTGCTCGCGCAGGGCTGGACCGATGCGCTGCGAAAGGTGCACGGCGACGCCACGATCTACACCTTCTGGGACTATTTCCGCCAACATGCCGAGCGCGACCGTGGGCTGCGCATCGATCATCTGCTGTTGAATCCGATACTGGCGGAGCGACTGAAGGATGCCGGCGTCGACCGCTGGGTACGACTGCAGGAAAAGTCCAGCGACCACGCGCCAGCCTGGGTGACGGTCAGGGCGTGATCAGCGTGCGGCCGGGTCTTCGCGCCGCTCGCGGCGTACCCGCGCGCGGGTGCGGTACAGGCGGCTGTCCGCCTTCTGGATGGTGTCGGCCACGGGTTCGCCGGGCGTGTTGATGGCCGCACCCATCGAGAACGCGCTGGGCGAGAGCGCGGCGTGGTCCTGGTACCAGTGTTCCAGTTCGCTCAACCGGCCATTTTCGGGCGCGACCAGCACCACCATGAACTCGTCGCCACCCAGCCGTACCACGGTCTCGTCCTTGCCCAGCGGCGAGCGCAGGAAGGTGGCGAACTCGACCAGCACGGCATCGCCACGGCGGTGGCCCTGGGTGTCGTTGATGTGCTTGAAATGGTCCAGATCGAACATCACGCACGCCCAGCGCTCGTCAATCAGTTCATCCAGCCGGTGCAGGTAACGCCGGTTGTAGCACTGCGTGAGCGGATCCTTGAAGGACATGTCGCGCAGCTGCTGCTCCTGCATCCTCAGCGCGGTGACGTCCTGCGCATGCCCCAGCACGTAGGGCGGGCTGGCTTCGTTGTCGAGCACGTTGTGGTACGCCCAGTAGTGGCGCGTACCATCGGCGGCAATCAGCTCGATCACGCCAGCGTCGGTGTGGTTTGCCTGGATCCGGGCGAGGTAGGCCTTGAAGCCCTCGCGCTTTTCCGGTGGCATCAGGTCACACAGGCTGCGCCCGATCATCTGGCTTTCCTCGAAGCCCAGCGACTGCACCGCCGCCGGATTCACCGAGGTCAATGTCCCGTCCAGCGTGTGGGTGCAGATCAGGCCCAGGCTGTAGTGGAACAGTCGCCGGTAGCGGGTTTCGCTGGCTTCCAGCGCGTCGAGCGCGGCCCGCTCGTCCGTGATGTCCTGGATGGCCCCGACCAGGCGCGGATGGCCGTCGACCTGTTGCCGGCTGCCGACCACCCGGGTCCAGATCGCGCGCCCGTCGGCGGTCGTCATTGGCAGCTGCACCTCCCAGGACGTGCCTTCGTCGATGCAACGCTGCACTGCCGCGCGGATGATGTTGCGGCTGTCTTCGCGATAGAACGACAGCGCGGTGTCGAGCGTCGGTTCAAAGTTGCTGCGCACGCCGTGCAACTGCTTGGTCTCGCGGGTCCAGCGCACTTCGTTGGTGACCAGGTCCATCTCCCAGCCGCCCACCCGCGCCGCGCGGTTGGTGCGCTCCAGGAAGTCTTCGCTGCGTTTCAGCTCGCGTTGCAGCGCTTTCGCCTGGCCCACCTGCGCCATCAGGGTACTGCGCTGTTCCAGCACCTGGGTGGTGACCCGCGCCAGATGCACCATCAGTTCGCGCTGGGAGGGGGACAGCACGCCGGGCATCGGGTCGAGCAGGCACAGCGTGCCGATACGTGCGCCGTGCGCCGAGCCCAGGGGGATGCCAGCGTAGTGGCGGATGCGCGGCCCACCTGTCACCAGCGGATTGGTGGAGAAACGTGGATCCTGGCGCGCATCGGGTATCTCGAACAGCTCGTCCTGGCGTATGGCATGGGTGCAGAAGGAAATTTCGCGAGCCGTCTCGCTGACGCCCTCAAGGCCGATGTTGGCCTTGAACCACTGGCGGTCTTCGGCCACCACGGTGATCAGGCCCATCGTCAGGCCAGTCGCGGCGCGGGCGGCGGCGACGATGGCATCGAACACCGGCTCCGGGGGCGTATCCAACAGGTGCAGTCGTTCGATTTCGAGCAGTCGTTCGGCTTCGTCCATGGCGCTTTTCAGGGCTGGGTGGCGAGGGCGGTTGCGGCGGCTGTCTTGGATCACGGTAGTGCGTGCGGCGTTATGTATCGCCATGGCAGGGTGATGCCGGCGTGAGGCGCGCGCGCCGACTCAGTGTTGCCGGAGCGATGCCTGCAAGGCGGTAGCCAGCGCGGCATCACCGGACACCAGGTCCTGCCAGCGCAGCGTGATGCCCTTGCGGCGCCCCTTTTCAACCAGCTTCAGTCCTTCGGGGTCCACGATGAGGGTGTAGGGCTGGCCATCGATGTCCAGTTCGCGTCGCAGCGGTTTGTCGAGCGGGGTCATCATCGTTTCCTCGCCGGGGAGAGAGCGCGGCGTGGCTGTATCGATACGTGACGATGATCACGGACGTGCCAACGCCAGGGGAAATCAACAGCGCGGGTGATGCCGATGCGGGGCCCGACCACTGGATCCTCCGGCGGCGGCACGCCGTCGCTGACGATGACAATGCCGTGGTTGCCGGTCACCAGATCAGCGCCGTCGAAGCTGCGGTCCAGCCCGAAGGCCTGCGAGAGCTTGCCGGGCCCGCTGGCCAGATCGTGGTCGCGGCGCGCAGCGGGGCGCAGTTCGCGCATGCGCTCCAGGCCCACCAGCGGCTCGATGGCCCGCAGCAGCACCGCCACGCCTTCACCCACTTCGCCGCAGACAACGTTGCTGCCCCAGTGCATCCCGTAGGTGAAATAGACATACAGGTGGCCGGCCTCACCGAACATGCTGGCCGTGCGCGGCGTCTGCCCGCGATAGGAGTGTGCGGCCGGATCGACACTGCCCGCGTAGGCTTCGACTTCAACGATGCGACCGGCCCGGCCATCGTCACGGACCAGGAGCTTGTTGAGCAGCTCGGGCGCAACCTCGACGGGCGGGCGCCGGTAGAAGCTGCGCGGGAGGATCTGAAGAGAGGCAGGCAACCAATCCGGCACGGTAGAGGCAGGCTCGGGCAAACGGTGATGGCACTGTGGCATCAGGCAGGTGAAACGGGCGCAGACGCAGTGTCATTGCTGCGCAGGACCGGCGGCCAGTGCGGCTCTCCGTGCGGCATAGACCTCCGGCGTCTGTGGCTTGATGAACAGTGCCACCAGTTCCGGATACTCGCGCTTCACCGCCGTTTCGATGCGGGTGATGCAGGCTTCGATCTGCGGGGTCCGCCGGTCATCCTCGAACTCGGCGCTGAGCATGGCCACGACCTGTTCCGGGCCCATCTGCATGGTGGTCACGCCATTGGCGCGGCGCAGGTCTGGATCGGTTTCCGCCACGGCCATGATCCGATCGGCCACCGCCGGGTGGGCCGGCTCACCCACCAGCAGTCCCTTGGTTTCGCGTGCGAGGAGAAAGGCGGTGGCGGCAAGCACGCCCGCGATGCACAGCGACGCCACACCATCAAGCACCGGCATGTCCAGGATCTGTGCGGCCACGAGCCCGATCAGTGCGAAACCCAGGCCCAGCAGGGCCGCGCTATCCTCCAGCAGCACGGTAAAGGTGGAAGGATCCTTGCTGCGGCGGAAGGCTTCGAAGTAGCCAAGCTTGCCCTTGGTACGCCGGAACTCGCGCAGCGCCACCCACCAGGAGGCACCCTCGAACAGGATGGAGATGCCCAGCACGCTGTAGCTCAACGCGTGGTTGGTGGCCGGCTCCGGCTGGCGGATGTGCTGGATACCTTCGTAGGCCGACACACCGGCGCCGGCAGCGAACACCAGCAGGGCGACGATGAAGCTCCAGAAGTACAGTTCGCGGCCATAGCCGAACGGATGTACCGGGTCCGGCGCCTTGCCGGCGCGGCGCAGCCCGTACAGCAGCAGCACCTCGTTGAGGGTGTCGACCAGCGAATGCACGCCTTCGCTGAGCATGGCCGAGCTGCCGGAGATACCGGCGGCGATGAACTTGGCGATCGCAATGGCGAGGTTGCCCGCGAGCGCGGCATAGATGACAAGGCGGGAACCGGTGGGAGCGGACATGTCAGCAGCGGGGCACGGTAGACGGCTGATCTTCGCGGTCTGCCCGTGCCCATCGCGTGCACGTCGCGGTCAACGGCCCCTGGGATTGAGATAAAGCCTGGCTCCATCCGACTCGCGGAACCCCGACCAGCGCCCGCTGCCCGACGCGCGGAAACGCCCATACACCGTATTGCTGGTATCGGTCAGCAGCAGCTGGTTGCCCGACAGTACCCAGCGGTTGGCCGAGAAGAAGCCGTCCGGGCAGCCGGCAGGCACGTAGGCGCTGTAGCCACCGAACCACTCACTGTTCTTCAGCTCGATGGTGCAGGTGCTGCCGTTCTCCTGGCCCAGCGTCCAGCTGCCGAACAGATCGCTGTCGCGCACATCGCGGTCGCCGCGGTGGCGGTCATGGTTCCAGTCGTCGTTGTCGTCGTGGAAACCGAAGCCCACGTCGATCTCCTTGCTTTCGGTGCGCGACTCGGACTGGGAGCTGCCACTGGTGGTGGTCTGCGTGGTCATCGAACCACTGGTCTGGGTCTGGGTGCTGCTGGATTGCGTGGTCTGGTCGGTGTGGGTGGTCTGTTCGCCGAAGCCGGACGAAGCGTCCTGGGCAAGGGCGGGCAGGGCCAGGAAGTACAGCGCCGACAGGCAGCTACGGGCAAGCAGAGCAGCCATCGCAGGATCCTCGGAAGGGTGGATCGCGCGAGCATCGAACCGGTGGGGTGGGAGACGGTGTGAGGGCGCGCCCTGAGGCAAGCCAGCCAAGGACAGGTGCTGTCCGCTGAAGGGTAGTGCCGGCCGCTGGCCGGCTCCCCTTTGACGCCCAGAGCCGAAGGAATGCCGGCCCGCGGCCGGCACCTCCCGCAGCCAGGCATGGCTTGGCGCTACGGGTCGGGTTTCACCCTTACCACCCGTTTCCGGTACTCGTACACGTTGTCACCGCGGATGCGCTTTTCCTCGGTGCCGGTGACCCGGCCCACCTGCTGGTCCGAACCGGTCACGGGCTGTGCCTCGATTTCGGTCTCGTGCTCGAAGGAATGCGATTTGTCGGTGTTGCGGTAATAGCGGTACAGCGCCCAGTACAGCGCGGTCGCGCCGGCTGGACCTGCCGCCAACAGCCAGAGTCCACTGTCGTCGCTCATGTCGATGCTACCAGGAAGGCAATTGCGAGGGCTTCAATGATGGTGCCGGTGGCCAGTGCCGCCAGCAGCATCTTCCATTGCTGCACGGGCACGCTGCCCATGGTTTCGCCGGTACGGCCGTTCACCGCGATGTAGTGCAACATGCCGCCGTTCTTTCCGGGCTGGTGATACGAGTACAACCACACCGGCAGGTACATCGACACCCAGCGCGTTCCATGCACCTCCAGCTGTTCCTGTTCCCAACGCACGCCACGGTTGTAGCGCCTCACCGAACCTTCCACCTGTGCGCGGGCAATCGACAGAAGCTGGTCTTCCAGCCGCGGCCGCAGCTTTTCCACGTCGAGATTGCGTTTTTCAGAGGTGAAGCCGGCCAGGTACGAAGCGTTCCATTTCACCGCGTTCTTGGTGTCGAATGGCAGGATGGTGTTGATGATGTTGTTGGTGTTGGCCCGGGTATCCAGATTGCCGCGCTCGGCCGAGGATTCCAGGGGCAGGTCATCAACGGTGAAATCGACCTGGCGTTCGACCTGGTAGACATCGGCGTCGTAGAGGGTGCGCTTGTTCTTCTCGCTGCCCACCGTGTACTCGCGCGTCTTGATCTCGCCCTTGCCGGCCACGGCCGCGCTTACATTGCTGTCGACGATCATGTAGGGGAGGAACACGCCCACCACGTTTTCCGGGGTGAACTGGTCCTTGAACGCTTTCAGCGCGAACATCCGGCGCTTGTCGACGAACTGGCGGATGCGCGCGACCGCATCGTCCTTCTTGATGTGGAAGGGCAACACCGCATCGGGCACGGCGCCATTGCTGATCTGTTCGTTGACGCCGAAGACGTGGCGGCACCAGTGGCAGCGCGCCGTCATCGTGCTTTCGGTATTGACCGTGACCTCGGCACCGCAGCCGGTGCACTTGAACGTCATCAACGCCGAGGTGTCGGCGTCGATGTCACGCGCGCCGGAGGCGATGACCGTACCGCGCAGCTGGTCGATGGCCTCGCCCAGCCCGAATTCCTCCTCCACGCGCGCGCCATGCCATTCGTGACGGCAGTACAGGCAGACCAGGATATCGGTGCCGGCCTTGGGCCGGATGTCGGTGGCGCCGCACTTCGGGCAGCGGTTGAGACCGTCTTTCAGCTCGCTGGCCGAGGTATCGATGGCCACAGGATCGGGCGCTTCCACTTCATCGCGGATGGCCTGTGGCAGAGTCGGCGTGTCCAGCGGGAAGCTGCCGGGCAGGGGAGGGACGTCCTGCGGCGAACCGGGCCCATCCAACGACGCCGCCGGCAGGGGCGGCGGCGTCGCGGGCACGGATCCGGGCAGCGGCGGTGGGCCGTTTCTGGGATCGGACATGTGGGTTGTGCGTTCTGCTGTTACAGGCCCAGTGCCTTGGCTTTCAGGGTGTCATAGTCGCCTTGGGTGATCAGGCCCAGGTCCAGCATTTCCTTTGCCTTCTTCAGCTTGGCCACCGGGTCATCCGCAGCCGGGGTGACCGGCTGCTGCATGCCGCCCACACCGAACATGCCCGAGGCCATGCCGACACCGACCAGGCCCGCCGCACCGCCGTTCTCGCCGGCCGACTGGATGCCCTGGGCGACGCTGGCCTGCAGGTTGGAATTGCCGCGCGAACCGGACAGCGCATCGGCGCGCTGCACGGTCTTCAGCAGTTCGCGGGTGTTGGCGTCGTACTCGATCGAGACGATGGCGGTCTTGACGATGGCCAGGCCGCGGTCGGACTTCCACTGGTAACCCTGCTCGACGGCGGCGGACAGGCTCTGCGCGAAGCCCAGCGAGTCCTGCTGCAGCTTGGTGATGCGGTTGCCCTTGCCCGGATCGTTGGTATACAGGCTGAAGGCCGGGGCCAGCGAACCGACCACTTCATTGAACAGTTGGCTGGCAGCGGCGTTGTCCAGATCGGTGAAGTCGAACACCTGGCCCGGCCGCAGGTAGCTGGCCGGCACGAAGTTCTTCACGAACAGGATCGGGTCGACGATCTTCAGCGTGTACGAGCCGCGGGTGATCGCACCGACCTGGGTATTGAGGAATCCGTCGTCCCAGTAGATTTCCGACTGGGTGCCGAAGCGGTTGTCCGGCAATTCCTTCAGCGAGACGAAGTAGGCCGCCTGCTGCGCGCCCGGCTGGCCGCCGAACTTGAAGCGTTCCCAGCTCTGCTTGATGAAGGTGCTGACCAGGCCGTCGCCGGCGAAGATCGACTGCGAGTTCAGGTCGTCCGAACGCCATTCGTAGCCACCCGGTTCGGCGACGAATGCGGTGATCGCGCCGTCCTGGAGCAGCAGCAGGCCGTAACCTTCGGGCACGATGATCTTCGAGCCGTTGGTGATGATGTTGGACGAGCCGCTGGTGTTGGAGCCGCGGCCGGCATTGGTGCCCTGCGGCACCGCCGCGAACAGGGCGGCCGTGGACGGCAGGCCCGCCGGCACGGTGTAGAAGTCCTTCCACTGGTCGGCCAGCACACCGCCAACCGCCCCCTTCACCGCCTGTACCAGACCCATGTCCAACTCCCTGTGATTCGAGGGCAGGCACCATGCCTGCCGAGCTGGACTGAATATAGCAGCGGTGGAGGACGGCAGTAGTGCCGGAACATGAATCCGGATCAGCGCCGGCCAGTGCCGGTTGGCCCGGCCCGTACCGCCTGCAGCACGGCCGCCATGTCCAGCGCCCCCGATCCGGACGCCAGTGCCTGTGCGAACAGCGCGTCGCTGGCGTCGATCAAGGGCGCATGCATGCCCACCTCATGGGCGGCAGCGGCTACCAGCCCACTGTTCTTGCGCACGTCGGTGATCGACGCCTGCACGCTGAAGTCACCACGGATCATTTTGTCCAGCTTGATTCGCGATACTTCGCTGGCCATCGGCCCTGCGTTGAGCACCTGCGCGAAGCGGTCAAGCTCGATGCCGTGTGCTTCGGCGAAGTACACCGCTTCGGCCAAGCCGGTGACCAAGGTGATCAGGTACAGGTTCACCGCCAGTTTCATGCGCAGTGCGGACGGCACTGCACCACAGCACACCGTTTGCCTGCCCATCGGTGCAACCAGTGGGGCGGCTGCCGCGAGGTCGACATCGGCACCGGCCAGCAGGATCACCAGCTGCGCCGCTTCGGCCTGCACGCGTGAGCCAGACACCGGCGCTTCCACGTAGCGGCCGCCCGCGGCACGGATCTGTTCGGCCAGCGCCTGTGAGTACGCTGCCGAGCTGGTACCCATGTTGATCAGCAGGCGGCCCTCGACCCGCTCGCCAAACGCCGCGCCATGCCGATCGAGCACGCTGTCGATGGCATCGTCATTGGCCAGCATCAGGATGAGGGTGTCGCAGGCCGCGAATACCTCGTCCACCGCCTCGCAGACGTTGATGCCGGCGGTGCGCGCGGCCGCATGGTTGCGGTCGGAGCGCGACCAGCCGCATACCTCGTAACCTGCGCGAGCCAGATGGGCCGCCATGGGCGTTCCCATCACTCCAAGTCCCAGGAATCCGATGCGCATGATGGACGTCCGCTGGCCGCAGAGCGCCCATCGTGCCATGGGCAGTGGCCGCTAGAGCATGTAAGGAATCTTGAACGCCAGCGTGAAGTCCGGTGCGTCCGGGGTCAGTCCGATGCCCAGCAACGTCACCAGCGTGGTGTGCTGGTTCAACGCATAGGTCACGCCCAGGTTCAGTGATGCCGCATTGGCGTCACTGCCGATCACCTTCATCCACTTGCCACCCTGGAAGCGGGTGGAGGCGCGGGCGCTGATGCGGTCGCTGAAGGACAGGCTCAGGCTGGTCCGCTCGTTGAATGCGAAGGCCACGCCAGCACCGAAGTACACCGAGCCTCCCAGCTTCACGTCGCCTGGGTTGACCGTATCCGGATTGCTGTCGATGTCGCTGAAGCCGCGAGGGATGGAGTGCACGTACCCGATGTTGGCGAACAGGATGGCCGGGTCAGCGGTCTTCACCATCGACAGGCCGAGGTTGGCCTGCCATACGCCGTTGCCGGTGGGTTGCTCGCGCGGCACGGCGAAGCGGATGTAGTCGTCGTCATCGCGTTCGATCACCTTCCAGTCCAGGCCGTAGGGCGCGCGCCCGGTGGGGGCGGTGACACCGGCCGTGAGCACGGTCTCAGGGCGCCAGCCGCGTTCGCCGAACAGCCGGTAGTTCGCGCTCAGGCCAATGTCGCCCAGGCCGTTGCCGTTGGTCTGCTCCTGCGCGATGGCGGCCGCTGCACCGCCGGCGCCGCCTTTCTGGTACACGGTGCGCCGCGCCAGGTAGGGCACATCCAGGTTGAGGGTCAGGTTCGGGCTGACGCCCCAGCGGGCTGCCACGTTATAGGTCAGCGAGTCGGACTCCACGTTCTCGATGGCGATATTGCCGAGGAAGATGGCGTCCAACGCGAGGAAGCCGTTGAGGGTGAGCTGCTTGCGGTCATAGCGGGCGTAGGTGAGGCTGTTCTCGACGGTGAAGCGACGCGAGAACAGGGCCGATTGCTGCTGTTTCACGTCGTCCACGCTGCGCCGCGACTCCTGCCTGGCCTGCTGGGCCTCGGCAGCGGTACTGGCGTAGCCCTCGCTGCTCGGTGGAACCGCGGCGGCCGCCGCCTGCGCCAATGGCGCGGCAGGTGGGGTCGAGGCTGGGCCAACCCGCCCGCCCAAGCGTGCCTGCATGGCCTGCACTTGCATGTCCAGTTCGCGCAGCCGCCGCACTTCCTGTGCGTAGTTGGCTTTCAGCTGTTCCAGCTGGTTGGCCAGGGCCTGCACGTCTGCGCCATCGTCAGGCGTCGGCGGCACGGCAAGGGCGGTGCCCGCCAGCGCCGCCAGCGCCAACGGGGTGATCCTCATCAGGGTGTGCATGTTCGTGTCCTGCGTTGTGGAGCGTTTCCCCCAATGCCAGGCCCTGCTACTGGCCCGGCCCCATGCCGCGGTTCAACGCAATCGCCTGGGCCACGTTCTGGCTCAACGGCAGGTTGCCGCCCACGGCGTTGCGCACCAGCTCCAGCCGCAGCTGGTTGCTGGCGATCTGGCCGTCACCGGTAAGGGCGATGCCCTGGCCGACGCTGCCATTGCGGATCCACTGCTGCACCAGCCCCTGGCCATCCACCTGCAGCAGCAGGTGTGCCTGGTTGCCTTCCAGCACGGCCGTCGCGCTGGCGCCGGCCGGCTGCGCGGTGACGTTGCCTGCGCCATCAGAGAGAACAGCCGGCACGCCACCCTCGCGGACGGTCAGCGTGGTGACGTTGCGCGCGACATTGCCATCGCCGGCCACCTGCACGCTCTGCACCAGGCCGCTGGCATTGGCCAGGCCGCTGCTGTCGATGCTGCGTCCGTGGGTATCGGGCAGCGGCGCATCGGCTGCCGTGACATGCACGCTGGGCTGGAAGCTGAGCTTCGGCGCGCCAGCACCACGGAAGTCCATGCCCAGGGTCAGGCTGCCCTGCAGGGTCGTGCCGTTGCTGGCCTGCCACTGCGACACCATGGTGACCCCGAACCAGGCAACGTTGTTGCCACCCACGGTGTAGCGCCCCCGCATCAGGCTCAGCTCCGGGTCGGGGATTTCCGTGAGTCCACGCCCCGTCCTGCCGTCGGCGGCCTGCAGGGGCAGGGCAGGGGCCATCAGCAGCAGAGCCATCCATACGTGTTGACGGAACATGGTCGTACCTCCTCAGAACAGGTCGGCGTGGCTGAAGCCGAAGTCGACCAGTTCGGCATCGGTGATCGGCCCTTGCCGCGCGTAGAGCGCGCGGGCGCTTGGCCGTTCGCTGGGTTGCAGAAGAACGGTGTTGCGATCGAAGTCGCTGCCGATCACCACGAAGACCGCGCGCGATGGCCAGGCGGCCAGGAACTCCGGCAGCGCCAGGCTGCGGTTGCCGAGGATCGGGTCAGCCACTTCCACGATGCCGTTGCGCACCTGCTTGAGCACCACGAAATGGCGGAAGCCGCGCACGTCCATCAGCACCAGTCCTGGCACGCGAAGGGTGCGCAGTCGTGTTTCATCAATGCGGTAGCCCCGGCCACGCATGCCCAGCGATTCCACGTAGCGCTTGATGTCGAGCAGGGAGAAGCCGCGTTCGGCCACCAGCGCTGGATCGGAAACCCCCATCATTCCTTCGATCACCGTCGCTTCGTCGGTCTGCAGGTGATAGGCATGGCGCAGGATGGTCGCCAATGCGGCTGCCCCGCAGCTGTAATCGGTGTGCTGGCGCACCACGTTGCGGTAGCGCCGCTCCTGCATGCTTTCGACCTTCTGCTGCAGCAGCGCGCCGTTGGGCAGCACGCCGGCGAAGTGGACCTCGCCGGCCCACGCCGATGCGGTGCCCAGCAGCCACAGGCAGGCCAACAGGCGCATCGATGGAGGGCAACGGATCATCTACGTTCTCCGGCAGTAGGGGGGAGCCCCCGTTCCAAGGGGGAGGAGGAACAGGGGCTCCCGGGGACCCGGCCATTGGCGGACGGCCGGGGTGTTGCGCTTACTCGCCGCTGCCACCACCGCCGCCGGTGCTGGGCTGGGCGACTGCCAGGGCCAGGCTGTTGGCCTGCAGGTTGCCGGTGCCGGAAGCCACGTTCACGCCGATGTTGCCGGAGGCGCCCGAGAAGGCGCTGCCCGACAAGGCCGAGGTGTTGGTCGCATTGACGTTCACCCACCGCGTGGTGCTGACCGTGCCGCTGAGGCTGGCATACAGGTCAGCCACGCCCAGTTCGACGAACTGGCTGGTGCCACTCTCACGCGTATCGAAGCCCAGGCCGCCCACCCCCGGCCGGTTGGGGTTCATCGTGGCGTTCTGGATCTGGTTGTCCAGATCGATATGGCCGGTGCTGTTGCCACCCGGGTGCGGCAGCTCGCCACTCCACGTATCCAGGTAGTAGTTGGCCATCTGGTAGGCGTTGCCGGTGCCGCGGTAGGTGCCCGCGCCATAGGCCAGTGTCAGGCCGCTGACGCCGCCACGCATGCCGACCTGCACGGTATCGGTGTAGGACTGCACGAAGCCGGCGTTGCTGACCGTGTTGCCGGTGGAGACCTGGTTGGAGCTGATGCTCGACTGGGCCACCGCCGTGGTCGCGACCGAGGCCGCGAGGGCGTTCTTCTGCTCGTTGTTGTTGCCCGAGGCGATGTTCACGCCGATGTTGCCGGACGCGCCGCCAAAGGCGTTGCCGCTGAGACCTGCGGCGTTGGTGACACCGGAGTTCATGGTGGCGTTGCCGAAGCCGGCCTGGTTGACGAATACCTCGGCGTCGGCCATGCCGAAGCTGAAGGACGCATCGGCCGCAGATAGTGAGGCCGCGTTGTCCTGCGCATTGTTGTCGCCGGAGACGACATTGAAGCCCAGATTGCCCGAGGCACCGGCGCCGACGCTGTCACCGATCGACGCGCTGTTGGTGACCAGGCTGTTGCTGGTGGCGTTGTTGCTGATCGACTGCCGGTTGTCGATCACGGCAATGGCCGCCGAGTCGAGGTCGATGTCGCCGGTGATGTTCGGGTCGCCGGAGAAATTGATGTCGGTGCTCAGGCGCAGGTCCTTCTCCAGGTTCACGTCGACGCCGTGGTTGTTCTTTTCCTTGCGTTCGTCGGCCTGGATGTTGCTGTGCTTCTGCACGTTGACGTTGACAGTGCGGTTGCGCACGTCGTTGTCGGTGTGGTTGTGCGTGTCGCTGCGGGTCTCGCTGACGGTGTGGTTGTGGTTGATGTTCGCGTTGGCGTTCTGGTTGTCCCAGCCATTGGCCGCAGCGGCGGTCGAGGCAGTGGCAATCGCCATGGCGAGCATGGTCTTTTTGACGGTCGCTTTCATGGTGCCCTCTCTCTCATCAGGTGGTGCATCGGTTGGGTGGTTGTCACGGGCGGTCCTGCACGACCAGGCCCAGTACGTTGGCCGTGTCGTTGCCGTTGCCCGCGATCTGATTGAGTTGCAGGACCCCGTCGAATCCCCGCAGTGCGGTGCTGGCTACACCGGCGCTGCGGGTGCCCGTCGCGACGCCGTAACCGGTGTCGTCCCGCCCCCCTGCCAACGCGGAACCCTCGGCGGCCAAGGCCGTATCGTCGGTTTCGCGTATGCCCTGTCGGGCCAGCGTCGCGCTGACGACGTTGAGCGTCGTGTTGGCGATGCCGCTGGCCTGGTTGATGGATGCGATGCCACTGGCACCGGCCAGTGCGTCACCGCCAATGAACGCGGTGGCCTGCAGCGGCCCGGACAGCACGCGGTTGCCCTGCTGCAGTTGCCGGGCATTGATCGCCACGTCGGCGCGATCACCCTTGGCGATACCCCGCAGGTTGGCCTGCACGTTGAGGTCGCCGGCGGCCTGGTTGACGGCGATGGCCCCATTCGCCCCGGCCAGTGCGTGGCCGTCGATGCGGGCCACGTCGAGATAGGCGAGCATGCCGCCGTAGTCATCGGCCCGGGTCGCCCAGGGCGCGGCAGCGAGCAGCAGAAGCACGCCGTGCAGGGCCTTCATTTTCCACCTGCCGGGGCCGTGCCCTGCAGGGGGAACTGGGCCAGTGCGCCGCGCACGGTATCGGCGATACCGCGGGTGCTGCTGCCGACCGCACCGAGCGGACCGCTCATGGCGCCCCCGAGGTTGCTGCCGACCATGCCATCACCACCGCGGCCAAGCGTGCCGCCCAGGGCCTGCTGGGTGACCCGTTCAACGGTAGTGCCGCCCGGTGTCGCGACGGACGCTGCCTGGCCGGCACCCATGCCGGCATAGTCCTCATCGCTCAACTCGTCCATGCCGTTCGTCGTGCCACCGGCGCCCAATGCGGTGGCGATCTCGCGCTGTGGCTTCAGGTCGGCAATCAGGGCCATGCCCGGTGGTGCCATGCGATAGGCCGGCCGCGCGGAGACGTCCCGCAACAGGACGATTTCGCCCGGCTGTGCCTTCACGCCCTGGCGGGCGCCGGACGCGGATGCGCCCGTGCCAACCAACAGCGGGGCGATTGCCAGTGCTGCGGCCAGGCCGCGAACCAGGGTGGTGCCGTCCATGCCGATCTCCCGCGATGGGTGCGGCGGAACCACGCATCAACCGTGCCAACCTGGAAGTGCCCAGCCGCCAATGTCGGGACCGTGCAGCACCTGACCGTGCTGCTGCCACGGTGTTACAGGCACGTCGGGGAATCGTTGGGATTTCGAAGCCCCAGGCACCGCAGGGCAAGGGCGGCGGGCAACTGTTGCATGCGTGTTACAGGTGGCGCCGCCGTCTGCAACGGTGCCGGTTCAGCCACGAATTTCTTGACGCATTGCTCATTGCACCGCCGTTTAGGGAAGCGCTAGGATCCGCCCAACAAAGGCCGCCCCGGTGGCCGTAGAGGTCCCGGCGGGGGGGCGGCACGCCGGCGATTGCCTGACAGTCCGCCGACGGTGTCCGGATGCTGGGGGAAGCATGGCAGCGGTCCCGGAGGCTTCTACGTCACGTTGCGTGCTCTGGTTTGGCGAGCCGTTGGCGAACGAGCGCAGTGCGCTGGCGGCAGCAGGCTGGCATGTGCGCAGCATCCATCCCGATCCCGCCATGGCGATAGGCCTGCGTGGGCGCGATCGATTGCTCGCCGTACTCGATCTGCGCCATCTCGATGCGGCGTCGCTGCAGCTGCTGGAACCGTGGATCGAGCAGCACCAGCATCTGCCCTGGCTGGCGGTACTGCCACCGGGCGCCGGACCCACATCGCCGGCCTGGCTGCCGTTGCTGCAGCGATGTGGCGCGCGCTTCACGCTGCCGTTCGGCCTTCAGGACCTGGTCTGCGCAATGCGCCAGCAGTTCGATGCGGATGATCCGCCTGTCGACGCAACCTGCGGTGGGCACGGACCGCACGCGCTGATTGGCGAAAGCGCCGCGCTGCATGCGGTGCGCACGGTGCTGCACAAGTTCGCGCCGGTGGAACTGCCGGTGCTGGTCACCGGCGAAACCGGTACGGGCAAGGAACTGGCTGCACATGCGCTGCATGCGCTGTCGGGGCGCGCCGGCAGGCCTTTCATTGCGGTGAACTGTGGTGCGATTCCGGCCAGCCTGGTGCAGTCGGAGCTGTTCGGCCACGAACGTGGCTCGTTCACCGGTGCCGACAAGCGGCAGATCGGTGTGTTCGAATCCGCCCATGGCGGTACGGTGTTTCTTGATGAGGTAGGCGATCTGCCGGCAGAAGCGCAGACCAGCCTGCTGCGCGTGCTGCAGGAAGGGACCTTCGAGCGCGTGGGCAGCAGCCAGCCGCTGCGCGCGGACGTGCGAGTACTTGCCGCGACCCACGTCGAACTGGAACACGCGGTGGCGCAGGGGCGGTTCCGCAGCGATCTCTACTACCGCCTGAACGTGCTGCGCCTGCTGATGCCACCGCTGCGCGAGCGCGGTGCCGACGTGCAGCTGCTGGCCGAGCACTTCCTGCGCTGCTTCCGGTTGCGCCACAGCGTGCGTGCACGCGGCTTCGCACCGGCCGCACTGCAGGCGATGCGGCGCTTCGACTGGCCCGGCAACGTACGCGAACTACTGAACCGTGTGCAGCGTGCAGCGATCATGGCCGAAGGCGAGCTGATCAGTGAGCGTGACCTGGAGCTGGGCGCATCGGTAGCGGCCCTGCCCGTGGCGATGCTGCACGATGCGCGCGGCCAGGCCGAGCGCGATGTACTGCTGCAGACCCTGCGCCAGACCGGCTACAACGTCTCCGAGTGCGCGCGGCAGATGCAGATATCGCGGGTCACGGTGTATCGCCTGTGCCGCAAGCACCGGTTGGAACTGCCTGCACAGCGCTGATCAGCCGGCCGCCAGGTGCTTGAACAGGCGCAACGGTTTGCCCGCGACGCGCTCGATCACGCCCTTGGCTTCCAGGTCCAGCTGCACGGCCTTCAACCACCAGCCGGCGGTGGCACCTGCCGGGAACAGCGCGGCGGGCAGGTGTGGCAGCAGTGCCTGTTTCGCCTGCGCGACGGTCAGGCCGGGCGGTTGCGCGGGCAGCGCCCGCAGCAAGGCATGGCGCATGGCGAGGTACTTGGCGCGATCCACGCGCTGGATGTGCCCGGGCGTGGTGATGCTTTCGATCTCGATCCGTCCGGGCTCAGGCATGGGTATCTCCCGCGACCTCGATGCGTGGGCTGCGGAAGCCCATGGCGATCCACGCCTTCATCAACCGCGCATAGAAGCGCAGCGACCGGGTCTTCAGGTTCGGCACATCGTCAGGAAGCACAGACGCATCAGGAAGATCACTGACCATGGTCCGCATCTCCACGGCAGGTCTTGTCGATGCCGGCCACAACAGGCCATACAGGCTCAGCCAATGGCCGCCGCTGAACTCCAGGAAGAGCGGCGTATTGCAGCAGCCGGCCAGCACGCGGCGGCTGCCGCTCCTGCTGGACAATCGCAAGGCACGCAGCATGGCATGCCCGGCATCGATGCTGACGCGATCCTTGCGGTGCATTACGAAGAGCGTCTGGCCGTGCGGGCCCAGCACGTCCGGTGCTCGGGGCATCGACTGCAGCATGGCGCCGGCCTTGCGGCAGCTGTCGCAGCAGCATTCGACGGTGGCAATCGGTTGGCCCGTGGCGGTCAGGCGTACCTGGCCGCAGGCGCAGCCAAGGGACTGGTGTGAGGCCATCTGCGTTTTCTCCTGGGGTAGTCATCCTCTCGACGAACCGGGGCGCGGAAAATCGACAACATCTGCCTTCAAGGGCGCATCATCCGAAAGCGGATGCGGTACAGGTCCAACCCTGCACCGTCCGCGCGCCGCGCCGAATAGGTCAAGGTGTCGGGTTGCGAGCCATCCAGCATCGCGCCGTAGCTGTCGCCGGAGGCCTCGTTCAAGGGGGAGGGCAATGCAAGGCCCGCGTCATAACGGCCTCCACGCTCGTAGGCGATGAACTGGCGTACCGGTGCACTGCCGAAGTCCAGGGCGCGGGCAAACACCAGCGTCCGGCCGTCGCCCAGGAAGGTCGCGTCGAACTCCTGCGCTGCGGTGTTGAGGTCTCCCGGCAGCGGCCCTGCCGGCTGCGCCATGTCACGGACCATCGCTGCGACGTAGAGGTCATGGCCACCCGCACCGCCTGCGCGATCGCTGGAGAACAGCAGCGTGGCTGCGTCCGGCGAGAGCATCGGCGCGAATTCATCGGCCGCGCTGTTCACTGCCGGGCCAAGATTGACCGGCTTCCCGAATCGACCGTCGCTCCCCATGCTGACCCGGTACAGATCGTCGCCGCCCAGGCCGCCTGCGCGATCCGAACAGAAATACACCACGCGGCCATCGGCGGAAAAAGCGGGATCGAAGTCGCGCCCCGGCGAGTTGAACGGCACCGGCATCGCCGGCCGCCAGCGCTGCCCATCGTTGCGGGAGACCCAGATGTCATACCCACCCGGCCCGCCGGGCCGGTTGCGGCTGAACCACAGTGCGGTTTTTCCGTCCGGGCTCAAGGTCAGTCGAATCTCGTCGTATTGCGTGGATGCAACGCCCGGGGCAAAGCGCTCGGCGGGGCCGACGATCCGCAGCACCCTGGATGGCGACGCGGGAGGCGACGCAGCAACCAGCAGCATCACGGCCAGCAGCGCCTTCATGCCTGTCGCTCGAAGTCGCTGACCCAGTTGGTTTCCCAACTGCGCCCGCCATCGGTCGATGCCGCCTGTTCCCAGCGCGCCGAGCGCGGGGTAATGCGTGACCAGATCACCCGCGTCTGGATTGATCGACCGTCGTGCTGGTCTTCGCCGAAGAAGCGGCCGACACCGGCATGGAAACCACCACGCAGTGGCGCGCCGATCCGGGTTGGTTCCCGGCCATCCACCCACCAGCTCAGCCAGTGCCGCTCCGCCGCATTCCAGGCGCGGATGCCCATGCCTCCCAGCGGCGCTCCAGGCATGTCCATCAGGTTGTCACCCACGTTGCCGAATCCTCCCAAGACCGGCCAGTTGTGCAGGGTGCCGTTGAACGCGTCCCATGCATCGCTGCCTGCCAGCCGAGCGCGCAGGCGACGATGGCGCACGTTCCAATGGCCCACCAGGAAATCAAAATCGCCCGGTGCATCCGGCAGCTTCGGAAGCGGAGAGGGGACCGCAGCAGTGCGGCGGAACCAGTTGCGCCAGTTCACTTCCCAGTGCGCACCGGCATCGTCGGAGAACGCCTGTTCCCACCACGGCTCCTCGCCGTGGATGTCATGCCAACGGAACCAGACCTCGACGGGGCGCCCGTCGATCCGGTCGGTGCCGCGGAAGCTGCCGGCATCGCCCTTGAAAGCGCCGCGCACAGGGGCTTCGATATGGGCAGGGTTGCGACCATCGATCCACCAGATCGACCACGTGGAAGACACCGGATCGAATGCACGCACGCCCAGGCCCCTGTAGGGGCCCGAAGGCAGCGCCATGACGTTGTCATCGATGGTGCCGAGTCCGCCCAGGGTGAGCCAGACCGCGCTGGAACCGGTGAAGGACTCCCATCGGGTATCGCCGACCAGGCGCTCCTTCAGGCGTCGGTGCCGGACCTGCCAGTTGCCCTGCAACCATTTCCAGTCTTCGCTGTGGCTGGGCAGGGCCCACCCGGAGGGCAGCGCCGTAGATGCCGCCGCGGCGGCCAGGGTGGCCAGGAACTGCCGTCGATCCATGTGCGTGATCCCCTGTCGAAGGTGCCTCCATCGTTGCGCGTACCAGGGGGATTGACCACGCAGATATCGGGGCTCAGGCTAAGTCACACTTATGGTCACCCAACGCCAGCTGCCATCGCTTGCCGCCATCCGTGCCTTCGAGGCGGCGGCGCGGCTGGGCAGCTTCGCGCGTGCCGCCGAAGAGCTCGACACCAGTGCGGCATCGGTGAGCTACCACGTGCGGCGGCTGGAGGCCCAGACCGGTACCTGCCTGTTCCTGCGCCATGCACAGCACGTAGAACTGACAGCGACGGGTGCCAGCGTCGCCCAGGAGGCCACCCGGGCATTCGATGCACTGCGCGCCAGCTTCATGCGCGCCGCAGACATGGATGCGGCGCGACTGCGCCTGTCCGTGCTGCCCACGCTGGGCACCAGTTGGCTGACGCCGCGACTGGGCACGTTCCGTGCCCGCCACCGGCAGCTCGTGCTGGAACTGGACCTGTCGGCAGCGCCGCAGGATCTGGCCGCCGGTCACTTCGATGCCGCCATCCGCAATGGCCAGGGCGAATGGCCGGGTCTTCAGGCAACTCCCTTGTTTCCCAGCGTGTTCACACCGTTGTGTGCGCCGGCGCTGCTGCACGAGGCGCGTGGGCTGGGCAGCAGCGCGCTGGAGATTCCCCTGCTCGGGCGGCCGGACTGGTGGGCCCTGTGGTTTGCCGCGCACGGGCACATTCCACCGCCGGCACCGGAGAGTTTCGTCGCGCCCTTTGCCGTCGAGCATCTGGATGTCGGCGCCGCGATCGCCGGGCAAGGCATCGCCATTGGTTCGCCGATCCTTTTCCAGGCCGAGCTGGACAGCGGGCGGCTGGTGCAGGCGCATCCGGGTGTCGCCAGCGACGGTCGCAGCTTCTGGTTCGTGGCACCCACGGCGCGAAATGGCAGTGCCAAGGTGATTGCATTGCGTGACTGGCTGGTCGAGCAGGCCGCTGAGGCGCGGCACGCGGCACGCCACTACCTGGCCCAGGCGGTGGTGCCATGAACCAGAGCCCCGAACTGCTGCGGCGCCTGCTGCGTGCCAAGGACCGGATGGACCGCGCCAGCCATGAGGAATGGCCGGTCGCGCGCCTGGCCGAGGTCAGTGCAGTGTCGCCGGCGCACTTCGCCCGCTCGTTCAAGCAGGCCTTCGGGCTGCCACCGCACCGCTATCTCCTTAGCCGGCGCATCGAACGGGCCGTGGCGATGTTGCGTGACACCGAGTTGCCGGTCACCGAAATCGCCGCGCAAACCGGGTGGAGCAGCCTGGGTACCTTCGGCCGAATCTTCCGTGACATCACCGGTGACAGCCCGGGCAATGTGCGTGAGCGTGAGCGTGCAATCCGGGCGGCGTCGGCCAGCGTTCCGGAATGCCATGCACGCGCCGCGCAGCGCCCGGACCTGAAGATCGCAGTTTTGGAGAAGCGCCGCCGCGAGGCGGTTGCTAACGTGGACCCCACCTGAGGGAGGTCCCATGACGAACACTGTGAACACGGTCGGCCTGTATGTGCGCGACCAGGATGAGGCGCTGGCGTTCTACGTCGGCAAGCTCGGCTTCGAAGTGCATACCGACGTACGCAATGGCAGCTACCGATGGCTGACGGTCCGCAGCCCGGGCCAGGACGGTTTCCAGCTGGGCCTGTTCGTGCCAGGCCCGCCCACCCACGACGCCGCTACCGCACTTGCGCTGCAGCAGCTGGTGGCCAAGGGCGCAATGCCGCCGCTGGTGCTGGCCGTGGATGACTGCCGGGCGCGCTACACGCAATGGCTGGCACAGGGCGTGGAATTCACCCAGGAGCCGATCGAGCGCTATGGCGCCGTCGACGCCGGATTCCGTGACCCGTCAGGCAATGGCTGGAAGATGATCGAAGCCCGTTCCGAAGCGAGGCGCCGGCAATGAGCCGCGGTGGCTGGGCACGGCCCGTGCATCGTTGGACCTCGATCGTGTTCACCCTGGCGGTGATCGCCAACTTCGCCGTTCGCGGGCTGGGGCAGGGCGAACCTGCAGCGTGGATCACCTATGCGCCGCTGCCGCCGCTGTTCCTGCAACTGTTCACCGGGTTGTACCTGTTTGCGCTGCACTACAGCGGCAGGTGCCGCAGCGCCGGGCAGGGCGCTGCGGGTTGACGCCGGGTCAGGCGGCAGCGTCGGCGGCGTAGGCCGCCAGCAGTGCGGGAAGATCTTCCATGCGCTGGAAGATCACCTGGGCACCGGCCGCGCGCAGAGCGTCGGGTGTGCTGTGGTGCGGGCCGCCCTCGCTGAAGCCGAACACGGTGGCACCTGCCGCCACGCCGGCGGTCGCGCCGGTCACGGTGTCTTCAATGACCGCGCAGCGCTTCGGATCCACACCCAGCGCGGCAGCGGCCGCCAGATAGACGTCCGGGTGCGGCTTGGTGTTCGGCATGTCCTGGCCGCTGTAGACGTGGTCGCCGAATGCATCGAGGATGCCGACCTTGCCCAGCTGCAGTTTCACCTTGATCAGGTCGGCACCGGACGCGCAGGCAATGCGGCCACCGGTCGCTGCGGCGATCGCACGCACGGCCTCGGGCGCCCCCCGGATCGGCTCCAGATCCCGTTCCAGCGCCCGGTTGCGCTGCTGGCGGAACTCCTCCAGCCATTCCTCGGTGAACGGCTTGCCGGTGCGCTCTGCGATCAGCCCTGCCAGATGGGCCACGGACTGCCCGAGGAAGACTTCACCCGCCTGCGCCGGGGTCAGCGGCCAGCCGCGTGCGGTCAGCATTTCCGAGAGCACGCGGGCCACCAGCGGCTCGGAATCGACCAGTACGCCGTCGCAGTCGAACAGCACGGCATCGAAGGGGAAACGGGACATCTACAGCTCCAGGGGGCAATGCGGTGGTGCAATTGCCCGCCATTTTCCCACAGCCATCCTTGCGTGGCACCCGGACCGGGTGCCACCCATTCCCGGCAGACCGGTCAGCCCAGATCACACCCCGCCGGCTGCGGCCAGGTGCTGGCCGGCAGCATGTTCTTCAGCGAGGCCGGTGCGTTGATCGCAACGTAGCTCGCACCCAACAGCTCCTCCAGATCGGCGATGGTCACCAGGTAGCTGTCGAGGCTGCCCAGATTGGCTTCGTTGGGAATGATCCAGCTGATCGCCTTGGCCGTGCCAGTGTTCGGATCACGGGTGATGATCGTCTTCCAGAAGAACTCCGGCGTCGGGATGCCGTGGCTGGAAAGGAAATAGTCGTTGGAGGCGTCGCCGTAGACCACGCCACCATAGACATCCACCGGTGCGATGTCACGGTAGCACTCGGCCACGTTCTCGGCCTTCACCCAGATGCCCTGGTTGAAGCTGGAGACCTGCGGAACGATGTTGGTCATGTAGTTGGCGCGGCGGATGTAGGTCGCGTTGTAGTCCATGTGATTGGACGTCACCAGATGACCCCGGTCATAGCCGGACGTGATGCTGGCGTAGGAGGCGGTGCTGGTCTGGCCGAGGCTGCCTGCCGGCAGGCCCGGATCCTTGTAGAAGCTGGACGGGCGCGCGGCCGAACCGGTGTCTGCCGTCAGGGTGTATTCGTAGCGGGTGGCGCTGTGGATGCTGCAGTCGTAGGTGAGCACGAAGCCGCCCTTGTTGAGGGTGACGACCTGGGCTTGGGCAGCGCTGGCGAAGGCACTGAGGACGAACGCGAAGAAGAAGCTTGCAAGGCGCATTGCGGTTCTCCAGCAGAAGTTCAGGGCGCAGCCGTCCGCCACGACCTGGCAGGGCGAGGTCACGGGGAGACGGTGCGGAGTCGGGTGCAGCGGATTGCGGTGGGACGTGACCGCGTTGTTGGGCTGTGGAGGCCCTGCGGTGTCGTAAGCGTCACAAGCTGTCGTCTTTCGGTCAACGACGAAAAGACGAAGCTGTGACCGCCCGCAAGCACTGGAGAGGTGTCAGATCACACGGCGCGTGGGTGACATGCGCGCGTGCTAGGGCGTCGTAGCGCAGGGGGTGTACGACTCGATATCCTGCGCAGCAGGACCGGAAACCGCAGGATCGAGCAAGGCGAATGATCAACAGTGAACTGCTTGCAGGGGGCGCTGCTGCTGCGCTGATCGGGGTTGCAATCGTGGCTGCGCTGCGTCGGCAGAGACGCCCGCCACATCGCAGTTTCAAGTGTGGGCGCTGCGGCAACGCCGCCCTCCATGACGAACGTACCCGTGGCGCTTGGCGCGCCGGGAAGCAGCGCTTCTACTGCAGGGCCTGTCATGCCGCTTGGCTGCGATCGCATCCACAGGCTTCCGCGCCGCACCGCGGGGCGTCCGGATGCCTGGGCGTCGTTGGCACACTTGCATTGATGCCACTTGCAGGCCTGGTGGCGTGGGTGATCCACCGCGCCTGAATGTGGTCCTGCATCGATCCAGCCGGGCGCCTGGTTCGAAAGCGCCATGCTGCGTCGCAAGGTGCCGCCCACCATTCGCACTGGTACGGTCCGATCCGTTGCACCACCACCGACGGGGAGAGACAACGATGCGCAAGGTTCTGCTGCTGTTGATCCTGCTGACCGGGCTGGCGCCCACGGTCCTGGCGGCCACGGTCAAGACCACCCATCGCACCATCCCCAGCTGGGATGGCACGCCCCTCGGGGCCTTCGTCATCGAACCCCAGGATGCCGGCAGTGGCCGCTATCCGCTGCTGGTGATGCCCAGCAGCTGGGCAGTGCCCAGCGTGGAGTACGTGGGCGTGGCACAGTCGCTGGCGCAGCGCGGCTATGTGGTCATCAGCTACAGCTCGCGCGGCTTCTGGGAGTCCGGCGGCAGCATCGACATCGCCGGGCCCGCAACGGTCGAAGACGTCAGTGCGCTGATCGACTGGGCGCTGGCCAACACCCGGGCCGATCCGGCCAGGATCGGTGTCTCGGGCATCTCCTACGGGGCCGGCACCAGCCTGCTGGCGGCGGCACGCGACCCCCGCATCAAGGCCGTTGCCGCGCTGAGCGGCTGGGCCGACCTGCAGGCGTCGCTCTACAGCCATGACACGCCCAGCGCACAGGGCATCGCCCTGCTGGTGGCAGCCGGCCTGGCCACTGGCCGCCCCGGGGCGGAGCTGGCCACCATCAACGGCAATGTGCTGGTCGGCAACTACCAGGGGGCGGTGGACTCGCTGCTGCCGGTAGCGGCACAGCGCAGCCCGGCCAGCAGCCTTGATGAGATCAATGCCAACCAACCCGCGGTATTCCTCGCCAACGCCTTCAACGACAGCCTGTTCCCGCCGGGCCAGCTGGTGGACTTCTTCAACCGTTTGAAGGGCCCCAAGCAGCTGCAGCTGCGCCATGGCGACCACGCCCTCAACGAGGCCTTCGGTGCGCTCGCCATTCCCAATGAAGTCTATGCCGCGGTGGGCGACTGGTTTGACCACTACCTCAAGGGCGTGGCCAATGGCATCGACCGCCAGCCGGCGGTGCAGTTGAAGTCGCAGAAGGGCAGCTGGAGCCGTTATCCGGACTGGCAGGCCACCTCTACCGGCGCCGTAAGCTACGGGCTGACCGCGCCGAGCGGGTTGTTACAACCCACCGGTGGACTGGTGGCGAACGGTGGCGGCACCGGCTGGAGCTACCGCATCGGCAGCGGCCTGCTGACGGCCGCCAACTCCGGCGTGGTGATGGCGTCCGGCGCGCTGCAGATGATCAACCTGCCACCGGGCGCGTATGTGCCGTTCGTCGGACGCAACGCCGCGGGAGTCTGGCAAGGGCCGATCTACTGGAGTGCGCGCCGTCTGGATGGCGCGCCGGAAGTGCGGATGACGGTCACGCCAAGCCGCGCCGACACCACGTTGTATGCCTATCTCTATGCCGAGGACGTGCTGGGCAATGGCCAGCTGATCAGTCACAAGCCCTATACGCTGCGGGGTGCCACGCCGGGGCAGGCGAAGACCATCGACCTGCGGCTGGAGGCCAGCAGCTGGGAGGTGCCGGCCGGCAGTCGCCTGACCCTGGTGGTGGACACGGTGGACCTGCGTTATGCGGGCATCAGCCAGTTGGGTGGCACGGTAACCTTCAGTTCACCGGCGAACGCGCCGTCGGTACTGAAGCTGCCTTTGCACTGATGGGTCATCGCAGGTCCGGTGGATTCATCGAAGCGTCGCGGACACAGGGATCACCGGCGTCCGGTGTCAGGCGCGCCTCGATGTCCGGTGGAAACCGCGGAATCCTGCTGGTCTGCATCACCACCCAGCGCATGATCGTGTGCAGGTAGTTGAGTGGCAGCATCGTGAGCCACATGAAACCCGGGAGGCGCGCGTCTTCGGCGAAGATGCGCTCCTTGCCGGACGCGAAGCTCTCGCGCTTGCCGTCCAGCGGCATGCAGCAGTGCACCGCGTCCACGACGGCTGCCGGTCCTTCTTCCATGTAGCGCCGCAGGAACTCCCAGTGGGCATGCGCGTTCTCGATGCGGGAGGTCGCGATGCAGAACGCGAACGTCTCCCGTACTGTCACGCCATCCGCGTCCAGGATCAGTCCGCGGACATCCCAGTTGTACCATCCGAAGGTTCCGGTTCCGCGGCCCAGCGTGAAATGGACCCGGTCCCAGGGCACGCTGAGGGTGGTGCCATCCAGCCGGAACACGTGTATCTGCCGGTGCTTGCGATCGAGCGCGATCGGATAGTAGGTCCAGCGGAACAGCTCGAGGCAAGCCACCCAGATGCTCGCTGCAGTGAAGGCGGCCAGCATCGCCATGCCGATGAATATCGCCTCCCACAGGCCGTTTTCGTTGGGTAGCCTGTTCACGACCAGCGACCAGAGCAGCATCAGCATGCCGCCCAGCCCAAAGGCAATGCCGATCGCGCCCAGCAGGGCTGCAAAGCCACGCGCGGCGAACCAGCGATCCACCGAAACCAGGCCGTTCGAATTCATCTTCACCACGCACAGCTGCGCCAACGGCACGACATCCAGCCGCTTCTTCTGCAGCAGGCGGTGCTCGCGTTCAAACGCATTCAGCGGGCGGTTGTTGGGAAACTTGCGCGTGTATCCGGTGTAATCCATGGGCGATCCCTGCGCGATTCCAGCGCCCGTTGGATTCTAGCGGGATTCTCCCGGGGGGAGATCAGCGACGGACGTCGAACGGGTGGCTCTCCATCAGTGCCCGGACTTCAGCTTCGCGGGCAGGGCTGAAGTCGCCGGGAATGGCGTGCTTCAACGCGCCTGCGGCCAGTCCGAAGCGCACGGTGCTTTCTGCGTCCAGCCCGGACAGCAATCCGTGCAGGATGCCGGCGGCAAAGGCATCGCCACCGCCGATGCGATCAACGGTGCCGGGCAGCGGCCTCGGAGGAGCCTGCGCGCGGGTTCCATCGCGCCCCAGCAGCAGCGCGCCGAGCACGTGATGGTCGGCGCTGATCACCTCGCGCTGGGTGCAGGCCAGCCACCGCAGGTGCGGGAACGCGGCAAAGGCAGCGGCCGCAGCGGCCTCGGTTCGGGCGACCGCATCGTCCTGCGCGAAGTGCAGCCCCAGCACCAGTTCGATGTCCCGATGATCGGCAAAGACAATGTCGGCCTCGGCGAAGACCTCGCGCAGGATCGCCGCTGCGTCGCCATCCCAGCGTCGCCACAGTGACGGACGATAATTGCCGTCGAAGGACACCTGCACACCGGCCGCGCGAGCCGCACGCACCGCACCCAGCACCGACTCGGCCACGTTGGCGCCCAGCGCCGGACTCACGCCCGAGACATGCAACAGGTGCGCGCCGGACAGCAGGGCGGGCCACGCATGGTCACTGGCATTGCTGTTTGCGAATGCAGAACCGGCGCGGTCATACACCACTTCACTGGCGCGCTGCACCGCACCGGTCGCCAGGAAGTACAGGCCCATGCGGTCACCCGCCACTTCACGCACGGCGGCCACGCCCACGCCATGCCGCCGCAGCTCGGCCACGGCATGCCGGCCCAGCGCGTTGCCGGGCACAGTGCTGGCCATCTGCACATCGTGGCCCAGGCTGGCCAGCGAGACCGCCACATTGGCCTCGGCACCTCCCACATGAACCTGCAGCTGCGGCGTCTGCAGCAGCAGTTCACGACCGGGCGCGCCCAGGCGCAGCAGCAACTCACCGAAACAAACGACGTGGCTCATCGGTTCTCTCTCACTCGGGGGTAGTGCAGCCCAGCATGCGCAGATCGATGGCATCGGCCATGCGCCGGTAGCCCTCGTCGTTGGGGTGCAGATGGTCGCGGGTGATCTCGTTGGGCAGCGATTCGGCTGCCTTCGGGTCACGCAGCGCGGCGTCGAAATCGATGATGCCATCGAAGCCGCTGTTGCCGCCGCGTGCCCACTGGTTGATCGTGGTGCGGGTGGCGGCGGACACGGGCTCGTAGCGCTCGGAACCGCCGAACGGGGTCAACGTACCCAGCCAAGCGCGGATGCCGTGCGCATGCAGCCGCGCCGCAACCTGTTGATAGCCCAGCAGCATGTCCGCCGCACTGCGTCCAGGCAGCGGCTGCGCGCCACCGCCGTGGCGGATGTCATTGATGCCTTCGAACAGGATCACCTGATCGGCGTCGGCCACCGCGATCACATCGCGATCCAATCGTGACAGGGCGCTGTGGCTGCGGCCATGGTCAAGCAGTTTGTTGCCGCTGATGCCCTGGTTGAGTACCACGAACCGGTTCGGGCAGGCCTGCTGCAGGCGCTGCGCCAATCGCTCCGGCCACTGGTTGAAGGTGCCGCGGCGTGCGGTGGCGCCTTCCGTGATGGAATCGCCCAGCGCCACGATTACCTGGGGACGATCTTCACGCTGCACCATCACTGCCGAGAACACGTTCTGCTGGTAGCTCAGCCGCACGCTGTCGGCGACGGCTGTCTGCCTGCCATCTGCGACCCGCAGCTCGGTGCGGCGCACGGCGGGGCGGGTGGGCTGCGGGAAATAGGCACTCACGCTGATCTCCTGCAGCGCCGCCACCGGCATCCGCACCGGGTCGCTCAGCAGCGCGGCTCCGACCGGCACCTCGATGACCGCGCGGCCATCCACCGTTACCGGCAGCGGTGCGGCCTTGCCGTTCTTCACTCCCACGCGCAGGTCCTCGACCCGCAAGGGCGCCGTGCCGAGCTCGTTGCTGATGCGCAGCCGCAGCGCATCGCCACGGCTGCCGATACGCATGTCCTGGCGCACGGTCTGTGCGGCGAACTGTACCGGCGCATCGGACGTTCCGTCCTTGCGGTCGGGCGCGGGCGCGGCCGTCCAGGCAGTGACCCACACGGGTGCGGCCCACGCAGCGGGCGCCGTCATGGCGGAGCAGAGCGTCAATGAAAACAGAAGTGTCCAGCGCTGCATGGGCAGGAGTCCGGTCAGGTGTCAGGAGAAGTAGGTGCCGCCGTTGACGTCCAGATTCGTGCCGGTGATGAACGCCGCCGCATCCGAGGCCAGGAACACCGCAGCGTCGGCGGCTTCGTCCGGCGCACCCTGGCGGCGCAACGGGGTGGCGCCGGCAACGGCCGTGCGTACTTCCGGCTTGGTGAATTCATCGTGGAAGCGGGTGGCGATCATGCCGCAGCACAGTGCGTTCACCCGGATACCCTTCGGCCCCAGCTCCTTGGCCATGGCGCGGGTGAAGGTCATCACCGCCGCCTTGGCGGTGGCGTAGATCGATGCGCCCGGGCCGCCACCATCACGACCGGCCTGCGAGGCGAAGTTGACGATGGCCGCGCCTTCGCGCATGTGCGGCACCACCGCGTGCGTGGTCAGGTAGGTCGAGGTGAGGTTCAGGTCCATCACGGTGTGGAAGAACGCCGGGTCGATGTCGGCCAGCGGCCGGCGCTGCACCATGCCACCGGCCACGTTCACCAGCAGGTCGATGCGCTCGCCGAACGCGGCCTGTGCCGCAGCGACCAGGCCGGCGACGGCCGTGGCGTCGGTGACGTCGGCACGGTGCACGATGGCCTGGCCACCGGCCGCACGGATCTGTGCCAGCGTTTCCTGGGCACTGTCTTCATCATTGGCGTAGTTGATGCAGACGCGTGCACCGGCGGCAGCCAGCTTGATCGAAACGGCGCGACCGATATCGCGGCCACCGCCGGTGACAATGGCCACCTTGTCCTGGAACGACATGCGGAAAACTCCTTGGTTTGCGGGGGAATTGACGTATTCTGAAAAAAGGAGATCCAGGCTCAGCCGCTGCGGCGGTCGAGCTTGTGGATCGGGCCGGTCCACCACCACAGCGCGGCCAGCGACAGCGGCACCAGGGCGGCGACGAGGATGAAGATCGGGGCATAGGAGTGGCGGGTCAGCACCGGCACCAGCCAGGTGGTGATCAAGGTGCCGGCCACGGCGGCCAGGCCACCCAGGCCTGCCAGCGTGCCCACCGAGCGGCCGTCGAAAAGGTCGCCCGGCAGGGTCTGGATGTTGCCGATGGCCACCTGGAAGCCGAACAGGACCGCAGCGATTGCCAGCACCGCCAGCAGCGGCTGGTTCGCCAGCACGGCACCCAGCAGGGCAGGAGCCATGACCACGCAGCCCAGCGTTATGGACAGCTTGCGGGCGCGGTCCACGCTGTGCCCGGCGCGGATCATCCGCCCGGACAGCCAACCACCGCTGAGGCTGCCCAGCATCGCGCCGACAAACGGCACCCAGGCGAACAGGCCGATCTGCTTGATGTCGAAGCCGAAGGTTTCAGCCAGATAGATCGGCAGCCAGGACACGAACAGCCACCAGATCGGGTCGAGCAGGAAGCGGCAGGCCAGCATGCCCCAGCTCTGCCGGTGGGCCAGCAGCTCACGAACGCTGGCCTTCGGTGCCACCTCTGCCTGCTGCCCGGCCTGGTCTTCCTGGATCAACCGGCGCTCGGCATCGCTCACCCACGGATGCTTGTCCGGCCCG
Source organism: Stenotrophomonas sp. YJH_SMC_48-3 (assembly GCF_059369375.1). NCBI lineage: Bacteria > Pseudomonadati > Pseudomonadota > Gammaproteobacteria > Lysobacterales > Lysobacteraceae > Stenotrophomonas > Stenotrophomonas sp. YJH_SMC_48-3. Next base: position 233,724 of record NZ_JCAFSQ010000005.1, on the reverse strand, counting down.
GCGCGGTAGACAAACAGCCATGGCAGCAGCCACAGGAAGCCGATCGCACCGACCAGCACGAAGGTGCCGCGCCAGCCCAGCCACAGGTAGAGGCCGGCGATGGCCGGCGCGGAAACGATCGCGCCGATCGACGCGCCGGCGTTGAACACGCCTTGCGCCAATGCGCGCTCGCGCGCCGGGAACCACTCGGCATTGGCCTTGACCGCGCCCGGCCACGCCCCGGCTTCGCTGATGCCGAGCATCGCCCGCACCAGGCTGAAGGAGAGCATCGAATGGGTGATCGCGTGCAGGGCGATGGAGATCGACCACACGCTGATCGACAGGGCGAAACCCAGGCGCGTGCCGATCATGTCGAACAGGCGCCCGAACAGGAACTGGCCAGCGGCGTAGAACAGCATGAACACCGTCACCAGCAGGGCGTAGTCATCCTTGGTGGCGCCCACTTCCCTGGCGATTTCCGGCCACATTACCGCCAGTGCGTTGCGGTCGATGTAGTTGATCACCGTGGCCACGGCGATCAGGCCCACGATCAGCCAGCGCACGGCCGACCGTAGCGGCACCTTGCGCAGGTTGGCCACCACCGCAGGGCCGTTCATTTGCCGTCAACCTTGCTGCGGTCCATGCGTGCATGGCTGCCGCTCCAGCGGTAGGCATGGCCGTCCACGCTCACGCTGTGCTCGCCCTTGGCGCTGCTGTCGTCGGCCACGCCGAGGGCGATGCGTGCACCGCTGGCCAGGCGCAGCTCGATCACCTCGGCATCGTTGCCCCGGCTGCGCACGATGTCCTTGATGCGGCTGTCCGCGCCGTGCACGTATTCGGCGGTGCCGTTGTACTCGCCGTGCGGCTCCAGCACGCTGAAGAAGGTCACGTCCTTCTGTCCGTCCACGCGCTGCAGCAGGGCCGGTTCGCGGCGCAGGTTGAATTCCGGATCGTTCGCGCCGCTTTCCACCAGCAGCGCCTGTGCCGGCGCACTGCTGCCGAAGCGGTAGGTGTAGAAGCGCCCGTCCAGCAGCCATGTCAGCGACCGCGGCTCGCTGCCGGGTTTGCTGCGTGCATCCAGCCACAGGTGCTGGTAGCCGTTGTCCTTGCCCAGCACCGGGCGCTGGGCGGGGAAGTGTTCGGCTTCGAAGCCGGTGGTGACGATGTGGCCGTTGAAGTGCAGCGGCAGGTCGTAGCGCGCGGCCTTGCCGCCGTGCACCTGCAGCAGGTCCAGCGCGACCGGCAGGCCCAGGTCGGGATGGCGCAGCAGCGCCTGGGTGCGGGTGAACACCACGCCGGGGTAGGCGTCGCGCATCGTTGCCGAGGCAATCTGGGTATCGGCATCGGCCTGGAAGAAGCGCACCTGCGGCGCGTGTTCCTCGCCGCGTTTCCAGTCGCCCTTGAAGTGGCTCTGCTCGTCCACCACCAGGGTGTTGTGCGCCACGGTCTGCTTGGCCCAGCTGCGGTTCTCGGCCAGGTAGATGCCGCCGCGCTTGGCTTCCACGTTGAGGAAGCGGGCCGCGCCGTAGTCGGTCACCACTGGATTGCCGTTGTCGTAGAACAGCCAGTTGAGCTTGTCGAAGTGGCCATGGCCCATGCCCTGCATCGTGTCCTTCTGCACCAGCGCCTGGCCGCGTTCGCCGTTCATGCGCAGGATCGCCAGGCCGCCGCGATCGCCGTCGGGGCCATCGCGCAGCAGCATCGGCCGATAGTCGAAGGGCCTGGTCTTGTTCGCCGCCAGCGCCTGCGCCACCTGCAGGCCCTCGGGCGACAAGAGCAGGCGCTTCTGCTGCTGGGCCACGGACAGCAGGCGGTCGTCACCGGTACGCGCATAGGCGATGCCGATGCCGGCCACCAGCTCTTCGGTGTCGATGCCCTTGTCCAGGATGGCGTCGTTGATCGGGAAGAACAAGCCGTTGTAGCTGGACTGCACCAGCACATCCACGGCCTTCAACAGCACGCCGTCGCGGCGCGCGAAGATCTTCCGCTGCGGTTCGTTGCGTTCGATGGCATTGGCGAACAGCAGGAACGGCGCCAGTGCATAGCGCTGGTAGTAGGGGCCTTCCTCGTAGTAACCATCGGGCGAGAACAGCAGGTCGATCTGCCGAAGAAAGCCGAATTGATCGTCCTTCCGGCTGCCGCGCAGGGATTTCTCCACCAGCTCAGGGTCGCGCAGCACGTAGCCGGTCATGCCGGTGGCGGCCACCGCCCAGGTGGCGTGGTTGTGGATCTGGTCGTAGTTCTTCGGCTCGCTGACGAGGAACTCGGCCATTGGCCGGAACACCTTCGATTCGATGGTGTTGCGGTCGTTGGCGGACAGCGCGTCGCGGATCGCGTCGTAGCCCTGGATGGCGTTGACCAGCCATACCGAATCGTTGAGCACCTGCCAGAACACGCGCCCGGGGATCTGCCCACGGCCTTCCGGGTGCGGGCCCAGCGTCGGGTAGAGCTGGGCATACTGCAGCAGCATGTCGCGCGCATAGTCCACGTAGGCCCTGTCGCCGGTCAGCCGGTACAGCGTGCCTGCCGCCAGCAGCGCCTGGTAGTTGCGCTTGTGCTGTTCGTGGGTGCGGCCGCCGCCCTTGTCCTTCGGTACCGGCACGTCGATGCCGGCCTTCATCATCTTCTTCAGCGTTGCTTCGGTGCGTGCCTGCTCTTTGGCAAACCACGGGTAGCGGCGGCCTTCGCTGGCCATCTGCTGCCATTGTGCGGCGGTGACCAGCACCGGCGCGGCTTCGGCCTGTCGCACGGCAGCAGTGGGGGCTGCGAACAGCGATGCGCTCGGCAGCAGGGCGAAGGGGGCGGCCAAAGCCAAGGAAACGAACAGCGGCTGCAACCTCATCGATCAACTCCAGTGCGGGTGCGTGAGAGGGTGGCTTCGCCCACCTTGGGATACCAGTCGACGCCGGTCGCCTCGCGTGCGGTCATCGTCAAGGCAGGATCGGCGCCCACGGCGGGCAGGGCAGGCGTGGCAACCCACAATCCGCTATCAGCCTGCTGCAGGCTGACACCACGGCCCTCTATGCCCCCCGGGAACACGGCGCTGGCTGCCGGCGACTGCACGTTGCCGCTGAAGTCGATGCCGGCCAGCGAACTGGCGGCAGTGGGCGGATTCCGGTTGTCGCGGTTGACGATCAGGTTGCCGGTGAAGCGGCTGTTGCTGGCGGCCACCACGATGCCCTTCGCCTCATCATGGCCGACACCGAAACTGATCTTCGCCACGTCCACGAAGGTGTTGCGGCTGATCGTGGCATTCACCACCGGCGCATAGCCGGACAGCGGCGGATTGGCCTGCGCATCCATCACCGCCAGTGCCGACCGGTTGCTGGACCCGGCCAGCCGCTCGAAGTAATTGTTGCTGACGGTCTGGTCGGCGTTGATGATGCGTACGCCGCCGGTGCCGGCCTTGTCATCGCCGAGGAAGACATTGTCGATCACCCGGTTGCCATTGCCGTGGCGCAGGGTGAGTGCTCCGGCGGAACGATAGAACACGTTGCCGCGGTAGGTGTTGCCGCCGGACTTGTTGCTGATGATCTCGGTCTCGCCGTCGCAGCCTTCGAACCAGTTGTTCTCCACCGTGCTGTTGGAATCGCTCAGTGAGCTATCGCTGGTGCCGACGCGGAGGGTTTCGCCGCCATTGACGCCCAGCGCCGGGCGCGGCCCGAACCAGTTGTGGTCGATGCGGTGCTGGTTGTCCAGGCCCTGGGTTGCATCGCGCACCACCACGACTGTGGGTCCCGCATTGGTCTTGCCGCGCAGCTGGCTGTGGTCCAACCGATTGTGGCTGCCATACAGCGACACCCAGTAGTCCTGGTCGCTGGCATCGGGGTTGGTGTAGTCGTCGATCACCAGGCCGGTGACGCGGCTGTTGCTGGCGACGGCCTTGCTCGACTCGCGGAATGCCACCACCGCATCACCCGGCGCATAGCCGCTGCGGAACACCAGGTTGGACACCTGCAGGTAGCTCCCCGCCAGGCGCAGGTCCGAGCGCCCGCTGAAGATGACCTTGCCGGCGGTCTGCGCGCGCAGCACGATCGGGGCATCCGCCGTGCCTTGGCCCTTCAGCAGCAGCCGGGCGTCGGTCCAGGTGCCGTCAGCCAGCACGATCTCATCGCCGGGCTGCAGCGCCGAGGCGGCGGTAGCGAACTCCGCGACATCGTGGACGAGCCAGCTGGCTGCACTTGCTGCTGGAGTGGTCAGGCACATTGCCAGACCAGTGGTCAGGCAAAATAGCCATGAACCATTGGATCGGTGACGCGCCAGCGAGTGAATGCGCATGAAATCCTTCCAGGGACGGCCGGGCCGTCGTTTCAGGGTGGGCCTGCATACCACTTTCAGGTCTGTTGTAAGCCAGCTTTCGCGCAAAGTCATGCTGCATGAGCACATTAAATTGCGATCAACTGGTATGGATCAAAGGCATTTGAACAATCGCATACCAATTGGTTGACATTTTCATGTCGCCGTGCCGAAGCTGCGTCCCACGCCTGGCATGCAGGCGATCCTTTGGGAGGAGGAAACCATGCGGCGACCCGCCGGAGCAGTGCACAGCATCTCGTTGTCCCCTACACCCCTGATCGTGGCGCTGCTTGCCGCATTGGCTGGCCTGCCCGCTGCCCACGCGCAATCCGGCAAGGACGCGGCAGGGCAGGATCCCACCACGCTGGACCAGGTGCAGGTCACCGGCATCCGCGAATCGATGCAGAGTTCGATCAACAAGAAGCGCGACGACACCGTCATTGCCGACGTGCTCTCGGCCGATGACATCGGCGACCTGCCGGCGCCATCGCTGGCCGATGCGATCGAGACCCTGACCGGCGCCGCCTCGACCCGCGACAAGACCGGCGCCTCGGAAATCTCCATCCGTGGCCTGGGGGCCTTCCTCAGCAGCACCAACTTCAACGGCCGCGAAATCACCAATGGCAGCGGCGACCGCTCGGTGAACTTCAACATGTTCCCGGCCGAGCTGATCAACACGGTGGCCATCTACAAGACCCAGCGTGCCGACATCATCGAAGGCGGCGTGGCTGGCACCATCGGCCTGGAAACAGTGCGCCCACTGGAGTACGGCAAGCGTGCGGCGCAGCTGGACCTGCGCGGCAGCTGGGCCGAGTATGACAAGAAGTACCGCGACGACGACGGCATCGGCTATCGCGGTACCGCCAGCTACATCGACCAGTTCGAGTTCGGCAACGGGCAGAAGCTGGGCATCTCGCTGGGCTTCCAGCGCCTGGATGGCACCGACCCGGAAGAGAGCATCACCAGCGGTTCCACCTGGTATGCCTGCGATGGCACGCAGAACGTGAGCAATGCCAACTGCAATGAAGTGTCCGCGCAGGCCATCGCCAACGGCGCACCTTATTACCTGGTGCCCAGCAGCCGCATCTACCGGCTCAAGCAGGAGCGCAACGACCGGCAGAGCGAGTTCGCCGCATTGCAGTGGCGGCCCAATGACGTGGTTGAAGTGAACCTCGACTTCGAACACACCGAGCGCAACTGGTACGAGAACCGCAGCGACCTGAGCCTGTCCAACGCCCGCCGTGGCATCACCCGGCGCGAGGTGGACGAGGACGGCATCGTGCGCCACCTGCATGGCAGCACCTCGATTGATTCCACCTCAAACCGCTACTGGCGTGGCGAGGAATACACCGGGGGTGGCCTGAACCTGATCCTGCGACCGACCCCGGCCTGGGAACTGTCCACCGATCTTTCGTACTCGCACACCAATCGCCTCGACAGCGAGCGCATGACCCGCCTGCGCGCCAACCAGCGCGACGTCAACAATGCCATCGTGCCGGGCATCAGCAGTGGTGCCACCGGCTACGTGGACTATGACTGGGACTGGCGCGGCGAAGTGCCCAGTGTTGCGCTGGCGCCGAACTTCGACCCCAACAACTGGGACGCCTACACCGGCGCGGCGCGCGTCACGTCCAGCGCAACGGAGAACGACCACAGGATCAGCGCCGGCCGCTTCGATGCCAGCTTCATGCCCGAGTCCGGTTTCTTCACCCGCATCAAGGGCGGCGTGCGTGCCAGCCAGGCCGACTACCGCCTGCGCGACAACACCCTGGTAACCGACTACGACCAGCGCGTGGCGGCCGACAAGGCGAAGATCATCGCCGCCAACCAGGCCTGCCGTGCGCCGTTCCCGCAGGATGACTTCATGGATGCCGCCAGCGGCAACACGATCTCCTCGTGGGCGTACTTCGTTCCGGACTGCCTGTACCAGTCGTTCCGTGGCAGCCTCGACAGTGGGTTGGATCCGGGTTTCCAGGATCCGAACAATGTCGATATCACCGAGAAGACACGCGCGCTCTATCTGATGGGTGAGTTCAGCAGCAGCCTGTTCGGCTTGCCGGTGACCGGCAACCTGGGCCTGCGCTGGGTCAAGACCGACGTTCGCTCCGAAGGCGTGCGTACGGGGCTGCGTATCGAGGACAACGGTGACGGCACGATCCGCCTGCAACCCACCGGTGCGTACAGCACGCAGGTGTTCAAGGCGGGCAACGACAAGCTGCTGCCCAGCCTCAACGCGGCCTTCGAACTGCGCCCGGACGTACTGCTGCGGGTCGGTGCATACCGCGCTATGTCACGGCCGGACATCGCCGCGCTGGGCGCCGGGCGCACCATCAACGTCAGTAGTGATGCCACCTACGGCAATCTGGCCGACGCGCTGGATGACATCAGTGCCAGCGGCAACCCCGCTGCGCAGCCGCTGATGTCCTGGAACGGTGACCTCTCCCTGGAGTGGTACCCGAACCCGGACACGATGCTGGCCGGCGCGGTGTACTGGAAGCAGTTCAACGGCGGCACCGCCACCGCGCTGGTGCCTGAGACCTACACCATCGACGGCCGGAGCGTGACCGTGCCGGTGCGGCAGCAGGTAACCACCGACGAGGACAGTACGCTGACCGGCTTCGAGCTGACCGCCACCCATCGACTGTCTTACCTGCCCAAGCCGTTCGACGGGCTGGGCTTCAAGGTCAGCTACAACTATGCCGATGCCGACTACCAGACCCAGGATTCACGGCTGGGTGAGCAGTTGGCCGGTGATGGCACGATCATTCCGGCGATCGTGCCGCCGGCCGGTCTCAGCGGCTTCTCGCGGCACGTCCTGTCCGGCTCGATCTACTGGGACGTCGGGCGCTTCAACATCCAGGCCATCGGCAAGTTCCGCTCGCACTACTACCAGGACTTCACCGGCAACGCCGCGCAGCAGAACCGCTACTACGATGACAACACCAGCGTGGACCTGCGCCTGCGCTACCGGGTGAACAAGCAGTTGTCGCTGTCGCTGGAGTTGATGAACCTGACCAACGAGCCGCGCGTGGCCTACCAGCCGCTTTATGGGAACTTCCGCGAAGTAGTGACCTACGGGCGGCGTGCGTATTTCGGTGTACGATACAAGTTCTGAACAGGGCGGCGCGGCCAGTGGCCGCGCCGTCGCTCCAACCGGACCCTCGCCGGCCGCGGTGGCAGGGCAGGGACCCGGAAGGAATTGAATTGCCAAGGGTCAGCCGCATGTCCGCCAACCGCCTTTACCAGACCATCGCTGCCAAGCTCCGCAAGCTGATCGAGGACGGCGAATTCCCGCCGGGCTCGCGGCTGCCGGGCGAGCGCGAGCTGGCCGAACGGTTTGGCGTCAGCCGGGTCACCATCCGCGAAGCGGAGATTGCACTGGAGGCACAGGGCTGGATTGCAATCCGTATCGGTTCGGGCGTGCACGTGAAGCCGCGCCCGACGCAGGCGTCCGGCGGGCTGCCGGATGTCAGCGCCTTCGACCTCACCGCTGCCCGCGCGGTATTCGAGGCCGAGGCCGCCGCTCTGGCGGCAAGCAATCTGGATGATGCCGGCATTGCCGAGCTTCAGGCGTTGGCCGAAGCGCTGTGCCGTCGCGACCTGAGCGACGCGGAAGCCGGCGAGTACGACCGCCGCTTCCACCTGACCATCGCGCGCCTCTCCGGCAACCCGGTGGTGGAGTTCTTCGTGCAGCAGATCTGGCGCATGCGCAGCGAGTTGCCGCGGGTAACCGAAGTCTATGCGCGGGTCTGCCATGATGATGGCGCCAGCCGTGCCGACGAGCACATGGCCATCTTCGAAGCATTGCGCGCACGTGATCCGGTGGCCGCGCGCAATGCGATGCGCCATCACTTCCAGCGCCTGTTCGAGGCCATGCTGCAGGCGACCGAAAGCCAGGCGCTGGAGGAGATCCGCCGGCGCACGCAGCAGGATCGTGAACGGTTCCTGGCCACGACGCGGATCTGAACGACGGAGCGGACACCGGCCGAGCGTCTGCGTGCCGCGACCTGGCCAGCGCCGGGGGTAATGGCTGTTGCATCGTTGAGCATGCCGGCGGGTGATCGCCGGTGATGTGTCATGCCAATGATGCATGCCGGTGCCGAGAGGGCAGCGACCATACTGCACCGTTGCGTTTCCATTGAACGATTCACGGCCGCGGCTACGTGCCCATTCGAATCTCATCCCTTGCGACGGCAGCCCGTATCCTTCCTGCATGCATTCCTTCTCCGATCTTCGCGGTCTCCCGGCAGTCCCCGCGTCCTCCGGCTGGGTGCAACGCGGTGAGCGCTGGGATCTATGGTGGAGCGGCCGCATCGTGGCCAGCATCGTCCCGCACGCAGTGCTCGGCTTCCAGGTGTACCTGGATGCACGCAGGATGTCCCCGGCCAAGGTGGTGCACGCGGTGAATGCGCGGCAAGCCCGGCGCTATGCCGAGCGCTGGTGCGCGGCTCGGCTTTGCCCCCGGTTGCGGCTGCGCGACGCGGTCGCCTGTCTTGTGGGCGCCGCGCCTTCGGCAGGCGCGGCGCGGCCGCCGCCGCTCACACGGGAGCAGCGCCAGCAGGCGCGCCGCCTGGCCGAGGCCGGGACAGGGGAGGTGGCACGCATCAAGCAGGCGCTCGCACCGCGGCAGCCTGCCAGGCCCTTGGGGCAGTTAACGGGTCAGGCGTGGTCGGTACCCGGCAGGACGCCCACAGCCCTGGCAAGCGCTACGCCGAAAGCTCCTCACGCACGATCCTGGCCCCTTCGCTGAGCGCGCGCAGCTTGCCCCTGGCCACGGTGCGGGCCAGCGGCGCCATGCCGCAGTTGGTGCTGGGGTAAAGCTTGTCGGCATCCACGAACTGCAGCGCCCTGCGCAGGGTGTCGGCCACTTCTTCCGGTGTTTCCACCGCGCTCGAGGCCACGTCGATCGCGCCTACCATCACCTTCTTGCCACGGACCAGCTCGATCAGGTCGATCGGCACGTGCGAGTTATGGCATTCCAGCGAAATGATGTCGAGGCTGGAGGCCTGCAGTTTCGGGAACGATTCCTCGTACTGGCGCCATTCCGATCCCAGCGTCTGCTTCCAGTCGGTGTTGGCCTTGATCCCGTAACCGTAGCAGATGTGCACGGCTGTCTCGCACGTCAGCCCTTCGATCGCGCGCTCCAGGGCGGCCACGCCCCAGTCGTTCACTTCGTCGAAGAACACATTGAAGGCCGGCTCATCGAACTGGATGATGTCCACGCCGGCCGCTTCCAGCTCCTTCGCTTCCTCGTTGAGGATCTTCGCGAACTCCCAGGCCAGCTTCTCCCGGCTCCTGTAGTGGGCGTCGTACAGCGTGTCGATCATCGTCATCGGGCCGGGCAGCGCCCACTTGATCGGCTGCGCAGTCTGGCGGCGCAGGAACTTCGCATCCTCCACGAACACCGGCTTCGGACGGCTCACGGCGCCGACCACGGTGGGCACGCTGGCATCGTAGCGGTTACGGATGCGCACGGTTTCGCGCTTTTCGAAGTCAACGCCGCTGAGATGCTCGATGAAGGTAGTGACGAAGTGCTGCCGGGTCTGCTCACCGTCGCTGACGATGTCGATGCCCGCGTGTTGCTGTTCCTGCAGCGACAGGCGCAGCGCATCCTGCTTGCCTTCAGCCAGGCCTTCGTCCTGCAGCTTCCAGGGCGACCAGAGCTTTTCGGGTTCTGCCAGCCAGGACGGCTTGGGCAGGCTGCCGGCGGTGGAGGTGGGGAGCAGTTTCTTCATCGGTGTCGGGTTGTCCTGGAATGCGAAGGGGAAATCGATGGATCAGCGCGCAGCCCACTGCTCAAGCACGGCGCGGTACGGCTTGATGAAGTGTTCTTCGGTGAACCGGCCCTGCTTGACCGCCAGCTGGCTGCGCTCTTCGCGGTCGTAGACGATGCGGGTGGACGAGTAATCCTGGTGCTTCAGGCTGGGCTGGTAGACCTTGCCGGCTACGGAATTGGCGTTGTAGATCTCCGGGCGGTAGATCTTCTGGAACGCTTCCATCGTGCTGATGGTGCCGATCAGCTCCAGGTTCGAGTAGTCGCCCAGCAGGTCGCCCTGGAAGTAGAACGCCAGCGGCGCGACGCTGCCCGGCGGCATGAAGTAACGTACCTGCAGGCCCATCTTGTCGAAGTAGTGGTCGGTGGCGGAGAACTCGCCCTGCCGGTACTCCACGCCCAGGATGGGGTGATGATTCTCGGTGCGGTGGTAGGTCCTGCTGCTGGAGACGCTGATGCAGATCACCGGCCCCTTGCGGAAGCTGGCGCGGTAGGCGTCCGATCCCAGGAAGTGCTTGAACAGCTTGCCATGCAGGTCGCCAAAGCCTTCCGGAAGACCGAAGGTGGCCTTGCCCTCGTTGCTGGCCGGCAGCACCACGCTGAAATCATAGTCACGCACGTAGGACGAGAAATTGTTGCCGACGATGCCTTCGGTACGCGCGCCGGTCCGCGTGTCGACGATGGTCGGTTGCAGCACCTCGATCAACGGAAACGGATCGTTGCCGTCGGCGCCGTCGATGTGCATCTCCACCGAGATGATGTCCAGCTCGACGGCATAACGATCGGCGCTCGGGTTGTCCCAGTGCGCCAGGTCGTTGAAGCGGTTGTTGATCATGCTGAGGGTGTTGCGCAGGTTTTCCCGCCGGGAAGCGCCGCGCGCCAGATTGGCGAAATTGGTGGTGATGCGCGTGCCCTCGGCGGGCTGGTAGTCCTCGTTGAAGGGGATGCGCGTGATGCTGAAGGTGAAGGTGTCGTTCGTCATGGGCGGCGTTCCGTGATGCGGGGTGACATCCGGATGCGGGCGAGGGCATCCGGCATTCAGGGTGCTGCGGCAGCCTCGAGGGCGGCGACGGGATGGCGGGCCAGGGCCAGCAGTGGCATGGCTCGGTGGACCGCCAGTCGAGCGCGCTCGATCAGCGGTTCGTTGTGCACGCGGCCGTCGGCGAAATCGCGGTCGGTGGCATAGACGCCCAGCGGCAGGGTGCGGGCCTGGAAGAAGCTGAAGAGCGGCCGCAGCTGGTGGTCGATCACCAGCGCATGGCGCTCGCTGCCGCCGGTCGCGGCCAGCAGGATGGGGGTGTCGACCAGCGCATCCTGGTGGATGAAGTCGAAGAAATGCTTGAACAGCCCGGTGTACGAGCCGCGATAGACCGGTGTGCTCACCACGAGGACATCGGCGTGCTCGACGGCAAGCAGCTGGCGCTCGACAGCCTCGGGCAATTGTGAGCGCCACAGGGCGCCGGCCAGCTGCGGGGCGAGCTCGCCGAGCTCGATCAGATGGTGTTCGCAATGGACGTCGTTGCCGATCACGCCCAGCAGATGCTCGGCCAGGAGGGTGGCCCGCGAGGGGCGCTGCAGTCCGCCGGACACGGCGACGATACGGAGAGGGCGGTGGGATGAAGGCATGACCCGATCCTAGTCATGCCTTTCCATGACGTAAAATGGTATTACTTCACCTATCCATGAGTGAGATTCATCGTCATGCTGGAGCGCATCCACCTCAGCATCGTGCAGCAGGTCGAGCAGCAGGGCTCGCTCACCGCCGCCGCCGGCGTGCTCAACCTGACCCAGTCGGCGCTCAGCCACAGCATGAAGAAGCTGGAGCAGCAGCTGGGTACCGAGGTCTGGCTGCGTGAGGGTCGCAGCCTGCGGCTGACCCAGGCCGGACAGTACCTGCTGGCAGTGGCCAACCGGGTGCTTCCGCAGCTGGACTTGGCCGAGGAGCGCCTGCGCCAGTTCGCGCAGGGCGAGCGTGGCGCGCTGCGCATCGGCATGGAGTGCCATCCCTGCTACCAGTGGCTGCTGAAGATTGTCTCGCCCTACCTGGCGGCATGGCCGGACGTGGATGTGGACGTCAAGCAGAAGTTCCAGTTCGGCGGTATCGGCGCATTGTTCGGCTACGAGATCGACCTGCTGGTTACCCCCGACCCGCTGCTGAAGCCGGGCCTGAAGTTCATTCCCGTGTTCGACTACGAACAGGTGCTGGTGGTGGCCGGGAACCATGCCCTGGCCAAGGTGGACCACGTAAAACCGCGCCAGCTCGGCCAGGAAGTGCTGATCAGTTATCCGGTGCCGTTCGAGCGCCTGGACATCTACAACCAGTTCCTGCTGCCGGCCGGCATCACCCCGCGGCGCCACAAGGCCATCGAAACCACCGACATCATGATGCAGATGGTGGCCAGCGGCCGCGGCGTGGCTGCTATGCCGCGCTGGCTGGTGGAGGAGTACGCCACGCGCATGGACGTGGTGCCCGTACGGCTGGGCGCCAAGGGCATCCCCAAGCAGATCTACCTGGGCGCGCGCGAGGCCGATACCGGTATCGACTACCTGCAGGCCTTCATCGAACTGGCCCGCAACAGCTCGCCGCTTGCCGGCAATGCACGCGAGGCGCGCTGATGCCGGCCGGTACCTCAGCGCACGCGGAAGCCTTCATCAACGCCTTTTCACTGGAAGTCAGCGCGAAGGCCATGCCCGCGCTGCGCGCCGAGGCGGATCGGATCCCGCGCGGTACGGTCATCTCCATTCCCTGGCTGGCCAGCGAGGATGACGACGCCCGCCTGGCCGCCGTGCGCACCGTGCGCGCGCTCGGATTCGAGCCGATGCCGCATCTCTCCGCGCGGCGCATCGGGTCACGCACAGCGCTTGAACGCTTCCTGGAGCGCGCCACCAGCGAAGCCGGGGTAGAGCGCTGCCTGCTGATCGCCGGTGACCTCGCGACGCCTGCCGGGCCGTTTGCCGACAGTGCTTCGATCATCGCGACCGGGCGTCTTGAGCGTTTCGGCATCAAGGTCGTAGGTATCGGCGGGCATCCGGAAGGCCATCCGGCGATGAGCGGCGACGCTCGCTGGCAGGTACTCGAACGCAAGTGCCAGGCCATCGAAGCGCGCCGCATGGCGCCTGTGATCGTCACCCAGTTCGCCTTCGATGCCGATGCCGTGCTGGCCTGGCTGGATGCACTGCGCGCGCGCGGCATCAGCGTTCCGGTGCTGGTCGGCGTGCCGGGCCCGGCCAGCGTCTCTCGCCTGCTGCGCTACGCCGCGATGTGCGGCGTAGGCGCCAGTGCATCGATGCTGGCCCGGTATGGCATCTCGATCGGCCGGCTGCTCGGCACGGCAGGGCCGGAGGTGTTCGTCGATCGCCTGGTGAAGGGGCTGACCCGCGCCCATGGCCAGGTCAGCCCGCATTTCTTCCCGTTCGGCGGTGTTGCGCCGTCGCTGGAGTGGGTGGCGCAGTACCGGCGGCGCATTTCCATCAGCCAGCGCCGATGATCTGCGTCATGGCATGGATCGCGTTGTCCGGGTGCCGGGTTGATCCAGCGAAGGCGCCGGCCTGGAAAGCCTCCCATTGCAGCGACGCATGCCCAGGTCGAGGCGCTCTGCAATGCTCTGCGGGTTGATGTCTCCGGCGCGATTGATCAGTACGACGAGCGTTCTTCGATCGGTGGGACGGTGCCGGAGATACCCGGTAAAGCCTGCGGTCCCGCCGCCATGGCCGACTACCTTTCCGCCATCGGAAACTTCCCAGCCGGCCCCCCAGCCCGCCTTGCTGCCATTGGCGAGGAGTGTGTCGCACCACATCCGCTTCAGGGCCGCCTCGGGCAACAGTCGATGCTGGTCCAGCGCCACAGCAAAGCGCGCCATGTCGTCGATGCTGGCGAGCAGGCTGCCGGCGGCCCATGCCGAGCCCGGAGCAGTGGGCGGTGGTGCGCGCCAGTGGCCATCCTGGAACAGATGCCCCTGGGCAATCCGGCGCCGATCGTCTGCACGACGCGGTCCCGCATCGCGCATGCCCAGCGGCGACAGTATCTCCTCCTGCAGAACCCGCCAGTAGTCCATGCCGGTTGCATGCTCTATGGCCAGGCCGAGCAGGATGTAGTTCGTATTGGAATAGGCGTGCCGCGCACCGGGCGCAAACGCCAGCGGCCGCTCGGCCACATCTGCGAGCAATCCACGGGGGGCTGGATTCGTCGGCATCAACCGCAGGAAATTCTCTTCATTCAGATAGTTGGGAATGCCTGAGGTATGGCTCAGCAGCTGCAGCAGCGAAGTGGATGCCCATGCGGAAGGCAACCCTTCCACGTACTGGCCGATGGGCGCGGTGACGTCGAGCAGATGCCGCTGCTGCAGTTGGAAAATCAGGAGGGCCGTGAACAGCTTGGTGATCGACCCCAGTTCGAACACGGTATGGCGATCAATCGGTGCAGGTCGGGTGTCATCGAGCCGCCCGGTCGTGCACAGCGCGTCAATGCGCCCGTGATCGACCAGAACGGCCGCCATGCCAGGCTGCCGTTCGGCCTGCAGCAATGCGGTCAGCGAACCGCATCCCGCCAACGTCGCCCGGCTCGCCAGCGCCGATGGTGCTGACAGGCCGAAGCCAGTGGCCAGCAGCGCCGCACACAGGCGACGTCGAACAGGGTCGTGGTACATGCACGTGGCTCGCAGCGGCGTCGTGGTGATGGTAGCGCGGACTGAGGGCCGGCCCGCGCAGGGTGCACCGGGTGAATCCACCCCGACAGCTGCCGGGGACGCGCAGCATGCCGGCGGGTCATCCGCGATGGCTGACAGCTGTCACTGGCTGCAACCCGGGCGGAAGCGAATAGTGAGCGCCAATGCGAGGGCACCTCGCCACCACTCAGCCACCACTCATCAAGGGGACCGCTCATGAACATGCTCCAGCAACTCGCCTCGCAGACGCCGGTCTGGGTCTGGCTGCTCCTGGCCTTCCTGGTCACCCGTGGCATCGCCGCCATGAAGCCTGCAGAAACCTCGCTGCACAAACTGGCGGTCGTGCCCGCGCTGTTCGCCGTCTGGGGCGCGTGGTCGATCAGTCATCGCTTCGGCGCGTCGCTGGCCGCCTGGAGCGAGTGGCTGGCCGGCATCGCCACGGGCGCGACGCTTGCCTGGCTGCTGCTGAGTCGATTGAAGCTGACGCTGGATCGCAGCACCGGCAAGCTCTGGCGCAGCGCGGACTTCAGCCTGCTGCCGCTGCTGCTGGTCACCTTCCTGGTGAAGTACGGCTTCGAAGTCGCATTTGCGGTGTCGCCGTCGCTGTCCGCCAGTGCCGGCTTCAGTGCCGCCTACCTGCTGCTGACGGGCGGGTTCACTGGCATCTTCGTCGGCAAGTACGCCCGGTACCTGGCCTCGCTGCGGGTGGATGCGGCAGGCAAGGGGCTGGAAACCGCAGGCTGATCGCCCGGGTAGTGCCGGCCGCTGGCCGGCTTCCCCATGCAGCGTTGCGCGGGGCTGGCGCAGGCGTCACGATGCCCGCCACTGGCCAACACCGGAAACGCTGACGTCATGAAGACCACATCCTGGTTCTGGATCAACGTGGCCAGTCACTTCGGCATTGTCGCAGCCCTGGCTTGGCTGCCCGCACGGTGGACGGGGCAACTTGTGGAAGCCCTGGCCGGGACTCAGCCGGCTATCGGCGACACCCGCCATCTGGCCTTCATAGGCTCCATGTTCGGCTTCTGCGTGACCGCACTGATCCTGATGGGGGTGTTGACTGTCACCGGCGAACTGCTGGGTTTCTCCAGGCCCTATGCGCGACGGTCGGAGGCCCAGAACGAAGCGCAGGCCGTCCACCGGAAGGTACTGCTGACTGCATTCGCCACGCTCTCATGGGTGGCCGTGGGATCGCTTGCAGGTATTGCGTCGATCTTCGCGGCCTCGTCATGAAGGGCGACCCTGTCAGCGCCCCGTGTGCCGGAACGGATGGGTGCGTGAACTGCGGGGCTGCTCACGCCTCCCCACGCCACTGGCTCATCAGCATCTGCAGGAATCGCTCCGCCGTGGGCGAGAGCAGGGCGCCGCGGCGGCGGACGATGCCGATCGTGCGTGACACCACCGGGTTGCCGATCGCGCGCGTCACCAGGGTGGGGTGATCCCCATCTGGCGTAGCCATCTTCGGCAGCACCGACACCCCGATGCCCGCCTCGACCATGCCCAGTGACGTCGACAGGTGGGTCACTTCGTAGTGCCAGCTCAACTTGAGGTTCTCGCGCGCCAGCGCACCATCCAGCAGCGTGCGGTTGCCGCTGGTGCGATGCACGGTGATCAACTGGTGCTCGGCCAAGTCGGCCCATTCCACCTTGCGCTTGCGCGCCAGCGGATGATCGCGACGGCACGCCAGCACGAACGGGTCCTCTGCCAGTACGTCGAAATCGAGATTCGGATCGTTGGCGCCCATGAAGTTGATGCCGAACTCGACTTCGCCACGTTCCACTGCCTGCAGACCCTCCGTGGCCGGGATATCCAGGATGCGGAAGCGCACGTTCGGGTGCGCTTCATGGAAACGCGCCATCACGCTGGGCAGGAAGTAGAACGCCGCCGTTGGCAGGCAGGCGATGGTCACTGTCGCGCCGCGGGTGTCTTCGCGGCCGCGCAGCGAGAACAGTGATCCATCGAATTCCTCCAGCATGCGGCGCACCAGTGGCAGCAGGTTCTCGCCGACAGCGGTGGTACTGACGCTGCGCGTGGTGCGCTCCAGCAGCGGCGAACCCACCGCCTGCTCCAGTTTCTGGATCCGGCGGCTGAGTGCCGGCTGGGAGACGTGAAGGATTTCCGCGGCCCGATGAAAGCTGCGTGTCTCGGACACCAGCAGGAACGCACGCAGATCGAGGATTTCGCAATTGATGCTCATCAGGTATCAATCATCCAAAAATCAGCAATTCACAGATCAATTGGGGTCATGCCAGTATCGAATCACAGCGGGGTCATTCATCCCCTATACGCATCAATCTAGCACACGTATGTCCAACGATCTGCTCAGCATTCCCTGCGTGCTCATGCGCGGCGGCACCTCCAAGGGCCCGTTCTTCCTGGCCAGCGACCTGCCGGCGGACACCGCAGAACGCGATCGCCTGCTGCTGGAAGTGATGGGCTCGGGACATCCGCTGCAGATCGACGGCATCGGCGGTGGCAACGCGCTGACCAGCAAGGTGGCGATCATCGACCGCTCCAGCCGCCCGGACGCCGATGTCGACTACCTGTTCGCCCAGGTACGGGTCGAGCAGCAAGTGGTGGATACCTCGCCCAACTGCGGCAACATGCTGGCGGCCGTAGGCCCGTATGCCATCGAGCGCGGGCTGGTGCAGGCGCAGGATCCGCAGACCGAAGTGCGCATCCACAACGTCAACACCGGCAAGTTGATCATCGCCACGGTGGAAACGCCGGGCGGCAATGTGGCCTACCGCGGTGATACGCGCATTGCCGGCGCGCCGGGCTCAGCCGCGCCGGTCAGGCTGTCCTTCCTTGATGCGGCAGGCGCCCGCACCGGCAAGCTGCTGCCCAGCGGGCATGCGCAGGAAACCATCAATGGCGTGCCGGCCAGCCTGGTGGACTGCGCCATGCCGATGATGCTGGTGCGTGCCGAAGACCTGGGCGTGCGCGGTGATGCCTCGCCCGCCGAACTGAACGCGGACGCGGCGTTCATGCGCCGGCTGGAAGCGCTGCGCATCGAGGCGGGCGCCCGCATGGGCATCGCCGACGCCGGCAACAAGGTCATTCCCAAGCCGGTGCTGCTGTCGGCGCCGCAACAGGGCGGCGATCTGCAGGTGCGCTATTTCATGCCGCACCAATGCCACACCGCACTGGCCATTACCGGCGCGGTCGGCCTGGCCACCGCCGCCGTCACGCCGGGCACGCTGGCCCACACTTTGGTCGGATGCCGGTCCGTTCCCGGCAGCATTACCCTCGAACATCCGAGCGGGGCCCTGGAGGTGGGCCTCAGTCGCAGCTCGGGCGATTCGCCGGTGATTGCCAGTGTGGTCCGCACCGCACGCCGCTTGTTCGAGGGGCGCGTGTACGCGACTTCGCCCGCGCCCGCCACGGCCAGTGCCACCCAAGCCCGCCAATGGACGTCAGCGGCATGATCTGAACCCGGACGGGCCTGCGTAGACGCGCATGCCCGCCATTACAACGTAGATGCTTCACTCCTGGGAGGGATGATGTACAAGCAGTTCTTGATGGCCGCGCTGTGCGTGGCCGGGCTGGCCGCGGCCGGATGCAGCAACAGCGGGCGCGTGGAAGGCGCGGCCGCCGGCAGCAGCGACAACGCACCGGTGCGCATCAGCGTCGGCTCCTACAACCTCAACAACCTGCCGTTCTTCATTGCCGACGCCAAGGGCTACTTCAAGGACGTCGGCCTGCAGGTGAAGACCGAGAACTTCGCCCAGGGCGGCTCCAAGGTGCTGCAGGCGCTGGTGGCCAATTCCACCGACGTAGCCGTCGGCTTCTACGACCACACCATCCAGATGCAGGCCAAGGGCAAGGACGTGGTGGCCTTCGTACTGCTCTCGCGCAACTCCGGCCTGGTGATGGCCGGCCGCGAGGATGCCACCTTCGATCCGGCGCGCCCGGAGACCATCAAGGGCCAGAAGGTCGGGATCACCGCACCGGGCTCCTCGTCCGACTTCTTCGTCCGTCACTTCCTCGCCCAGCACGACATTCCGGCCGACAGCATCTCATTGATCGGGGTCGGCTCGGGCGCCGCAGCAGTGGCCGCGCTGGAGCAGGGCAAGATCGACCTGCTGGTCAACTATGATCCCGCCGCCACCCTGATCACCGAGCGCAAGGTCGGCAGGATCCTCCTCGACGCGCGCAGCGACGACGGCGCCCGCCAGGTCTATGGCGGCCTGTACCCGACCTCGGTGATGTACGCCAACCAGAGCTTCCTGGACAAGCGCCCCGAAGCGGCCGAGAAGATCGCCCGCGCCGAGCAGATGGCCTTGAAGTTCATCGCCGACAACAGTGCTGAAGACATCGTCGCTGCGCTGCCGGACAGCTACGTCTCCGGTGACCGCGCCACCTATGCCCGCGCAGTGGAGAACGCGCGCGCGATCTTCACCCGGGACGGTCACTTCACGCCTGCCGATCTGGAAACACCGCTGAAGGTGCTGCGTGAGTTCAACACGGATGTCGCCAAGGCCGATATCGATCTGTCCCGGACCTACACCAATGCCTTCGTCGAGCGTGCCAACGCTGCGGCGCCGGCTGCCCAACCGTAAGCGGAGGTAACCCATGGCCCTCAATGCCACCGTGCGCCAGTTCAATGGCGCGCCGCAGCTGGAGCCTGCACAGACCATGGTCGCCATCAACAAGGTGACCATGTCCTTCGGCGAATTCACCGCCGTACGCGATGTCGACATCCAGGTGGGTGACGGCGAGTTCCTTGCCATCGTCGGGCCGACCGGCTGCGGCAAGAGCACCATCCTCAATTCCGTGGCGGGCCTGCTGAAGCCGTCGTCGGGCCAGGTCAGCATCGATGGCCGTGCCGTCAGCGGCGTGCAGGAGTCGGTCGGCTACCTGTTCCAGCAGGACGCGCTGCTGCCGTGGAAGACCGCGTACCAGAATGTTGAACTCGGCCTGCGCTTCCGTGGTGTGCCCGAGGCCGAACGCAAGGCCAAGGCCAACGCTTGGCTGGCCAAGGTCGGCCTGGCCGGCTTCGAGCATCGCTACCCGCACCAGCTGTCCGGTGGCCAGCGCAAGCGCGTGCAGATGGCCCAGGCGTTGATCGTCGAGCCGAAGGTGATCCTGATGGATGAACCCTTCTCGGCGCTGGACATCCACACCCGCCATCTGATGCAGAACGAGCTGCTGCGGTTGTGGCAGGAGGATCGCCGCTCGGTGATCCTGATCACCCACGACCTGGAAGAAGCCATCGCCCTGGGCGACCGCGTGGTGGTGCTGTCCTCCGGCCCGGCCAGCCGCGTGGTGCGCAGTTTCGATGTGGATCTGGAACGGCCGAGGAACGTGGCCGAAATCAAGCTGGATGACCGTTTCACCGACCTGTACCGCGATATCTGGGCCTGCCTGCGCGGCGAAGTGGAGAAGAGCTATGCACGCCAAGACTGACAAATTCATCCAGCTCGCGCTGGTGGTCGCCGTGTTCGGCGGCTGGGAAGGCGGTATCGCGCTGGGCGTGATCGATCCGTTCTTCTTCCCTTCGCCAACAGCGATCGTGCAGCAGGCCTGGACCTGGCTGTCCGATACCTCGTTCTATCAGCATGTCTACATCACGCTGACCGAAACCGCGCTGGGCTACATCATCGGCACCGGCCTGGGTGTGGCCGGCGGCGTCTGGCTCGGCCTGAGCCGCCGCTCGGCACGCATCCTCGATCCCTTCATCAAGGGCTTCAACGCGATTCCGCGCGTGGTGCTGGCGCCGATTTTCGTGCTGTGGCTGGGCCTGGGGCTGTGGTCGAAGGTGGCGCTGGCGGTCACGCTGGTGTTCTTCACCACGTTCTTCAATGCCATGCAGGGCGTGCGCGAGGTGAATCCGGTGGTGCTGGCCAATGCCCGCATCCTGGGGGCGAGCCGCAGCGACCTGCTGCGCCATGTCTACTTCCCCGCAGCGGCGAGCTGGATCCTGTCTTCGCTGCGCACCTCGGTGGGCTTCGCGGTGGTCGGCGCGATCATCGGTGAGTACCTCGGGGCCTCGGCGGGCCTGGGTTACCTGATCGCGCAGGCCGAGGGCAACTTCAATGCCGTGGGTGTGTTCGCCGGCATCATCATCCTGGCCGCCTTCGTGCTGGTCATCGACGCGCTGCTGGACGTGGTCGAGAACAAGCTGATCACCTGGCGTCCCAACGCGCAGGCACAGGCCACCAGCTGACCGGGCCGGGCTGAGCCCGCCTGCCGCGCCGCCGGGCCGATCCGGCGGCGCGCGCTTCCTCCCCCGATCTTCCCCCGCACCACCGCAACAGGCCAGCGCCGGGCCAGGCGGCCGGCTGGCCGGAGAGAGAGCCCATGAACCATTCCACCGTGCTGCCGCTGGCAGCGCTGTCGGTCGCGCTCGGCCTGCTGTTGGCCAGTGGCCATGCTGGCGCCCAGGCTGTTTCGTCCCCACCCGCACCATTGAGCCAGGCCGAACTCTCACGCCTGGTGCAGCAGCAGGCGCTGCAGATCCAGCAACTGGAAGCACGCCTCCGCGCCGTCGAGGGCGGGCAGGGCAGTGCGGGCGCACCGTCAACGCCGCCCCCGCCTGCGCTGGAAACGCGGGTGGCCGCACTGGAAACCAGCCAGTCCAGGCTGCCGAAGGTCTCCTGGTCCAAGGGCGCACCGGAGTTCAGCAGTGCCGATGGCAGCGTGGCGTTCCGTCCGCGCGGACGCCTGTTCGTCGACGCATCCAGCACAGACGGATCGTCAGTGAGTGACCGCAACATCTCCGGTACCGAGATCCGCTCGGTGCGGCTGGGCGCCGAAGGCCGCTACGGCATCCTCGGCTGGGCGGTGGAAGGTGACTTCGCCGACAACGCGGTGGCGTGGAAGTCGGTCTACGCCACCGTGGACCACCGCCTGTTCGGGCTGCCGGCCGACCTGACCGTGGGCAACCGCCTCAACGACCGGGGTATCGACGGCTCCAGCAGCACGTCCAACACGCCGTTCCAGGACCGCAACGTGGTCGGCACGCTGATGCTGCCGCAGCGCGGCCTGTTCGGTGTCGGCCTGACCGAGCGCGTGTACGGCAAGGACTGGCATGCCAGCCTGTCGGTGGCCGGCAACGATCTCAACAACACCGGCACCGACAACGACAGCCAGACCTGGGCCACGCGCGTGCATTGGAACCCGGTGGCCAACGAAGCGGTCACGGTGCACCTGGGGGCCTGGGCCTTCCACGAGGAGATCGCCGCAGGCGCCAGCGGCGTCGTCCGCAGTTCGGCCATCGCCGGGCACTTCAACGACCTGGTCAAGATCGCGCCGGGCACACTGCTGGGCGCCGAGCGCAGCACGGCCCATGGCGCGGAACTGGCAGGCTTCTTCGGGCCGGCCTGGGCGACCGGCGAATGGGGTACGCGCAACCTGCGCGGGGCCGACGCCAGCGGGCGCTACGATCTGGACCACCAGGCCTGGGCGATTTCGGCTGGCTGGTTCCTGGCCGGTGCAAGGCCGGCCTATTCGGGCAAGGCCGGCACCTGGGGCCGGGTCAAGGTGGCCGATCCTGTCACCCGCGGCGGCGCCGGGGCATGGGAACTGAAGGGGCGCTACGAGGATGTGGACTATGCCGAGCTGCCCAGTGGCGGTACCGGCCACGCGTGGACGCTGGGTGCGAACTGGTATCTCAACGACTTCAGCCGCGTGATGTTCGAGGCGATCCGTTGGCAGACCCGCAACCGCAGCGTCACCGGCCAGGGCAGGGATGAAGGCACCACCTTCAATACCCGCCTGCAGGTGGCCTTCTAGAAGCGCATGCCGCTCGCGCGCCGATCAGAGCAGCAGCAATGCTCCGATCAACGCCGGCGGCATCACCAGCGCGCCGACACGCAGGAAGTCGAGCGCGCTGACATGCTCGCCCTCGCGGCGCAGCGCCACCAGCCACAGCATCGTCGCCAGCGAACCGGTGACCGACAGGTTGGGCCCCAGATCCACGCCGACCAGCAATGCGGCACGGGTCTGCGCCGGCAGGTCGGCCATCTGCCCCAGCGAACCGGCGGCCAGGCCGACCGGCAGATTGTTGGCCACGTTGCTCAGCAGCGCGGCCGCGCCACCGGCCAGCCAGCTGGCCTGGCGGGGAGACGCCTGCGCCACGGCCTGCAGCGCGCTGGCCGCGCTCTGGATGACACCGGTCTGCGCCACCGCTTCCACCAGCACGAACAGTCCCGCCACCAGCGGCAGCACGCCCCAGGACACGTGTCGCAGCAGTGGCAGCGGGCTGCGCCGCTGGCGGATCGCCACCACCGCCACACTCAGCGTGCCCGCGCAGAACGTGGTCAGGCCCAATGGCCCGTTCAAGGCGGACGTGACCAGCAACACGGTGCCGGTGAACAGCACGCCCAGTGCGCTCAGCCGGCCGCCGTCGGTCAACGGGCGATGCGCCGGCGCGGCCACCAGCGGCTGGGCGATCTCGCGCCGGTGCACCCAGCGCAGGACCAGATAGGTGGCACCGATCGCCGCCGCCGACGGCAGCGCGAACTGCGCCAGCCACTGCAGCAGCGGCGGCATGTGCTGGCCGTACACCACCAGGTTGGCCGGATTGGAAATGGGCAGCACGAAGCTGGCCGCATTGGCGATGAATGCACAGACGAACAGGTAGGGCAGGGGATTGGCGCGCGCCGCCTTGCAGGCGGCGTAGACCGCTGGGGTCAGCACCACGGCCGTTGCATCGTTGGACAGGAACACCGTCACCAGCGTGCCGACCAGGAATACCAGGTCGAACAGGCGTCGCCCGGATCCGCCCGCATGCCGGACCGCGTACAACGCCAGCCAATCGAACAGGCCTTCGCGCCGCGCCAGTTCGGCCAGCATCATCATGCCGACCAGGAACAGGTAGACGTCGCGGCCTTCGGCCACCGCGCCCCATGCGGTGTGCAGCGACACCGCGCCCAGCAACGGCAACAGGGCGGCAGCGCACAACGCCCACACATATTCGGGGATGCGGAAAGGACGGAACAGCAGGCCGATGGTGGCAACGGCGACCGCTGCCCAGATCACGAGGGGGGCTTGGGGGGCGAGCATGGAGTGGGGCTTCAGCGGCACCGGCAGCGACCCCGGCGCAGGGGGACCTGGCGCGCGCGATCAGCAGATGGGCGGCCGCTGCAATCATCGCAGGTTCCGGGTCGCCGCATCATACCGTGCGGCGCGGCATGGCGACCGCTGCAGTCGACCGCGCTGCAGGTGGGCCGGGGCGGCGCCCAGCCCACCTTCAGCACTCGAGCGCGGCATGACTTCAGGCACTGCAGTTTGACTACACATGTAGTCAAACTGCACACACGCTCATTGGACGAGATTGCGATGCCAAGATCCTGCTGGTTGTCCTGCGCCCTGGCCCTGGTGTTCGGCATCGCCGGGCCCACCCAAGCGGCGACACGTGCCGAAGCCCTTGCCGCGATCGAGCGCAACGCGCGCGCCGCGCATTCCGATGCGGTCCTGGTAATGCACGACCGGGAGACGCTGCTTGAGCTGAAGCCCGCCGCGGGGCAGGAATCGGTTCACCTGATGTCGGCCACCAAGTCGGTCGTCGCGCTGGCCATTGCGTTGCTGCTGGACGAAGGAAAGCTGGCTTCGATCGATACGCCGGTCAGCCAGATCTATCCCGAATGGAAGCAGGGCAGGAAGCGCGCCATTACCGTGCGCATGCTGCTGGACCATACCTCGGGCCTGCAGAACGTGGCGAACGCGGGCGAAGAGCTGGAAGGGGCCCCGGACCTGGTCAGGCTGGCACTGGCCGCCGAGCTGAGCGATGCCCCGGGTACCGTGTTCTCCTACAACAACAAGGCCACCAACCTGCTGCCCGGTATTGTCGAGCGCCTGGCAGGCGAGCCGCTGGATGCCTATGTGGACGCGCGCCTGTTCAAGCCCCTGGGCATTGCCCACTACACCTGGATGAAGGATGAGGCAGGCACCCCGCTTGGCATGGCCGGGCTGTCCCTGCGCGCGGCCGATCTTGCCGCCATCGGGCAACTGTTGCTGGAAGGAGGCGTGGCGCCGGATGGCAAACGTCTCCTGAGTGAGCAGTCGGTCGCGTTGATGACGACCGAAAGCGCCCGTGCGCCAGATGTCGGGCTGCTGTGGTGGCGGGTACCGGCCTGGGAACGCTACCAGCTCAAGCCCCGGCTACAGGATCTGCTGGTGCAAAGGAGGGTGGACGACGACGTGCAGCGCGCACTGCAGGCCAGTGCAGGGCGTGCATTCGAAAGCCGCAGCGCGCTGGTGGCCTTCCTTGCCGATCAGTTGGGCGCGGACTGGTCGCAGCGTTACGGCAGCCAGATCTCCGGGCGAGGGCTGAAGCTTGCCGATCTCTACGACATCACACGTGGGCCGGTCGTCGGCTTCGCCGCCAACGGCTACCTGGGCCAATACATGATGATCATCCCGGAACAGCGTGTCGTCGCAGTGCGCCTGATCCACCGGCGCGAGAGCCACAGCGCTCCACAGGACGACTATCCCTCCTTCTTCGCCGATGTCCTGCAGTTGGCGCGGACACTGCAATAGGCCCTGTCGCCATCATGTCCACGCGCGCTGAACATCTTCCTGGAGCGTTCTTCACTGTCGTGCCGCCTAAAGTGGGATGACATCTTGGCCGCACACCTACTGAAGCATGTTTGATTATCAGGACTGGACCTTCCACGCCAATGGCCGAACGGTAGTGGCGCGGGTAGCGCTGGACGGTGAAGGTGGCGGCACCATCAACCGCTACCAGCTGGTGCCGGGACCGGCACAGTCGGGGTTGTGCATCAAGGTCGCCTCCCAGGACGAGGCCGCGCAAAAACTGGAGGCCGAAGTGACGAAGCTGCTGGGACCGGTGTGGTAGCCACTGCGCCATGCCGGCCGGGCATCCGCATGCTGATGGCGGAATGACCGGCCCGGGCAACGGGCATCGCGCCGGATGCCCGTTGCATGAGGACGCCTACTTGGGCATCAGCACGGTGTCGACCACGTGGATGACGCCGTTGGACTGGCTGACATCTGCAACGCTGATGCCTGCCTTGCCACCCTCTGCATCGATCACCCAGAGCTTGCCATCGTGGAGCGCCACGGTGAGAGGCTCACCCTGCACGGTCTTCAGGGTGGCCTTGCCGCCGTGCTTGCGGGCATCGGCCAGAAGCTGCGCCGAACTGTAGCTGCCCGGGACGACGTGGTAGGTCAGGATCCGGGTCAGCTGTGCCTTGTTTTCCGGCTTCACCAGCGTATCGACAGTGCCTGCAGGCAATTTGTCGAAGGCCGCATTGGTGGGCGCGAAAACAGTGAAGGGCCCGGCGCCGTTGAGGGTGTCGACCAGGCCGGCTGCTTTGACCGCTGCAACGAGGGTGGTGTGATCCTTGGAATTGACGGCGTTCTCGACGATGGTCCTGGTGGGGTACATCTCTGCCCCGCCCACGATGACGGCGTTGGCGGCGAAAACTGAGGAGCCGGACGAAACGAGTAGGGCGAAGCCGACTGCGGCGGCGATGCGCTGAAGAGCGTTCACGGTGCGTTCCTTTCTGGATGACCCGCAAGTGCGGGCATCCTTCCTACGTCGGGTGCGCCTGACCGGATGCAGCAGCAGCCGGGTCATGAGCTGTGCCGCGCGCTGCTGGTTTGCTGCGCTGCATGGTGACAAGCGCGAACCGGGGTGATTACTCTCCGCTGCAACGCGATGGTAGCGCTACCAGTCGGACGGGGATCCAAGGTCCAGGGGCTGCCTTCTTTGCCGCGTGTTTGTCCTGGCAGGCTTGAAAAGCAAGTGTAAGTCGCGGTGTGCCCGAGCACCCGTGCTGTTCGGTTTGGAATGCGGGCCACGCCCGTGCGTGCCCCTGGGAGGGGGCGGTACATCCATTCGATCGTATGTCAGAGGGGACTTTCATGAGCACTTGCAGTTTCCGCGGCACCCTGGCCCCGAGGTCCGGCTCATGAGCCGCGCATTCGCGAAGTTCCGGTCCCGGGCCATGTTCACCTTCGTGGGTGGCGCCCTGGTCATCAATCCTGCCTTTGCGCAGGACGCAGCACCGGCGACCGGGCAGCAGCCGCAGAGCCAGTCGCAGCCCACCCAGCTAGATGCAGTGCAGGTCACGGGCATACGCAACAGCCTGAGCCAGGCCATGGACATCAAGCGCGACTCGGCGGGCGTGGTCGACGCCATCAGCGCCGAGGACATCGGCAAGTTCCCCGATACCAATCTTGCCGAATCGTTGCAGCGCATCACCGGCATCTCCATCGAGCGCCGTGACGGCGAGGGTGCGCAGGTGACCGCGCGTGGCTTCGGCCCCCAGTTCAACATGGTCACGCTCAACGGTCGGCAGATGCCGGGTGCCGATGCATTCGGTGCCTCTGGACAGGTCGCCATCGGCGGTGTCGACGGCGGCACCCGCGCCTTCAATTTCGCGCAGCTGGCCGCCGAGGCCATCAATGGCATCGAGGTCTACAAGACCAGCCAGGCACAGGTGCCCAGCGGTGGCATCGGCGCGACGATCAATATCCTGACCTCGCGCCCGCTCGATCACGCCGGCATCGTGGCCAACGCCGGGGCGAAGCTGGTCTCCGACCAGAGCCAGCCGTTCGATAATGACCTGACACCGGAGCTGTCGGGCATCTTCAGCTACAGCAATCCGGAAAAGACCTTTGGCGTCAGCCTCAGCGCGAGCCAGCAGAAGCGCAAGGGTGGCTCGGTGCAGGCCACGGAGAACTACTGGAACGTGCAGCCGTGGACAGGGTCGATGCCGGGCAACCCGACCGTGGTCAATGCCCCGGCCGTCGGCCAGCTTTACGCGCGGCCCAACGACCTGCGCTACGCGTTCTCCGAATTCGAACGCGAACGCGTCAACGGCCAGGCGGTGCTGCAGTTCGCACCGACGGACAGCCTGACCCTGACCGTGGATTACACCTACTCGACCAACGAAATCACCGAGAATCGTGGCGAGCAGGGCATGTGGCTGCAGAACAGCAACTACACCAACGTCGAGTTCGACACCAGTGGCGCCGTCGCGACGCCGGTCTACATCCGTGAAATCGCCGGCACCAAGGATTTCGGCCTGGAACAGCAGCGCAGCATGCAGGAGTACAAGCTGGGCTCGCTGGGCTTCAACGCCGTCTGGAATGTCAGCGACCGCTTCAAGCTCAGCTTCGATGCGCACAACTCGAAGAACGAGAGCCGCCCGAATGATCCGCTGACCGGCGGTGGTTCGATCTTCATGAGCATCGCCGGCACCAACAACTGCACCCGTGGCCCGCATTGTGGCGGCTCCTGGGTGCAGGAATTGAACTTCAACAATGGCCTGCCGGTTGGCACCCAGGTCTGGTATCCCAGCACCGCCGATGCGGTCGCCGGGACCAATGGCGTGGTCAACCCGGGCTTCCAGGAAGGCGAGGTTGGCACGCAGGTGCTGCGCGTCAACGCGCAGACCCAGATCAGCGAGATCAAGCAGGCGCGCGTCGATGGCGAATGGAACTTCGACCACGGCCGCTTCCAGTTCGGCGTGGACACCAACAAGTCCACCACCCACCGCATCCAGGCCGCTGAGGCCTACTCGACCCTGGGCGACTGGGGCGTAGCCAACGTGGACCGGGATACCGCCGCAGGCCTGATGGACCTGCTGCAGCCGGTCAGCATCGTCGGCCTGTTCGACGACTACAGTGCCAACAGCTGGCCGGCCTGGCGCGGCAATGCCGGACAGCTCGCGCAATGGGCATCGGGCGAGTACGGCGTCGGCCTGGGTGTGAACCCGCAACGCGCGGCCGACAACTTCGTGGAAGAGAAGACCAAGGCGGCGTACTTCCAGGTGGAACTGGACGGGGAGCTGGGCGGCATGCGCACCAACACCCGCCTGGGCGTGCGCTATGAAACCACCGACGTGGTGTCGACCTCGGTCATTGCCGTTCCCGAATCCATCGAGTGGCAGGCCAACAACGATTTCCGCATCGTGCTGTCCGATGAGCAGCAGCCCTTCACGGAGAAGGCGCGGTACAGCTACATCCTGCCCAACCTTGATTTCAGCATCGACCTCACCGAGGAGCTGAAGGGCCGTGTGTCGTTTGGCAAAAGCATCGCCCGCGCGCCGTACGGCAATCTCTATGCAGGACCCGGGGCCCAGCAGCCGTTCGGCTCGGTGCTGATCGATCCCTCCTCGCGCGCCAGCGGCAATTCCCAGAACCCGAGCCTGAAGCCGCTGGAATCGGACAACCTCGACCTGGGGCTGGAGTGGTACTTCGCCGATGCCAGCTATGTGTCATTGACCTACTGGAACAAGTCGGTCAGCAACTTCATCGGCAACACCGTCGTCCAGGAAAGCCTGTACGGCCTCACCGACCCCACCTCCGGGCCGGATGCACGGGCGGCGTTGGACTTCCTGACCAGCGGTGCCTGCGTCGCCCAGGTCGGGCCGGCCAACGCGGCCGCCTGCTCGGCCAACGACACCTCGCTGTTCACCGCACTGGCGTTGCTGCGCAACAATCCTGCTGGCCTGGGCGCCTACAACGGAACCGATGCGCAGGTTCTGGCTACCGAAGCGGCCTACGATCTGTATGGGCAGGCCAACGATCCGCTGTACCAGTTCAACGTCAATCGCCCGATCAACCAGAACAAGTCCAAGCTGCACGGCTGGGAGCTGGGCGGGCAGTACTTCTTCGGTGACACCGGGTTCGGCGTACTGGCCAACTACACGGTGGTGAAAGGTGATGTCGGCTACAACAACGGCGGCGATCCGGGTATCGACCAGTTCTCGCTCACCGGCCTGAGCGACACCGCCAACGCCATGCTGATGTACGAGAAGTACGGGTGGTCGGTGCGACTGGCATGGAACTGGCGCGATCAGTACCTGATCCTGGCCAACCAGGGCTCCAGCCGCAATCCGTACTATGTGGAGCCGTACGAGCAGTGGGATCTCAGCGTCAACTACGCGCTCGATGACCACTGGTCCTTCAGCCTGGAGGCGATCAACCTGACCGGTGAGGATGTGCGGTGGCGCTCGCGCACGTCGCAGATGATCGTCAAGCTGGCAGACCAGAGCCCGCGCTACATGCTGGGCGTCCGCTACAAGTTCTGAACCTGGTTGCCGATGCGTCCGGCACGGCACCGCTGCCCGCCAGCGGTGCCGTGCCGGGACGGTGTCGCCGCACCTGTCGCGCCTGCGCTACCCTGCCGGCCAGCAACCCGCATTGGACTGGATACCCTGATGGCCCGCTACGAAATGCTCAACAACATCGCGCATCGGGACCTGAAGGTCGCCACCGGATTCGGGCCGCAGTTCGGCGATGCGGTGGGCATGGTGCCGGCCTATCCCAGCGAGTTCGCTGAACTGCAGCGTGAGTATCCGATCTTCCTGCGCAGGGAAACCGGGTCAGAAGCGTGGCAGTCCGTGGCCCTGCTGGGTTTCGAACAACACGAGAACCTGTTCCTGCAGGACGGGCGCTGGAATGCCTCCTACCTGCCTGGTGCGGCCGCCAAAGGGCCGTTCCTGATCGGGTTCCAGGAGCACTACGTGGATGGCCTGCTCACCCAGGATGCGGTGATGCACGTGGACCTGGACCATCCGCGCGTCACCGCCGGCGCCGGTGAGCCGGTGTTCCTGCCGCAGGGCGGCAACACGCCCTACCTGGACCACATCGCCGGCGTGCTGCGCGGCATCCACGAGGGCAGCGCGTACGCGGCCGCAATGTTCGCGATGCTCGACGACTGCGGCCTCATCCAGCCGGTCACGCTCGACGTGCAGATCGCGCCGCACCACCGGGTGAGCGTGAGCGGATTGCACGGCATTGACCGCGAGCGCCTGGCGGCGCTGGACAGTTCGCGCCTGGCTGCGTTGAACCGCGCCGGTTACCTGGAAGGTGCGTACCTGATGCTTGCCTCGCTGCATAACATGCGCCGCCTGATCGCCGAGAAGCAGCGCCGCCTCCGCGTCCAGGACGGCACCGCGCAGGCGGTCAGGAACTGACCGGTGCACGCCCGCCTGCCGATGCGGATCCTGGAAGGAATCGATCCTGCCGCGTTGCCATTGGCTGACCTGGTGGACGCCGGTGAGCCGGTCGTACTGCGCGGCATCGCCAGCGGTTGGCCACTGGTCCAGGCCGGACTGGGCGGCGTGCACGACGCGATGGTGTACCTGTGCAGCGTCGATGCGGGTGCGCCCATCCAGTACTCGTTCGGCGGTCCCGAGATCGCGGGCCGCCCGTTCTACAGCGCGGACTTCACCCGGCTGAACTTCGAAGTGCGGCGTGGCGGTCTGGCCCAGGTGCTGGAAGAGATCGCCACGACGCTGCATGCGCCTCGGCCGCCAACCTATTACGTGGCCTCGCTGCCGATCGAGCGTGCACTGCTGCCGGCATTCGCGCAGGCCAACGACGCCGGGCTGGCGAAGCAGGGCATCGACGCCACCGCCAGCATCTGGATCGGCAACCGGGTGACGGCCTCGTGCCATTTCGACACACCCGACAACCTCGCCTGCTGCGCGGTGGGGCAGCGCGAGTTCACGCTGTTCCCGCCCGCCCAGATCGACAACCTCTATCCGGGCCCGCTCGATCCCACGCCGGGCGGACAGGTGGTCAGCGTGGTGGACTTCGAGCGCCCCGACTTCGATCGGCATCCACGTTTCCGCGAGGCACTGGCACATGCACGCAGCGCGGTACTTGGACCCGGCGATGCGATCTTCATTCCCAGCATGTGGTGGCACCATGTACGCAGCCTGGAGCCGTTCAACGTGCTGGTGAACTACTGGTGGCGAAGCTCGCCGGCCTGGCTGGGGTCGCCGCTGGCGGCGCTGCAGCACGCGATGTGGTCCGTGCGCGACCTGCCAGCGCGTGAGAAGCAGGCCTGGGAAGGGCTCTTCCGTTACTACGTATTCGGCCCCGGCGAGCGCGCGGGGCAGCACCTGCCTGACCCCGCGCGCGGAGATCTGGCACCGTTCGACGAGCAGCGCGCCCGCCGCATGCGCGCGATGCTGCTGGGCAGGCTCAACCGTTGAGAGAGGGCACCGCGTTGGATACCGAGAGCACGCCTGCAGGGCGCATCCGCAAGGTGGTCATTGCCGGTGGCGGTACAGCGGGATGGCTGGCCGGCTGCGCGCTGGCGCATCAGTTCCGTGACCAGCTGCAGATCACGCTGGTCGAGTCCGAGCAGATCGGCACGGTCGGCGTCGGTGAGTCCACCGTGCCGCCGATCCGCACCTTTCATCGCTTCCTGCAGATTGACGAGCAGGAGTTCCTGCGCGCGGTGGCCGGCACCTTCAAGCTGTCGATCTCGTTCGAGAACTGGCGGCTGCCGGGGGATCGCTTCTTCCATCCGTTCGGCACCATCGGCCATGGCACCTGGGCGGCTCCCTTCCATCACTTCTGGCTGGACAGCCTGCGCCGCGGCATGCCCTCGGACCTGGGCGACTTCTGCCTGGAGAGCATCGCGTCGCGCGGCGACCGCTTCTCGCTGCACACCCAGCCGCAGGCCAGCTATGCGTATCACTTCGATGCCAGCCTGTATGCGCGGTTCCTGCGCCGCAGGGCCGAGGCCAACGGCCTGCGCCGGATCGAAGGCAGGATCGCCCAGGTCAGGCAGCACGCGCACGACGGCTCGGTTCAGGCTCTGGTACTGGACGACGGCCAGGTGATCGAGGGCGATCTGTTCATCGACTGCACGGGGTTCCGTGGCCTGCTGATCGAGCAGGCGCTGGGCACCGGCTACGAGGACTGGCACGAATGGCTTCCGTGCGACCGGGCCGTGGCGGTGCAGACCGAAGCGGTGGCGCCGCCGGTGCCCTATACCCGGGCGATCGCCCACGAGGCGGGGTGGCGCTGGCACATCGCGCTGCAGCACCGCGTTGGCTGTGGGCTGGTGTATGACAGCCGCCATCTGTCTGATGACGAGGCCGCCGCGAAACTGCTGCGCGATGCAGGGGCTCCACCTTTGCGCGACCCATGGAACGTGCCGTTCCGCAGCGGGCGCCGGCTGAAGGCCTGGAACAGCAACGTGGTGTCGCTCGGGCTGGCCAGCGGTTTCATCGAACCGCTGGAGTCGACCAGCATCCATCTGACGATCAGCGCGGTGGTGCGCCTGATCCAGTTGTTCCCGTTCGACGGCATCCGTGCGTCGCTGGTGCAGTTGTACAACGATGTCAGCCGCCAGGAAATGGAGCACGTGCGCGACTTCATCATCCTGCACTATCACGCAACGCAGCGCACCGAACCGATGTGGAAGGCGTGTCGCGAGATGAGCGTGCCCGGATCGCTGCAGCAGCGGTTGCAGGCGTGGCGCGAGCGTGCGCACGCCTGGCAGGACCCCGGCGAGCTGTTCCGCATCGAGTCCTGGACCAGCGTGCTGCTCGGGCAGGGCATTCCGCCAGGCCCGCCGCATCCGCTGGCGCGGGCGGTGAGTGACGCCGATCTGCGCACCCTGTTGAAGGGCATCCAACAGCCCGTGCATCACGCCGCGGCGCGGATGCCGACCCAGGCGGAGTTCATCGCGCAGTACTGCAGGTCCGGCGTTGACGTGTGGCGTTCGACGGCAGCAAACGCATAGCAGGGTTTTGCGTTGCAGCACGCTTTTTCTGCTGCAGCTGGTTACAGTGCGGGAACACCGCAGGCGATGACGCATGCGGTGGCAACGAGGGGGCCGGACAGCACGCCCCCTTTTTGAGTCCACGGAATGTTAGCGCTACCTTTTTGTTGATCGGAGGCGGTTTCGATGGGTCTGGTTGCAGGGATCGATGCAGGGACGCAGAGCCTGAAGGTGCTGGTCTACGACCCGCAGGCGCAAGCGGTGGCCGCCGTCACCAGCGCGCCGCTCACGCTGGACAGCGGTGCCGACGGCAGCCGTGAACAGGCGCCTCCCGACTGGGTGTCGGCCCTGCGCGACTGCTTTGCCAGGATCGACCCCTCGCTGCGCGCTCGCATCGTCGCACTGGCGGTATCGGGGCAGCAGCATGGGTTCGTGCCGGTTGATGATGCTGGCGAGGTACTGGCGCCGGCCAAGCTGTGGTGCGACACCAGCACCTCGGCCGAATGCATCCAGATCATGGACGCCGTGGGCGGATTCCAACGGACCATCGCGCTGGCGGGCAACCCGATCCTGGCCGGCTACACAGCGTCCAAGCTGCCCTGGACCCGGATCCACCGTGCCGACGCCTATGCGCGGCTGGCGACCATCCTGCTGCCACACGACTACCTGAATTTCGTGTTGACCGGGCAGCGGTTCTGCGAGCTTGGCGATGCGTCCGGAACCGGCTGGCTGGACGTGCGCACACGCACCTGGTCGCAGGAACTGCTGCGCGCCACCGATCCTGATCGTGATCTTGCCGCCTGCCTGCCGCCGATCGCCGCACCCGACGCCCTGTTTGATATCGCGCCGAAGGCCGCGGCCGCGCTCGGGCTTGCAGCGGCGGTGAAGGTGGCCGTTGGCGGCGGCGACAACATGATGGCCGCGATCGGCACTGGCTGCGTCACCGAAGGCCGCCTGGCGATGAGCCTGGGAACGTCTGGAACGCTGTTTGCCTATTCCAGCGCGCCGGTGATCGACGCGAACGGCGCCTGGGCCGCGTTCTGCTCGTCCACGGGAGGATGGCTGCCGCTGATCTGCACCATGAACTGCACCGTGGCGACCGAACAGGTGGCCCGTGCCTTCGGCTTCAGCACCCGCGACGGCGATGCGCACCTGCGCGCGACGCCACCGGGAGCAGGCGGGCTGGTGATGCTGCCCTTCCTCAATGGCGAGCGTACGCCGGACCTGCCGCTCGGCAAGGGTGTGCTGGCCGGCCTGGACACCGCCAACTTCACTCCGGCGCACCTCTACCGCGCCGCCATGGAGGGCGCGACCTACAGCTTGAGGTACGGCTACGACGCCTTCGTCCGCGCGGGCATGCAGTTTGATCGCATCGTGCTCACCGGCGGTGGCAGCAACAGCGCTGCCTGGCGTCAACTGGTGGCCGATGTGTTCGGCCTGCCCGTGGAGGTCCCGGTGCAGGCCGAAGGCGCGGCGTTTGGAGCGGCGCTACAGGCGCTGTGGTCGCTCGCCAGGGCGCAGGGCAACGCCACTTCGATCAGCGACATCACCGCACGGCACGTCACCGTCGATCCCACGCTCTCCGCGCGCCCGGATCCGGACCGCAGCGATGCCTATGCACGGGCCTACGCACGCTTCCTCAGTCATCTTGATGCCATCACGCCGCTGCAGCGCGGCTGATGGCTCCTCCACGCCACCCCGTACAACGACAGGAGCACGCACCATGAGCACGCAGCCCTTCATCGGCGCCAAGGAATACTTCCCCGGCATCGGCCGCATTCCGTTCGAGGGCAAGGGCTCGGACAATCCGCTTGCCTTCAAGGTCTACGATGCAGACCGGGTCATCGGTGGCAAGACCATGCAGGAGCATCTGCGCTTTGCCGTGTGCTACTGGCATACCTTCTGCAATGCCGGGCACGATCCGTTCGGCCCGGGTACCCGGCAGTTCCCGTGGGAGGCGGGCTCGCCGCTGGCCACGGCCGAAGCGAAAGTGGACGCGGCGTTCGAGTTCTTCACCAAGCTGGGCGTGCCGTACTGGTGCTTCCACGATATCGACCTGGCGCCGGATGCCGATGATATCGGCCAGTACCAGAAGAACCTCACGCACATGGTGGGCCTGGCCAAGGCGCGCCAGGAGGCCACCGGCGTCAAGCTGCTGTGGGGCACGGCCAACCTGTTCTCGCACCCGCGCTACATGAACGGTGCATCGACCAATCCCGATTTCGCCGTGGTGGCCCGCGCCGCGGTGCAGGTCAAGGCCGCCCTGGAGGCCACGGTCGAACTCGGTGGTGAGCACTACGTGTTCTGGGGCGGGCGCGAGGGCTATGCGTCGCTGGCCAATACGCAGATGAAGCGCGAGATCGAGCACTTCGCACGCTTCCTGACCATGGCCCGCGACTATGGCCGCAGCATCGGCCTGAAGGGCAACTTCCTGATCGAGCCCAAGCCGATGGAGCCGATGAAGCACCAGTACGACTTCGACAGTGCCACGGTGGTGGGCTTCCTGAAGGAACACGGGCTGGACAAGGACTTCAAGCTCAACATCGAGGCCAACCACGCCACGTTGTCCGGCCATACCTTCGAGCACGACCTGCAGGTCGCGTCCGATCATGGCCTGCTCGGCAGCATCGATGCCAACCGCGGCAACGCGCAGAACGGCTGGGACACCGACCAGTTCCCCAGCGATCTGTACGACACCGTGGGCGCGATGCTGGTCGTGCTGCGCCAGGGTGGGCTGGAGGGCGGGTTGAACTTCGATGCGAAGGTGCGCCGTGAGTCGACCGACCTGGAGGATCTGTTCATTGCCCACATTGGTGGCATGGACGCGTTCGCACGCGGCCTGGAGGTTGCCCATGCACTGCTGACCGAGTCTCCCTGGGAGCAATGGCGCAAGGAGCGCTACGCAAGTTTCGACAGTGGCGCCGGCCAGGAGTTCGAGCGTGGCACGCTCAGCCTGCCGGACCTGGCGGCACTGGCCGCCCGCCTCGGCGAACCGCGCCAGGCCAGCGGCAAGCAGGAGCGTTACGAAAACCTGCTCAACCAGTACCTGCTGCGCTGAGCGCGGCAACGGCGCACTCAAGGGGACGGGGATGAACCAGGCAGCAGGCAGCGGTGAGAACACGCGGCTGATCGTACTGATCAGCGTGGTGGCGACGATTGGCGGTTTTCTGTTCGGCTTCGACAGCGGCGTGATCAACGGTACCCAGGATGGCCTGCACCAGGCGTTCCGGTCCGGTGAGTGGATGCAGGGGTTCGAGATCGCGTCGATGCTGCTGGGCTGTGCGGTGGGCGCGTTCAGTGCAGGCCGGCTGGCCGACCGCTTGGGCCGTCGCAACGTGCTGATCCTGTCGGCAGTGATGTTCCTGCTGTCGGCACTCGGCGCCGGGGCAGCGGTGTCGTCGGGCTGGTTCATCGCCGCACGGGTGGTGGGTGGATTCGCGGTCGGCGCGGCCAGCGTGATCTCGCCGGCCTACATTGCCGAGGTCGCTCCGGCCCGCTATCGCGGCCGACTGGCTACGGTGCAGCAGATCGCCATCATCACCGGGCTCACCGCTGCCTTCCTGTCCAACTACCTGCTGGCGGCTGCAGCGGGCGCGTCGACCGAACCGCTGTGGGGCGGGCAGGCCGCCTGGCGCTGGATGTTCTGGATGCAGGCCGCGCCATCGCTGCTGTTCCTGCTGCTGTTGCTGACCATTCCTGAAAGCCCGCGCTACCTGGTGGTAAAGCGGCGCAAGGACGATGCACTGCGGGTGCTGACCCGGCTGCTGGGTAGCGACAAGGCCCGCGCCACGCTCGAGGAGATCGATGCCTCGTTGTCCAACGACCATCATCGCCCTCGACTGTCCGACCTGAAGAGCCGGGCGACCGGGCGGATCCGCCCGATTGTCTGGGTCGGCGTCGGGCTGGCCTGCTTCCAGCAGCTGGTCGGCATCAACGTGGTGTTCTATTACGGCGCCGTGCTGTGGCAGGCGGTCGGCTTTTCCGAAAACGACGCGCTGCTGATCAACGTGCTGTCCGGCGCGCTGAGCATCGGTGCCTGCGTTGTCACGGTACTGCTGATTGACCGGATCGGCCGCAAGCCCCTGCTGTGGTTCGGCTCGGCAGGGATGTCGCTGTCGCTTGCACTGGTGGTGGTGGCCTTTGCCAGCGGTTCGCTGGCGGACGGGCACCTGCAGCTGCCCGGTCGCATGGGCACGCTGGCGCTGGTGGCGGCCAATGCCTACGTCGTGTTCTTCAATCTGTCCTGGGGGCCGGTGATGTGGGTGATGCTGGGCGAGATGTTCCCCAACCAGATCCGCGGTTCGGCCCTGGCGGTCGCCGGCGCGGCGCAGTGGACCTCCAACTTCGTGGTCACGGTGACGTTCCCGATGCTGCTGGCCGCGGCAGGGCTGGCAGCCACCTACGGCATCTACCTCGTCGCTGCCGTGATCTCGGTGATTTTCGTGGTCCGGCACGTGCACGAGACCAAGGGCAAGGAACTGGAGCAGATGGAAGGATGAGCGCCATGACAT
Source organism: Stenotrophomonas sp. YJH_SMC_48-3 (assembly GCF_059369375.1). Lineage (NCBI taxonomy): Bacteria > Pseudomonadati > Pseudomonadota > Gammaproteobacteria > Lysobacterales > Lysobacteraceae > Stenotrophomonas > Stenotrophomonas sp. YJH_SMC_48-3. Next base: position 196,053 of record NZ_JCAFSQ010000005.1, on the reverse strand, counting down.
CGCAGGCCTTGGTAATCCGCAGTGGCACGCTGGTCGCCGCACTGATGCTGGGATTGTTCGGCTGCCGCGGCCAGGACCGGGCTGCCGCCGCCGCAGCCACCGACAAGGATCCCTGGCCGAAGGTCACCTGGCCGCTGGCCGCAGATCCGGCACTGGAGAAGCGCATCACCGATCTGATGGCCGGCATGACGGTGGAGGACAAGGTTGGCCAGCTGGTGCAGGGCGACATCGCCAGCGTCACCCCCGATGACGTGCGCCGCTACCGGCTCGGCTCGATCCTGGCCGGAGGCAACTCCGATCCCGGCGGCCGCTATGACGCCTCGCCGGCCGAATGGCTGGCGCTGGCCGACGCTTTCTACGACGCCTCCATGGATACCTCCAAAGGCGGCAAGGCCATCCCTCTGCTGTTCGGCATTGATGCCGTGCACGGGCAGAGCAACATCATTGGTGCCACGTTGTTCCCGCACAACATCGGGCTGGGCGCCACGCGCAATCCGGAGCTGCTGCGGCAGATCGGTGGCATCACCGCGCTGGAGACCCGCGTCACCGGCATGGAGTGGACGTTCGCGCCGACCGTTGCGGTACCCCAGGATGATCGCTGGGGACGCACCTACGAAGGCTACTCCGAATCGCCGGAGGTGGTGGCCAGCTATGCCGCCGCCATGGTGGAGGGATTGCAGGGCAGGGTGGGAACACCGGAGTTCCTCGATGGTCGCCATGTGATCGCCTCGGTGAAGCACTTCCTGGGCGATGGGGGCACCACTGACGGCAAGGACCAGGGCGACACCCGTATCAGCGAGTCAGATCTGGTGCGCATCCACGCGGCCGGATACCCGCCGGCAATCGCCGCCGGCGCGCAGACCGCAATGGCGTCGTTCAACAGCGTCAACGGTGAAAAGATGCATGGACATCGGCATTACCTCACCGATGTGCTCAAGGGTCGCATGAACTTCGGTGGCTTCGTGGTGGGTGACTGGAATGGTCATGGACAGGTCAAGGGCTGCACCACCACAGACTGCCCGGCCACCATCATCGCGGGCCTGGACATGGCGATGGCCTCGGACAGCTGGAAGGGCTTCTACGAGACGACGCTGGCTGCGGTCAAGGACGGCCGGATCACGACGCAGCGGCTGGACGATGCAGTGCGCCGGATCCTGCGGGTCAAGTTCCGCCTTGGGCTGTTCGAGGCCGGCAGGCCATCCACGCGGGCCGTCGGCGGGCAGTTCGCACTGATCGGCGCGCCGGCACATCGCACGGTTGCCCGGCAGGCCGTGCGCGAATCGCTGGTCCTGCTGAAGAACCAGAACGGCCTCCTGCCGCTGTCGCCGAAGCAGCGGATCCTCGTGGCCGGCGACGGAGCCGACGATGTCGGCAAGCAGGCCGGCGGCTGGACGCTCAACTGGCAGGGCACCGGCACCACCCGCAAGGACTTCCCCAATGCGGACACGATCTACGAGGGCATCGCGCGCCAGGCCAGCGCGGCCGGTGGTGAAGCCGTGCTTGCCGTTGACGGTCGCTATGCAGTGAAGCCCGATGTGGCGGTGGTGGTGTTTGGCGAAGACCCCTATGCCGAGTTCCAGGGAGACCGGCCGACGCTGGCGTACAAGCCCGGCAACGAAACGGACCTGGCGCTGCTCAAGCGGCTCAAGGCCGAAGGCATACCGGTTGTTGCGGTTTTTCTGAGCGGGCGGCCGCTCTGGGTGAACCGGGAAATCAATGCCGCCGATGCCTTCGTGGCTGCATGGCTGCCGGGCTCGGAAGGCGCCGGCATTGCCGATGTACTGCTGCGCGGAAGCGATGGCCGCGTGCAGCACGATTTCAAGGGCAAGCTCAGTTTCAGCTGGCCGCGCACCGCCACCCAGTACGCCAACAACGTTGGCCAGAAGGACTACGATCCGTTGTTTGCGTTCGGCTTTGGCCTGACCTACGCCGACAACGGCGACCTGGCCCCGCTGCCGGAAGCATCGGGCGTGACCGGCAACGAGAGCGCGACCGGCGTGTTCTTCGCGCGTGGTGATGCAGGCCCCGGCATGGCGCTGCGCCTTGAGCAGGCCGCAGGCCAGGGCCTGACCGTGACCCGCGTGCCGGATGCATTGCCCGATGATCGGCTGAAGATCACCGGCGTGGATCATCTGGCGCAGGAGGATGGGCGACGCCTGGCCTGGTCGGGCAAGGGCGAGGCCGTCGCTGCACTGCAGTCGCACACGGCGCTGGACCTGCAGCGCGAATCCAACGGCGACCTGATGCTGCTGACCACGCTGCGGGTCGACGCTGCGCCGCAGGGGGAGGCGTGGCTGTCGGTCGGTTGCGGCGCGGGCTGCTCGGCACGCATCGCCATCGGGCCGTCGCTGGCGGCGCTTCCACAAGGCCAGTGGAAGCGTGTTGGCGTGCCGCTGAAGTGCCTGGCCAAGGCGGGCGCCAAGCTGGACGCGATCGACCGGCCGTGGTCGGTGGTGACGGGCGATGCGATGACGATCTCCGTGTCACGCGTCGCGCTGGGTGCGCTGAACGAAGCCGAGGTCACCCTCGGATGCGGAGCATGATGCCTGCGCTACCGCCGCCGGGGCGGCGCGGCGACCGAACCGCGTGCGATCAGCCGATGCGGCATCACATGATCGCGCAGCACCGTTGCGTCCGCCGCCGGACGGCGGATGGTGCGCAGCAGGATGTCGACGGCCGCGTTGGCCATCGAGGCGATGGGCTGGTGGATCGTGGTCAGTTCCGGCCACACGGTGGTGGCGGCCGAGGTGTCATCGAAACCCACGACCGACAGGTCGCGCGGCACTTCCAGCCCGCGTCGGTGCGCGACGGAGATGGCGGCGGCGCCCATGTCGTCGTTGCTGGCGAAAATCGCGGTCGGTGGGCGGCGTTGGGACAACAGCTTTTCGGCGGCAGCCAGGCCGGACCGGTAGGTGTAGTCACCGTGTTGGACCAGGCCAGGCTCCACCGCAAGCCCGGCCTCGCGCAGGGCGGTGACGAAGCCGTCGTAGCGGAGCGCACTGGCGCTCAGGTCATCGCGCCCACGGATGAAGCCGATGCGGGTGTGTCCCTGCCGGAGCAGGTGCTCGGTCATTTCCCTGCCCGCACTGAAATCGTCGATGCGGACGCAGGACAGGGCCTCGCTCAGGCGCCCCGATGCGATGGCCACCACCGGAATGCCAGCCTTGACCAGTTCGCTTACGGCGGCCTGCGATTCGCACAGCGGCGGCGGCAGGATCACCCCGTCGACGCGTCCGGCGAGCGCGCGCGCCGCCCTACGTTCGGATTCGGCATCCAGGTTGTCCCAGTAGTCGATGACCAGCTGGATGGCGGAACTGGAGGCGACGCGCAGCAGGCCCACCAGCAGTTCGCGCAGGTAGGCGCCGCTGGGGTTGGTGTAGATCAGCGCAATGCGCGTGTGCTGTGCGGCGGCCAGCGAACTGGCGGCAAGATTGGGCGTATAGCCCAGCTCACGCACGGCGCGCAGCACGCGCTCGCGGGTGACGTCGCGCACCTTGCCCTGGTTGATCACCCGCGACACGGTCATCGGCGAAACGCCGGCAAGGGCCGCAACCTCGTCGATCGTCACGCCTGCGGTTCTGCGGCGAACCGATTTCTTCGGCTTGTCCAATGCACGATCCCTTTGTTCTTGGTGGCGCTGCCGCGGGGGTGCGAAGGACGATGATGCGCTGCCCCGGGCCCGGACGTAGTCTACAAAGGCGCATGTTAACGCCCTTGTTGCGTGCTGTCGGCACGCGCCTGTGGGCCGTGGTCGTGCTGCTGGCCTGTGCTGGCGTGGCGCGGGCGGAGGATGGCTACGGGCTGTGGATGCGCTACCAGCCGGTTGCCGCAACGGTCGCTGCCGATTACCGGCGGCAATTGGCCGAAGTGGTGGCCCCGGATTGCACGCCGATGCAGCGCGCTACCCGCGACGAGCTTGCGCGCAGCCTCCCTGGATTGCTGGGAACGGCGCCGCCAATGCGAACGGCAATCAGTACTGACCATGCCCTGGTGCTGGGTACGCCGCAGTCTTCGGCGCTGGTCGCCGCGTTCGGCAACGAGGTTGCCTCGCTGGGCGACGAGGGCTTCCTGATCCGGCGGGTCCGGATCGAGGGGCGCGATGTACTGCTGGTGGCGGCACGCCGGGATGTCGGCGTGCTGTATGGCACGTTCCATCTGCTGCGCCTGTTGCAGCGTGGCATGCCGCTGCAGGGGCTGGACGTGCGGGAGTCGCCGCGGGTCGCACTGCGTGTGCTCGACCATTGGGACAACCTGGATCGTTACGTCGAGCGTGGCTATGCAGGCAGCTCCCTCTGGGACTGGCAGACGTTGCCGCAGTGGCGTGACCCGCGCTACACCGACTACGCCCGTGCCAACGCCTCGCTCGGCATCAACGGCACCGTCCTCAACAACGTCAACGCCAGTGCGCTGAGCCTGTCGCCGGCCTATCTGGCCAAAGCCGCCGCGCTGGCCGACCTGTTCCGCCCCTATGGCATCCGGGTCTACCTGAGCGCACGCTTCAGTGCGCCCATCGAGCTCGGCGGCCTGGCGACGGCTGACCCGTTGGATCCCGGCGTGCGGCGCTGGTGGCGCGACAAGGTCGATGAGATCCATGCGCGCATTCCGGATTTCGGCGGCTTCCTGGTCAAGGCGAACTCCGAAGGGCAACCCGGCCCGCAGGATTACGGTCGTTCCCATGCCGAGGGCGCCAACCTGCTGGCCGACGCGCTGGCGCCCTACAACGGTGTGGTGATGTGGCGGGCCTTCGTGTACTCGCACGAGGTTCCCGAAGATCGCGCCAAGCAGGCATACAGCGAGTTTGTCGGGCTGGACGGCGCCTTCCGCCCCAACGTGATCGTGCAGGTGAAGAACGGCGCCATCGACTTCCAGCCGCGCGAGCCGTTCCACCCCTTGTTCGGCGCGATGCCGCGCACGCCGCTGATGATGGAACTGCAGATCACCAAGGAATACCTGGGTTTTGCGACGCACCTGGTCTACCTGGGAACGCTCTACGAGGAAGTGCTGCAGGCCGACACCCATGCACGCGGCGAAGGCTCCACGGTCTCCCGCGTCGTCGATGGCTCGCTGGAGGGTCATGCGCTGACCGGTATCGCCGGCGTCGCCAACATCGGCGTGGACCGCACCTGGAGTGGCTCGCACTTCGATCAGGCCAACTGGTACGCCTTCGGCCGACTGGCCTGGAACCCGCAGGAATCCGCGCGCGCGATTGCCGAAGACTGGGCAGCGTTGACGTTCTCGCCCGACCCGCAGGTGACCGGCCCGATCGTGCGGATGATGATGGACTCGCGCGAGGCGGCAGTGGACTACATGACGCCGCTGGGCCTGCACCACCTGATGGCACGCGGCCATCACTACGGCCCCGGCCCTTGGGTGGACGGAGGCCCGCGTGCGGACTGGACGTCGGTGTACTACCACCGCGCAGACAGCCAGGGCATCGGTTTTGACCGCAGCGCCGGCGGAAGCAACGCCGTGGGCCAGTACGCCCCGCAGGTCGCCGAGGTCTATGGCGACCCCGAGCGGGTGCCCGAGTCGCTGCTGCTGTGGTTCCATCATGTGCCGTGGGATCACCGCATGCGCTCGGGCAGGACGCTCTGGGATGAGCTGGTCGGGCGCTATTCGCGGGGTGTGCGCCAGGTGCGGTCGATGCAGGACACCTGGGCCGGCCTGAGCGACCGGATCGATCCGCAGCGGCATCGGCACGTTGCTGCGTTCCTGCAGATCCAGCACGACGAAGCGCAATGGTGGCGTGACGCCAGCGTGGCGTACTTCCAGTCGCTCAGCGGACGGCCATTGCCCGCCGGCGAACGGCCACCGCCGCAGCCATTGTCGTACTACCAGGCATTGCAGTTTCCGTTCGCACCGGGGGATGGCCGATGAGCAGGTTCGGAGCGGTCGGGTGTGTGCTGTTGATGATGGCTGCGGCAGTAGTGGCGATGCCGGCCGCGGCGCGGGAGACGACGGGACTGCTGCATCCGCTGTTCAGGGATCACGCCGTCCTGCAGCGTGACCGGCCCATTGCCGTCTGGGGACACGCAAGCCCTGGGCAGCCGGTTTCCGTGACGTTTGCGGGGCAGGCGGTGAGCAGCCGGGCGGACGCCGCAGGCCGCTGGCAGGCGATGCTGTACCCGGTCGCCGCTGGCGGTCCCTACACGCTGGAGGTAAACGACGGAACGCGCCGGCAAACGGCGCGCGACGTGCTGGTCGGCGACGTGTGGCTGTGCTCGGGCCAGTCGAACATGGAACTGCCGGTGTGGCGCTCGCTCAACGCAGCCAGCGAGATTGCCGCAGCCACGATGCCACGGATCCGGCTGTTCACCGTGCCGCAGGAGGGGGCCGCGCAGGCACAGGAGAGCTTCAAGGGCGACCCTGCATGGACAACGGCAACCCCCGACAGGGTGCGCGACTTCTCCGCAGCCTGTTTCTATTTCGCGCGCGAGCTGCAGCGCACGGCTGCCGTGCCGATGGGCTTGATCCAGGCGGCGTGGGGTGGGTCCCGGATCGAGGCCTGGACCAGCGCGGGCGCGCTGCGCGGGCAGGGCGGCATGGACGAGCCCCTGGACATCCTTGCTCAGTCTGCCCACGACCCGCAGGAGGCACATGCACGCTGGGGTCGCTACTGGCAGCACTGGTGGGCCTCACGCGAGGGCGCACTGTCAGGTGACGCACCATGGCGCGCGGATGCCGATGACCGCGGATGGTCCCGCGCACCGGCCACACTGGGCGCATGGGAGCGGTGGAACGAGCCCGCACTTGCCGACTACAACGGCATGGTCTGGTATCGCACGCAGGTGATGCTGAGCGCTGAACAGGCCGCACGCGGCGCGACCCTGGAGCTGGCATCGGCCGACGAGGTGGACGTGACCTGGGTGAACGGGGTCGCCGTCGGCAGCCAGTACGGCGCCGGCGAGAGGCGCTACCCGTTGCCACATGGCCTGCTGAAGGCAGGATCCAACAGCATTGCGGTCAACGTGCTGGACACCTACGGCGAAGGCGGCCTGGCCGGTCCTTCAACGGCACACGGCCTGCAGTTCGATTCCGGCGAGCGGGTGCCACTGCAGGGACCGTGGATGTATCGGGTTGCGCCGGGCCAACAGGCGCCGCCATTTGCCCCGTGGCAGGCGGCCACCGGGCTGTCGACGCTGTACAACGGAATGATCGCACCGCTCGGCGGTTTCGGGCTGCGCGGCATGCTGTGGTACCAGGGTGAATCGAACACCGGTGATGGCGCGGCATACGCGGCGCGGTTGCGTGCGCTGCGCGACGATTGGCGGCGTCAGTTCGGTGCACGCACGCCACTGCTGCTGGTACAACTGGCCGGCTACGGCCAGCCGCCGGCTGCGCCCGCCGACAGCGGCTGGGCGCAGGTGCGTGAGGCGCAGCGGCGCGTCGCGGCCGAGGATGCGCAGAGCGGTCTTGCCATTGCCATCGACATCGGCGACGCCTACGACATCCATCCGCCGAACAAGCAGGAGCTCGGGCGCCGCCTGGCGCGCGTGGCGCGCCATGTGGTGTACGGCGAGCAGGATCTGACACCGTCAGGTCCGCGGGCGGTCACGGCCGTGCGGACGCCCGCGGGCGTGGCCATCGCGTTCGAGGATGTCGAAGGCGCGCTCACCGCGACCGGCGCACTGCGTCCGATCGGCTTTGAACTGTGCGAGGCCAGGGGCCATACGCGCCACTGCGAGTACGCCGATGCCGGACTGGATGCGCGCCGGATCCTGCTGCGCGGCCCGCTGTCCACGCTCGCAACGCATGTGCGCTACTGCTGGGCCGATGGCCCGGTGTGCACGCTGCGCGACCGCAGCGGGGCGCCGGCCGGCCCGTTCGAACTTCCCATTGCCGAAGCCGAGGCCCGACGATGATGACGTTGTCCAAGCAGTCCCCTCTGGCCCGCGACAGGGCCGGCCTGAGGTCGATGGCGCGCCACCTGCTGGGGGCGTTGTTCCTGCTGTCGGCCGCAACCACCCGGGCCAGCGCGCCGCCGGATGCTCCGCCGGTGTACTTCGACTGGTTCGAGTACCGCGGCAATGACCAGGCGTTTGAAGTCCCGCTGCCGGCCGGCCACTACCGCAATCCTGTCCTGGCCGGCTTCCATGCCGATCCCAGCGTCGTGCGCGCGAACGGCCGGTTCTATCTGGTCAATTCCAGCTTCACCTACTTCCCGGGCATTCCGGTGTTCGAAAGTGGCGACCTGGTGCACTGGAAGCAGATCGGCAATGTGATTGACCGCCCCACGCAGCTGGATTTCGACGGACTGAGCGTCTCGCGCGGCATCTTCGCGCCCACCATCGAATACCACGACGGCACGTTCTACGTAACCACCACCGCCACCGACAGCGGTGGCAACTTCATCGCCACCGCGCGCGACCCGGCCGGGCCGTGGTCCGATCCGCACTGGCTGCCCGGCATCGATGGCATCGATCCATCACTGTTTTTTGATGACGACGGCAAGGTGTACCTGATCAACAACGATGCACCGCCCGGTCCGCCGCGCTATGACGGGCACCGCGCCATCTGGATGCAGCAGATCGATCTGGCGGCGTTCAAACCGGTCGGGCCCCGCCGGGTACTGGTTGATGGAGGCGTGGAGCCGGCGAAGAATCCGATCTGGATCGAGGGACCGCACATCTACAAGCGGGAGGGATGGTATTACCTGTCTGACGCTGAAGGAGGCACCGGGCCGCAGCACTCGCAGGTGGTGCTGCGCAGCCGCGCGGTGTGGGGGCCCTACGTTCCCTATGCGGGCAATCCGATCCTGACCCAGCGCGAACTCCCGGACGACCGTCCGCTTCCGATCACCAATGCCGGCCACGCCGACCTGGTCGAAGGCCCGGATGGCTCGTGGTGGGCGGTGTTCCTGGCCAGCCGCAACTATCAGAAGCGCCACTACAACACCGGGCGCGAGACCTACCTGTTGCCGGTGCGCTGGCAGGATGGCTGGCCGCAGATCCTGCCGACCGACCAGGCCATTCCCTACGTGGCCAAGGCGCCGTCATGGATGCAGGGCGAGGCATCCCAGGCCCCGTCGACCGGCAATTTCGTAGCGCGCGACAATTTTGATGGCCCAGCGCTCGATCGCCAGTGGCTGCGCGTGCGCGTGCCCAGGCATGCCTGGGCAGACCTGCACAAGCGCCCCGGCATGCTGGCCGTGCACCCGCTCGCCGAGGATCTGGACACGCTGCGCAATCCGGCGTTTCTCGGCCGGCGCCAGCAGCATCTGCGCTTCGAGGCGAACACCGCGATGACCCCGCCAGCTTCCGGAGTTGCCGCCGGTCTGGCGGCGTTCCAGAGCGAGGCGTACTGGTACTTCCTTGGCGTTCGGGACCTTGGCGGGGGGCGCCTCTCGCTCTTCCTCGAAGCGCGCGACGGTGGCCGCAGCACGCGGACGCTGGCCAGCCGTGAAGTACCGGTGCCTGCAGCACTGCGCCTGAAGATTGCCGGCAACGAGGGCAACTATGCGTTCTCGTTCGACACTGGCGATGGGCAGGGCTGGCAACTGCTCGCAGGCGAGGTGGACGGCACCGTCCTGAGTACGGACCGGGCAGGCGGCTTCGTGGGCGCACTGCTGGGTCCTTTCGCGCGCGACGAGCGCAACGGGAGAAGCAAATGAGGCTGTCGATTTCGTCCAAGGCCCGCCGCCATACCTGGCGCGGTGGGATCGCCCTGTTCGTACTGACCTGTGTGGCGGCCGCCGCGTCCGCGGCTGCGCCGCGGCCCTGGCTGGACGTTTCGGCCAGCTTCGAGCAACGGGCCGCGGCACTCGTCGCGCAGATGACGCTGGAAGAGAAGGCCGCGCAGATGCAGAACGCCGCGCCGGCGATCGAACGGCTGGGGGTACCCGCCTACGACTGGTGGAACGAGGGACTGCACGGCGTCGCACGGGCAGGGCAGGCCACGGTGTTTCCGCAGGCAATCGGCCTGGCCGCGACCTTCGATGTACCGTTGATGGGGCAGGTGGCCACGACCATCAGCGACGAGGCCCGCGCAAAGCACCACCAGTTCCTCCGCGAAGGCGCGCATGGCCGTTACCAGGGCCTGACCTTCTGGTCGCCGAACGTCAACATCTTCCGCGACCCACGCTGGGGGCGCGGACAGGAGACCTACGGCGAGGATCCCTACCTCACCGCGCGCATGGGCGTGGCCTTCGTACGTGGCCTGCAGGGCGACGACCCCGTCTACCGCAAGCTGGACGCCACCGCCAAGCATCTGGCCGTGCACAGCGGACCGGAGGCCGACCGCCATCACTTCGATGCACGGCCCAGCCGGCGCGACCTGTATGACACCTACCTGCCGGCGTTCGAGGCGCTGGTGAAGGAGGGCGAAGTGGATGCGGTCATGGGCGCCTACAACCGCGTGTACGGCGAGTCCGCCAGTGCCAGCCGTTTCCTGCTGCACGATGTGCTTCGACGCGACTGGGGTTTCAAGGGCTACGTGGTCTCGGACTGCTGGGCCATCGTCGATATCTGGAAGCACCACCGTATCGTCACCACGCGCGAAGCCGCTGCGGCGCTGGCGGTGAGGAACGGCACCGAGCTGGAATGCGGCCAGGAGTACGCCACATTGCCCTCGGCCGTGCGCCAGGGGTTGATCAGCGAGGCGGAGATCGACGATGCAGTGACCCGCCTGTTCACCGCACGGATGCGCCTGGGCATGTTCGACCCACCGGAGCGGGTGCGCTGGGCGCGCATTCCCGCCTCGGTGAACCAGGCGCCGGCCCATGATGCGCTCGCGCTCAAGGCCGCGCAGGCATCGCTGGTGCTGCTGAAGAACGACGGCATCCTGCCACTGTCGCGCAACACCAAGCGCATTGCCGTGGTTGGCCCCACCGCCGACGACACCATGGCGCTGCTCGGCAACTACTTCGGCACACCGGCCGCGCCGGTGACGATCCTGCAGGGCATACGCGAGGCGGCCAAGGGCGTTGAAGTGCGTTATGCGCGCGGCGTCGACCTCGTGGAAGGCCGTGACGATCCCGGCGCCACACCGCTGATCGAGCCGACCTACCTGCGGCCCTCGGCGGACTCGCCCGAGCGTGGCCTGCGCGGTGAGTACTTCCGCACGCCCGACCTGTCCGGCACTCCGGCACTGGTGCGTACCGACGCGCAGATCGGCTTCCGCTGGGACCGCGGCTCGCCGACCGACAACCTGCTGGCACGCGGCGAAGCGGCACCGGGGCAGGGGATTCCCAACGACCGCTTCAGCATCCGCTGGAGTGGCCAACTGCTGCCCCCCGTGTCCGGCCGTTACCGGCTGGAGGTGGCCGGCGATGATGGCTACCGCCTGTATCTGGACGGCAAGCGCGTGATCGATCACTGGGTGAACACGGATCGCCTGCATGCCGAGGGCGTCGAACTGGACCTGCAGGCCGGGCGTGCCTATGCGCTGACACTGGAGTACTACGACGACCAGCGCGATGCGGGCGTGCGCCTTGGGTGGCGCATGCCCGGCGCCAAGGCGCCCTTCGACGAAGCGCTGGATGCAGCACGCGATGCCGATGTGGTGGTGTTCGTCGGTGGCCTCACCGGCGATGTCGAAGGCGAAGAGATGACGGTCAACTACCCGGGCTTTGCCGGTGGCGACCGTACCGACCTGCGGCTGCCCGCGCCGCAGCGCACCCTGCTGGAGGCCCTGCACGGCACCGGCAAGCCGGTGGTGATGGTGCTCACCGGTGGCTCGGCCATCGCCGTGGACTGGGCGCAGGCGCATCTGACGGCGATCCTGATGAGCTGGTACCCGGGGCAACGCGGCGGCACCGCTGTCGGCCAGGCGCTGTTCGGCGACGTCAATCCCTCTGGCCGTTTGCCGGTCACCTTCTACAAGGCCGGCGAAGCGATGCCGGCATTCGACGACTACGCCATGGAGGGCCGCACCTATCGCTACTTCCGCGGCACGCCGCTGTATCCGTTCGGTCACGGTCTGTCGTATACGCGGTTCGACTATGGAACGCTCCGCCTCGATGCAGACAGCCTCCGCGCCGATGGCCGCCTGGGCGTGGCGGTGGATGTGACCAACGCGGGCACGCGCAGCGGTGACGAAGTGGTACAGCTGTACGTGCGGCGCGAGCACGCTGGCAGCGGCGACGCCGTGCAGGAACTGCGTGGCTTCCAGCGCGTCCAGCTGGCCCCGGGCGAACGCCGCACGGTGACGTTCACCCTGGAGGCGGCGCAGGCCCTGCGCCACTATGACGAGGCGCGTGCGGCGTACGCAGTGCAGCCCGGTGCCTACGAGGTCAGGGTGGGGGCGTCCAGTGCCGATATACGTGCGCGGGGCAGGTTCACCGTGGTGCCCGCGCATGACTGATCGCACCCGCCGGCATCGATTCCCCTTCGACCAGATTCCTTTTCAAGGATGTCCGCTGCATGGCAAGCACTGAACACGCGCTATCGGTACGCGAGAAGCTCGGCTACAGCCTGGGCGATCTCGCCGCCAACCTGATCTTCCAGACCCTGATCACGTACCTGGCGTTCTTCTACACCGACGTCTACCGCCTGCCAGCTGCCACCGCGGCCACGATCATCTTCGTGGTCGGCCTGCTGGGTGCGTTCGTGTTCACGCCGTTGATCGGCATCGCGGCTGACCGAACGTCCACCCGCTGGGGCCGCTTCCGCCCATGGATCCTGTGGACAGCCATTCCCTTTGGCGTACTGTCACTGCTGGCGTTCAGCACCCCGGACCTGGGCGAGCGCGGAAAAGTGATCTATGCACTGGCCACCTACGCGCTGCTGGTCTGCGTCTACGCCGCGAACAACCTGCCGTACTCGGCGCTGAGCGGCGTGCTGACCGGCAGCATGGCCCAGCGCAACAGCCTCTCGGCCTACCGCTTCGTGGCTGTGATGGTCGCGCAGTTCATCATCCAGGTGCTGCTGATGCCGCTGGTGCTGATCCTGGGCGATGGCGACCGGGTGCGCGGCTTCGAGCAGGTCATGACCGCATTCGCCATCATCGGCACGGTGTTCTTCCTGATCACCTTCGCCACCACCCGCGAACGCATCGTGCCGACGCGCGAGCAGACCGGGGGCGTACTGCAGGACCTGTCGGACCTGCTGCACAACCGCCCGTGGCAGGTGATGCTGGCCCTGACCGTGCTGGTATTCATCAACCTGGCGCTGAAGGGCGGCACCTACATCTATTACTTCCAGTACTACATGAGTGAAGCCGCGCTGGCCGGCTTCCTGGACGGCTCAGGCTTCAACGGCCTGATCAGCGCCTTGAATGCTGCCCTGGCCAGCGCCGGCTTCGCGGCGTTCACCTGGCCGAAGGACGCGGCCACCTCGGCGTTCAGCCTGTTCAACGCGTGCGGCATCCTCTGCATGATCCTGGGCATCGGCGCATCACGACGGCTGGCGGATCGCTTCGGCAAGCGCGACGTCTTCGGTGGCGCCCTGTTTGTCTCGACCCTGTTCCTGCTTGCCTTCTACCTGTTTCCACCCACGGGCGTGGCGGTGGCCTTCGCTGCCTTCATGCTGCATGGCTTCTGCTATGGCATCACCATCCCGTTGCTGTGGGCGATGATCGCCGACGTCGCGGACTACTCGGAGTGGAAGAACCATCGGCGGGCGACCGCGATCATCTTCTCGGCGATGCTGTGCGGACTGAAGATCGGCCTCAGCGTCGGAGGCGCGCTGGTCGCGGCCATCCTTGCGCACTACGGCTACCAGGCAGGACTGGCGCAGCAGCCTGAGGGCGTGGTGCAGGGCATCCGCTTGACCGTAAGCGTCTACTGCTCCCTTCCTTTCCTGCTCGCCGTGGCGCTGCTGTTCTTCTACAGGATCGACAAGCGCACCGAGACCCGCATCGAGCAGGACCTCCACCTGCGTCGCCGTTCCGCCGACGCTTCCGCGTAAGGCCAAGATGACAACCATGATCGACCTCCATGCCGGCGAAGACGGCCAGGCCAGCGAAGCCCGTCTTGCGCAGCTCACCGCACACGCCATTTCGCAACCGCTGGTGACCCACATCTACACCGCCGACCCTTCGGCGCACGTGTTCGAGGGGCGCCTGTACATCTATCCGTCGCACGACATCGACGGTGGCCAGCCGTTCGACGACGAAGGTGGCCACTTCGGCATGCAGGATTATCATGTGCTGAAGATGGATACGCCCGACAGCACGGCCGTGGATTGCGGCATGGCGCTGCACGTGCGCGACGTGCCCTGGGCGCGGAAACAGATGTGGGCCCCCGATGCCGCCTGCCGCGATGGCCGCTACTACCTGTACTTCCCGGCCAAGGACGCCGAGGGCCGGTTCCGCATCGGCGCGGCGATCGGCACGCGGCCGGAGGGCCCGTTCGTGCCCCAGCCGGAGCCGATCAAGGGCGCGTACTCGATCGACCCTGCCGTGTTCGAAGACGAGGATGGCAGCCACTACCTGTACTTCGGCGGCATCTGGGGCGGGCAGCTGCAGAAGTATCGTGACAACCAGTACAGCGAGGCCCACGAGGAACCCGAGGGCAGCGCGCCGGCCCTGGGGCCGCGCGTGGGCCGCCTGGACGCCTGCATGACCGAGCTGGCCGAACCCACCCGCGAAGTGCAGATCCTGGATGAGCATGGCCAGCCGCTGCGTGCGGACGACCATGCGCGCCGCTTCTTCGAAGGCCCGTGGCTGCACAGGTACCAGGGTCGCTACTATCTGTCGTACTCCACTGGCAACACCCATCAGCTGTGCTACGCCATCGGCGACAGCCCGTATGGCCCGTTCACCTACGCCGGCGTGATCCTCACCCCCGTGGTCGGTTGGACCACCCACCACTCCATCTGCCAGTTCGAAGGGCAGTGGTACCTGTTCTATCACGATGCACTGATGTCCGGCGGCATCACCCACCTGCGCTCGGCCAAGTGCACACCGCTGCACATGGAGCCGGACGGAAGCATCCGCACGATCAATCCGTATGGGGCCTGAGCGCATGCTGCCGGTGGATGATGCGCTGGCCCCGCTGCCGGCCGGTGAACTGCACTGGCTGAGATGCGGCGAACTGGAGGTTGCGCTCGCCGCAGGGGCGGGCGGGCGCGTGGCGCACCTGCGTTACCGGGGCGTGGAGTGGCTGGCGGATCCACAGGAGGGCGGGGCGGCTGCGATCGCCTGGGGCTGCTACCCGATGGTGCCCTGGGCCGGGCGCATCCGCCATGGAACGTTCTGCTTTGACGGCAGGCCGCATCGGCTGCCGCTCAACTTCGACGGGCATGCCATTCATGGGTTGGGCTTCTCGCGACCGTGGCAGATCGACCGGCTGGATGCGGCGGCAGCCAGGTTGTCGCTGGCGTTACCGCGCGACGGCTACTGGCCCTTCGGTGGCATCGCCATGCTGGACCTGCAGCTGCAGGCTCACGCCCTGCAGATGCGCCTTTCGGTACAGGCCGGCGAGCAGGCGATGCCGGCGGTGCTGGGCTGGCATCCCTGGTTCCGGAAGCCTGACGGGCTGCTGTTCACGCCTCGTGCGATGTACCCGCGGGACGGGGAAGGTATTGCCATGTTGCCCTGTGTGGATCCCACTACCGGTCCCTGGGATGACTGCTTCATCGCCGACAGTGACATCACGCTGATACGCGGAGGCCAGCGCCTGCGGCTGCGCTCGGACCACGACCATTGGGTGGTCTACGACGGCACGCCGCACGCCACCTGTGTGGAGCCCCAGAGCGGTCCGCCGGACGGCTTCACGCTGGCGCCGCACCGGCTGGAGCCCGGCCAGCGCCTCGCGTTGAAGTTCGACCTGGCGTGGGCATCGGACAGGGCGTGAGCCTGGCACTGGCATGCGTCTCCCCGAACCTGCGGTGCCGGCACAGGAGGACGACCGGCTGCGGATCCTGAACACGCCGAGGAAAGGTGCACCGCTGGTCGGATAGTGGCGATCGGATCACGGAATACACACGATGGGAACATCCCAGGTCCTCGGATGGGCTACGGTGAGGCCATCGGAATCTGGGGGGATTCGTCACAGGAGCAACCGATGCCTATCAGGGCAGTGGTATACGTCAGCGAAGCCAGCCCAACTGTTGTGGGCGACAACGGGCGCAAAGAGGGCAACAGGCTGGACCAGCTGGTCGACGACGCCGCACGTTTCAACCGGGACGCCGGCGTTACCGGGGTGCTTCTCTTTGATGGCGGGCGGTTTCTCCAGTACATGGAGGGACCGGAGGATGGGTTGCGGGTGGCGTACGCGCGTGTGCTGGGCGCAACCAGCCACGCAGGGCTGGTGGAGCTGCAGCGGGGCAGGGTGGGCAACCGGCGCCTGCCGTTCTGGCCGATGCGCTGGCTTCCGGTAGATCCCGGGCAGTTGAAGTCGCTGGCCCACGCGGACTGGGTCGGCTTCGTGCAGCGTGGCGATACGTCGGCCGGTGGGCAATCGGCAATGGATCTGCTGGTGGGACTGGTGGAGCCGTACGCCCTTGCCGCATAACGCAAGGGGATTGCCAACGTACGCTACGGGCGAGCAGTCATCTCCTGCAGTTCCAGTCAACCCGCACTGCCCGCGCTCACTGCATCGTGCAGATCATGCTGGCGTGCCGGTTCATTGGACGGGTCCGGACGGACGATGCAGGGCAGGTGCCATGCCGCTCTCCGCGTGAAGATCCTGCACAGTCGTGACACGGTCCTTTCACTGCCGCCGACATCCGTGATGGCCACACTGCAGGCTCCTTCCAGAGCAGGAGGTGCCCGATGGCTACCTGTGATGTCTGCGGCAACGACTACGACAAGAGCTTCACCGTACAGCAAGGCGGGCGTAGCGGCACGTTCGATTCGTTCGAATGCGCGATCCATGCGTTCGCCCCGCGCTGCGCCCACTGCGATTGCGCCGTCATCGGACACGGTGTCGAGGGAAACGGCCAGATTTTCTGCTGCGCACATTGCGCCGGTCATGCCGGTGTAAAGGGTGTCGCAGACCGGGCTTGAGCCGGATACTGCTCCATCCCGCTGGTCATGCCGGCACCAGAGAAGCAATTCGTGCCACCCGGGCTGCTCCCGAATCGGCGAGCAGCGCCATTGCCCGCTGTTTCTGTGACGGCATGCCCGCCACGGCCTCCCTTGCCAGGACGACGTCGAACTCCCTGGCGTTGGCGTCCAACGCGGTTGCCAGCACACACGAATCGGCTGTCATCCCGCTGAGCCAAAGTCGGCGCACGCCCAACTTGGCCAGCAGGACCGGCAGCGGGGTGGCGAGGAACGCCGAGTGCTTGGGCTTGAGTACAAAGTAGTGATCGGGCAGGGGCGAGAGCAGCTCGGCTATCCGCCCGGCTGCGCCCCCGTCCCGCCTGCATTGCGCAACCTGTTGTCGGAAGTCACGCTTCCAGTCGGAGAAATTGTCATTGGCATAGATGACCGGCCACCTGCGGTCATCGAAGTGGTCTCTCAAACGCCGGATCTGTCTGGCCGCCCGCTCCGCAACGGGCGCAAGATCCTGCGCGCCGGGGAAGTCGAAACGGCTGAACATGTCGATGATCAGCAAGGCCGTCGATGGATCCTGTCCCATGGCTCAATCACCTGTCTGTGCGTGCGGGGCCTCGACCGGCTTGGACTGCGGTGAATCCTTCTGGCGCAGGAAGATCGTCAGTACAACCAGGGACAGCACGGCGAGAAATTCGCTCTGCCAGTTCTGCATCGATTCAAACCAGAATGTGCTGCTGGCCAGGTGCTGCAGGAAGCCGGGTGCGGGCAGGCCCCGCAACAGCTGCTCGGCCTGCTCGGCTCGCCAGCTTCCCAACGCATGCAGCGTGAAGCTCAACAGGAACAATAGCCCGAAGGCGATTGCAAGCGAATGACCGTACAGCACCTTCCAGACGCCGCCACGCCTCACCGGCCAGGGCGTAGGTCCTGGCTCGACGCGGCTCTGCTCCTGTGCAGGATCCAGCGGCCGCGATTCAGCCGAGCCACGCTGGCGAAGGGTGACGGTCAGGAGAACATACATGCCCATCTGCAGGAATTCGCTCTCCCAGTTCTCGAATGTGGCGCTGACGAAGTGGCCGGTCGCCAGGTAGTGCCATAGATCGATCGGCGCGCGCCCGTGCTGCGTCAACTCCTGGTTGTGGACATGGTGCCCCGCAACTGCCTGCCCAACGATGAACACGACGGTGAGTGCAAGCAGCACCAGCGAGAGACCGTTGCGTTTCCACATGCAACACCTCGATCAGCTGTTCCAGAGACCGTGCGGAAGCATGCGCGGGCAAGAGGGCAGGGCTCGTGATCACTGCGCATCGAGGATGTGAGGCGGGCTCAACGCTTGCCTGTCGGGTCAGGATCCGGGCGCTCGTAGTCTTCAGGTACCGCCTTGGGGCCGTCCCCATCGTCGGGCATGTCGTGGTCCTTCCACCTGGCCTGGTCGTTGCGACGCTTGTCCGGCGTGTGGGCCTTCGACTGATCGTCCACGTCCGTGGTTGGATTGAAAGGCAACTTGTCGTTCATGAGCAGCTCCTGCGGCGAGAACCTGAAGCCTGCACCGCGCCGGGTTAACGCCACGACGCCGCGGAATGAACGCCGCGCACACCCGGATGTCACCGCAGCAGGGGGACAGCCCTGCGATGCTGATGTTCCGATCTTTCTGGAGAACCGCGATGCAGGCATTGACCTATCACGGCCGCAGGGATGTGCGCGTCGAGACCGTGCCGGACCCGGTGCTGGCGGCCGAGGATGATCTGATCCTGAGGGTGACCGCCACCGCCATCTGTGGTTCGGACCTGCACCTGTATCGGGGCAAGATTCCTGACCTGCACGATGGCGATGTGCTGGGCCACGAATTCATGGGCGTGGTGGAAGAGGTCGGCAGCGGCGTGACCCAGGTGAAACCCGGTGATCGCGTGGTGATCCCGTTTGTGATTGCCTGTGGCGAGTGCTTCCACTGCCGGCTGGCCGAGTATGCCGCCTGCGAGACCACCAATCCGGGCAAGGGCGCCGCACTGAACCAGAAGGGCATACTGCCTCCGGCCGCATTGTTCGGCTACAGCCATCTGTATGGCGGCGTGGCCGGCGGGCAGGCCGAATTCGTACGCGTGCCGAAGGCGAATGTAGGCCCGCTGCGCATCCCGGAAGGCGTGGCCGACGAGCAGGTTCTGTTCCTTTCAGACATCCTGCCCACCGGCTACCAGGCCGCGCTGAACGCTGGGGTCAAGCCCGGCTCGACGGTGGCCATCTTCGGTGCCGGGCCGGTGGGGCTGATGAGCGCAGCCTGCTGCCGGCTGCTGGGGGCCGAGACCATCTTCATGGTGGACCATCTTCGCTACCGCCTTGACTACGCGCGTCGCGCCTACGGGGTGACCCCCATCGACTTCAGGGAGATCGAGGACCCGGCCGATTACATCCTGACCCAGACCAGCGGGCGGGGCGCAGACGCCTGCATCGAGGCCGTAGGCTTCGAGGCCGAAGGGAGTGCGCTGGAGTCAGCGCTGACCGCCGTGAAACTGGAAGGCAGCAGCGGGGTGGCGATCCGGCAGTGCATCGCCGCGGCCCGCCGCGGCGGCGTTGTCAGCATCCCCGGTGTCTATGCCGGCTTCATCCACGGTTTCCTGCTGGGTGACGCGTTCGACAAGGGCTTGACGTTCAAGATGGGGCAGACCCACGTGCAGGGACTGATGCCGGAGCTGCTCGACGCCATCTTGGAAGGAAAGCTGGATCCGGGTGACATCATCTCGCACCGGATGCGCCTGGCCGATGCAGCGCAGGGCTATGCGATGTTTGATGCCAAGGATGACGACTGCCGCAAGATCGTTCTGACACCGTGAGCGTGGCGCCATGAGTGCGATTGTCGTGGGCTGTGTGTACGCACTGTGGTTGTTGGCCGGTTCGCTGGACTTCCATTTTCACCGCCGGACCGACCTTCCACACACCTCCGCGATGCGCGAAAGCCTGTTGCATGGGGTGCAGCTGCTTCTGATCGGCAGCGGCGTGCTGGCGTGGCTGCTGCTGGAAAACACGTTGTCGCTGGTCACGCTCCTGGCGCTTCTGGTCATTGCTCACGCAATCGCCGGCTACCTGGACACCGTCAGCGCAGACGGCCGCAGACGCATCAGTCCGGCGGAGCAGCATGTGCACAGTGTGCTGGATGCCGCGCCGTGGGTCCTGTTGGCCTGGGTGGCCTGGCAGGCCCATCCTCGATGGTCGCTCAGTGTGGAACCGGCAGCACCCGGGATCTGGTGGTGGGTCCTGCTGCCGGCGTCTGGCCTGGTGGTGCTGCCTTGGCTGTGGGAGCTTCTCCAGTGCGTGAGGGCGAGAGCGAGGCGCCCGCGCTGACCGGGTGAGGATCACCGCACAGGGTATTCATGGGCACGCCACGCTTCCAGCCGAGTGATGTGGCCGCCGGCGCCTGCGCCCATTACCATCAACAGCCGTGAACGCTGTTGGCGCTGAACCGCTCGGCCGGGAGCGCAGAAGCTCCCGCCTGCCGACGCGTTATCGCAGCGTGCAGCTCGGGGGAGGGCACTGGTAGCCCGGCGATTGAACACCTCATCTCTGCCTACATCAGCGCGGCGATCATTGAAGTGCAGGAAATTTCCTGCGCCAGAAGGAACGAATGTGCCCCTCCGTGCAGTCGCCTACGCAAGTGAGGCGACATCGGGGCTTTCCATGGACCATGTGGATGACCTCGCCAGGGCCGCCGCCCGCTTCAACCTTGAAGCCGGCGTTACGGGTGTGCTTCTTTATGACGGGCTCCGCTTCCTGCAGTACATCGAGGGGCCGGAAGACAGCATCAACGTGGTGTACAGCCGCATTCTCAGTGCCCGCAGCCATCGCGAGCTGATCGAACTGGGCCGCGGCAGGGTTTCCGGCAGGTTCTTTCCCTATTGGTCGATGCGGTTGCTGTGGGTTGAGGCCTCCGAGATCCGTAGCGTCGCGCACGGCAACTGGGATGGCCTCTCCCGTGGTGGCGCGCTGCGCCAGCTGGGCCTGGTGGTAGCCCCGCACCTGGGGTGACGGTTGCATGGATTCAATGCGGGGGCGGCTGCGCGCAGGTATCGCCCAGCACGCGCCGAACCGTGTCCTGCAATTGACTCACATGGAACGGTTTGGCAACGAAGGCTGCGCGCCGGTGGCGCTGCGGCACCAGCTGGTCGTAGACCGCAGATACGAACAGGTAGGGGATGCCGAGTTCTGCCAGGCGATCAGCGACGGGAAAGACCACACCGTCGCGAAGTTCGACATCGAGCACGGCGCCGTCGAATCGCTGGGTGTCCAGCAGCCCGAGAGCGTCGAACACGCTGTAGGCATGCGTCACCTGATCACCCACGTCCTCAAGGGCGTGCTCCATGAGTGTGGCCAGGTCGAGTTGGTCTTCCACCAGCAGCAGGTTGCACCTGCGCTGGCTCATTGCGGATTGCATGCGTACATGCCTGTGTTGTCCTGGGAACACGAGTTTCTGCTGTGCTGCATCAAGATCCTGCGTGCACATTGTCAGTCCGGCGCGAAGCCTTGCGCGCGTGCCAACCTCGTGGAGGAGGCGTGGAGGGCCTTATGGATCTCGTTGACGGCTTCTTGGCATGCGCTGTGGATACTGCCGCCGACCCCTGTATCGGAGTTTCTGTCATGCCTCTATCCGGAAACGAAGCGGCCTCTCCAGGCGTGCTGCGTATCGAGTGCATGCCGCTCGATTGTGGCGGCGCCGCCATTGTCGTGGAACTGGACCGTACGCCTGAACGGACATGGATGAAGTCGCTGAAGCGGGCATTGCAGGCCGACGATGCCCTTGAAGGCGCACAGGCCAAATTTGATGGCCGTTTTGTCTATGTCGTGGGCGTGGACGGGGGTGGGCACCGCGCTCAACACCGCGTGATGCAGGCCGTGATGGCGGCGGACGGCGGGGGCGCTTCGAACACCCGCCCCCGGGGCCCCAGGGCGGGCGCGGTCGCATCGAGCGCCCTGGCGACCTGAGGGCGCCCCGGGTCCAGTCCGGGGTGCGGATGTTATCGCTGCATCAGCGCCGCGTGCAACGCCAACCTGCGGCGGCTCACATCGCCCGACAACGCGGTGATTGCGCTCGCTCCACGATGGTCTCCGGAGGCATGTCGCCCCGCACCGGAGATCGAGATGGCAGACCAGAACACCGCCCGAAGCGAGCGCCTGCTGAAGTGGCTGCAGGACGCCTACGCCATGGAACAGGAAGCGGAGACCATGATGAAGGCCATGGCTTCGCGGATCGAGAACTATCCCCAGCTTGCCGCACGCATCAGCCAGCACGTCCAGGAGACGCAGGGGCAGGCTGCCTCACTGCGGCAGTGCATTGAGGCGCTGGGAGGAAGCGTGCCCACCGCGAAGGGATTGTTCGCGAGCATGACCGCCGCCATCCACGCCGCCGGCAACACGCTGATGGAGGACGAGGTGGTCAAGAGCGTGGGCCTTTCATTTGGCTTCGAGAACACCGAGATCGCCACGTACAGGGCGCTGGTGATCGCTGCCGAGCGCGCCGGCGCGCCCGACATTGCGGCGGTGTGCGGCCAGATCCTGCAGGAAGAGGTTGCCATGGCGCGCTGGCTGGAGGACCACCAGGACGGGCTGGTCGGAGCGTTCCTCAACCGTGACGAAACGCCCGGCGCCCAAGCCAAGCGTTGACCCCTAAGCCAGCCCACACCAGCCACCGGAGAAGCCCTCATGTTCTTTCATCACAAGAAACTGATGTATACCGTGCGCGTCCGCGAATCCAACCCGCAGCTCGCCAGCCTCATGCTTGAACAGTTCGGCGGCCCACAGGGCGAGTTGGCCGCCGCGATGCGCTACTTCACTCAGGGACTTGGCGAATGCGATCCCGGGCGCAAGGACCTGTTGATGGACATCGCCACCGAGGAGATCAGTCATCTGGAGATCATCGGCACCATCATCGCCATGCTCAACCGCGGGCCCAAGGCGATCCAGTCCGAAGGGCTTGCCGAGGCCGAGGACATGCGGCTGCTGGGCCAGAACAGCACCAGCCACACCGAACAGATCCTGTACGGCGGCGGCCCCGCGCTGGTCAATTCCAGCGGGGTGCCGTGGACAGCCGCCTACATTGACTCGATCGGCGACCCCACCGCCGACCTGCGCTCGAACATCGCGGCCGAAGCGCGCGCCAAGCTGGTGTATGAGCGCCTGATCAACGTTACCGACGACCCGGGCATCAAGGATGCGCTGCGCTTCCTGATGACCCGCGAGATCGCGCACATGAAGTCGTTCGAGAAAGCGCTGCACAGCATCCAGCCCAACTTCCCACCGGGCAAGCTGCCGGGGGATCCGGCGTTCACCGACCTGTACATGGACATGTCGCAGGGTGACGGCGCCGACGATCTGCAGGGCAGCTGGAACAGCGGCGAGCTCTGGGAGCGGGTCAGCGACCGCGACGCACAGGCCGCTGTGGATGGTGGCGACGGCGGCGGCACGGTGGACCTGGACCCGCGCGAACAAGCGGCGGTGCAGGCCATGACCCTGCGCACGCTCTCCGACCCGGAAGCGCGGCCGGCCACCGGGGCCGAGCTGGGGGCAGGCCCGGGTGCAGGTGCACTGGACCTGCCGCCACGCGAGCCGTGAAAGAAGCCGGGGCGCCCGTTCGCGGCGCTCCGGTTGCAACGCCCCTGAGCCGCGTGGGGCGTACAAAAGTGGGCGGACATCACGTCCGCCCACGAAGGGATGCAACGGGTTTCAGCGCCGATCAGCGCTGCTGGCCACCGCGGTTGTTGCCGCCGCCGCGTTCCTGCTGTTGCTGCCCGCCGCCCTGGTTGCCGCCCTGGTTGCCACCACCGCGACTGTTCTGGCCGCCTTCGCGGCCGATGTCAGCCATGTGCTGGCGGTCCTGGCTCACTGCTTCGCCGCCCTTGCGGCCGGCTTCGCGTGCTTCTTCCGAGCTGAATTCATGGGCGTTGCCTGACTCGTGCGCGGCACGTCCACCCTTGGCGGCGATCTCGCGCTGCTTGTCCTCGTCCATCGAAGCGAAACCGCGGTTGCTGGTGCCCTGGTTCTGGTTCTGGTTGGCCATGGAAAGTCTCCTTGGGTTCAGCCGCCTCATTGGCGGCAGCGACCATCTTCCAGATCCGGCGCTAGACGGCGGTGGCACGACCGCCAACGTCGCGTCATCCGGAAGGCTCTGATTCCTCATCCGGCCTCCACGAACATCCCTGCACGCGTGCGCACAGTGGCAGACACACGTTCGGCGGCCCAACCGTGCGTCAACGCGATGCGGAAGGTACACGCCACAGTTCGACGCAGCCTCCACACCGGTCTCACCGCGCGTACGATCGGTGTGGCTAAGGTAGAGCGGTCTGCAACAACCGGTGGTGCCATGCCCTTCAGAGCGATTGCCTATGTAAGTGAAGCCTCCCGCAACCTGACGGAACAGCGGCTGCAGCAACTCGTGGCGGAGGCGGTGCAGTTCAACGAGTCCGCCGATGTCACCGGCACATTGCTGTTCGATGGCTCGCGCTTCCTGCAGTACCTGGAAGGCCCGGAGGCAGGGGTCAAGGCGGTGTACACGCGCATTCTGGCTGCAAGCAGCCACAGCGGAATCGTCGAACTGAACCGGGGCAGGGTGGGTCGCCGACAGTTTCCGCGCTGGCGGATGCGCAGCGTGCGGGTGGATGAGCTCGCGCTGGGAAAGATCGCCATTTCCGACTGGACCGGATTCGTGCGCAGCGCGTCGGCGCTGCAGTCGGGCACCAGTGCCCTGGATCGACTACTGTCGGTTTCGCAATCGCAGACGGAAGCAAGCGCGGGTGGCATCATCGAACCAGACGGGCAGCTGGCACGATGAAGGCCACAGCCGCCCCGGTTGCGTCCGGCCCACCACGCGTCGGTTGTGCGGGATGGTCGCTGCCGCGGGCGGATCAGGAAGCGTTCGGCGCGGGCGACAGCCTACTGCAGCGCTATGCCACACGCCTGTCGATGGTGGAGATCAACTCTTCCTTCTATCGACCGCACCAGCCCAGGACTTACGCGCGATGGGCGGCGAGCGTTCCGGAGGGCTTCCGGTTCGCGGTGAAACTCCCGCGCGAGATCAGCCATGAGCGTCGGCTGCGCGATGCAATGCAGCCGCTCGAACAGTTCCTTGAGGGCGTGCTGCAGCTGGGTGGAAAGCTCGGTCCGTTGCTGCTGCAGTTGCCGCCCAGCCTGGTGTACGACACGGCCACGGCCGAAGCCTTCCTGCGGGGCCTGCGCGCGCGCACGCAGGCCGATGTAGCGTGCGAGCCGCGGCATCCGAGTTGGTTCACGGCGGACGTGGATGCGCTGCTGAGCGCGCATGGTGTTGCACGGGTAGCCGCAGATCCGGCACGTGTGCCGGCGGCAGCGGTTCCCGGCGGTGATCGTGCGTGGAGCTACTGGCGCTGGCACGGCCAGCCGCAGATCTATCGCAGTGCGTACAGCGAGCAGGCCCTGGCGGAACTGGCGCAAGGGCTGCGGCGCGAAGCTGATGCGCAACGGCCGGCCTGGTTCGTACTGGACAATACAGCACTGGGCCATGCCACCGGCAACGCACTGCGCCTGCAGGCGCTGCTGCAGGAGAACGCCCATGCCTGAAGGACCTTCCATCGTACTGCTGCGCGAAGCCACTAGCCATTTCAAAGGGCACGTGGTCCGCACCGTTTCCGGAAACAGCCGCATCGACCTGTCGCCGCTGCAGGGCCGAAGGGTCAAGGCGGTCCGCAGTTGGGGCAAGCACTTCCTGCTGGAATTCAGCCGCCACACACTGCGCATCCATCTGATGATGTTCGGCAGCTGGCGCATCGACGAACGGAAGCCAACCCCGGCGCGTGTATCCCTGCAGTTCGACAATGGCGAGCTGAACTTCTATGCGTGTTCCGTGCGGCTGATCGACGAGCCGTTGGACGACGTCTACGACTGGCGCGCGGACGTGATGAACGATGCCTGGGACCCGAAGCTGGCCCGGCGCAAGCTGAAGGCAATGCCGGACGTCATGGTCTGCGATGCGCTTCTGGACCAGACGGTCTTTGCCGGCGTGGGCAACATCATCAAGAACGAGGTGCTGTTCCGTACAGGCGTGCACCCCGCCACCCGCTTGGGCGACCTGCCGCCACGCAGGCTTACCGCGCTGATCGAACAGGCGCGCGCCTACAGCTTCGACTTCCTGGAATGGAAGCGGCGCTTCGAGCTGAAGAAGCATTGGCAGGTGCACACGAAGAAGGTCTGTCCCCTGTGCGGTGGCCCAATCAGCAAGCTCTACATGGGGACCACGCGGCGGCGCACGTTCTTCTGCCCCAATGATCAGGTGCTCTACGGGCACTGAGGCCGCCGTCCGTGGCAGCCGGGTTCCAAGGCGCGCCGATCAGGCGGCCTGCGCGGCCTTGGCGTTGCCGCCGCCCTTGGCCAGCAGGGTCAGCTTTTCGTCGGTGGCCTTCTCTTCCTCAAGCGTCTCCAGCAGCAGCGGCAGGGCGTCCTTGTAGCCCAGCTGCTTGGCCAGCGCGGCAATGGTCCCGTAGGACGCAATCTCGTAATGCTCGACCTTCTGCGCGCCGCCGATCAGCGCAGCATCCCGCACCGGGCCCTTGTCGATGCTGTCGATCACTTCCTTGCCTTCCTCCACCAGGCCCTCCATCGCCGCGCACTTGATGCGCTTCAGGCGAATGCCCAGGATCTCGACAACCTGGTCGATGCGTTCGATCTGGCCCTGGGTCTCTTCCAGGTGCGTCTCAAACGCCGTGGCCAGGTCCGGATTCTCGGCCGCACGGGCCAGGCGTGGGAGGGCCTTGGTCAGCTGCTTCTCGGCGCTGTAGATATCCGAGAGTTCGTGGATGAACAGGTCTTCCGCCGTCTTGATAGCCATACTGTGCTCCGCAGTGAGTGGAGCGATCAGCGTAGGGTCTTCCCGGTTGCGATCAGGCAGGTGCCAGGTGAAGGCGGCATGTGAAGGTCCACGCGAACCGTGCGCGTGCCCTTCACGATGCGGGATCCGCCACTGCGGGTTGGCGCCGGTGCCGCCAGGCCTTCGCCATGGCTTCACAATGGCATCGCCTCGTGCCCATGCACCGGCCGGTACGGTCACTTCACGCCCGACCACGCGCGGAGACTCCCATGAGCGATGACAAGCAGAAAACCGGCCGCCCGGACCGGGATCGCATCAACGTCAACGAAGATTACGAGCTGCAGTACTGGACCACCACGCTGGGCGTGTCCGCCAAGGAACTTCGTGCTGCTGTGGCGGCGGTCGGACCCACCGTCGTTGCTGTCCGCAAGCATCTGGGAAAATAGCGCGGAGTTGCCCATGTCCCTGGTCGAGTACCGCCGCAAGCGCAGTTTTGACAAGACCAAGGAGCCCGAGCCGGGCAAGGCGCTACCGAAAGGGCAACGCGCCATTTTCGTGGTGCAGCTGCACCATGCCAGCCGGAGGCACTATGACTTCCGCCTTCAGGTAGGGGACGCGCTGAAGAGTTGGGCCGTGCCCAAGGGGCCCAGTTACGACCCGAAGGTCAAGCGCATGGCGGTGGAGGTGGAAGATCATCCTGTCGACTATGCGGCCTTCGAAGGCGAAATCCCCAAAGGCCAGTACGGCGGTGGCCATGTGGCCCAGTTCGACCATGGCGTGTGGGCGACGCAGGGCGACCCGGAAGCCCAGCTCGCCAAGGGCCATCTGCGCTTCGAACTGTTCGGCGCCAAACTGAAGGGCGGATGGCATCTGGTCCGCTCCGGGAAGCCGGCGCGCCAACCGCAGTGGCTGCTGTTCAAGGATGACGACGAATTCGCCGGCGACATCGAGGCAGACGATCTGCTGGCGGATGTCGCTGAAGCGCCAGCGGAGGATCTGAAGCGGGCCGGGGCCGGCAAGAGCGCGAAGAAGCGGCTCACCGCGGTACCCGTCAAGCGCACCCGACGAACGAACTGGGCGAAGAAGGCGCTGGCGCTCAGCAAGGCAAGAAAGGCCGCAGCGCCGTCCGGTCCATTCGAACCGCAGTTGGCCAAGCTGGGAGACGCGCCGCCCAAGGGCGAGCAGTGGGTCCACGAAATCAAGTGGGACGGGTACCGCATCCTTGCCACGGTCGCCAAGGGCGAGGTGCAGCTGTGGTCCCGCAATGCACTGGAATGGACCGGCAAGATCCCCGAGATACGTGACGCGGTGGCGGCGCTGGGCCTGACTTCAGCCGCACTGGACGGTGAGCTCATCGCCGGCGCCGGCACCAAGGAGGACTTCAACCTGCTGCAGGCCACGCTCTCCGGCGAGCGCCAGGGCGTGCTGACGTATGCCCTGTTTGATCTGCTGCATCTTGATGGCGTGGACGTCGCCGATGCGCCGCTATTGGAACGCAAGGCCTTGCTGCAGTCCTTGCTGGAAGGGCAGGGCAGCCCGTTGGCGTTCAGTTCCCATGTGCAGGGCGATGGCGACGAGGCCTATCGCCTGGCCGGTGAGCAGCATTTCGAAGGCATCATTTCCAAGCGCGCCGACGGCAGCTACCACAGCGGCCGCAGTGATGACTGGCGCAAGACCAAACAGCTGGCCAGCGACGAGTTTGCGGTGGTGGGCTACACCGCACCCAAAGGCAGCCGTGCCGGCTTCGGCGCGCTGCTGCTGGCCCGTCCAGATGCGGAGCACGGCTGGCTTTACGCCGGCCGGGTGGGGTCCGGGTTCTCGGACGAGCTGATCGGCGACATCAGCAAGCGCATCAAGGGCGGTGGCGGCCGCAAGCCAACCGCGTACGTGCCCACCCAGGACACCGACCTGCGCGCTGCGACCTGGTTCGAGCCGCGATTCGTGGTGGAGGTCTTCTACCGCGGGATCGGCGGGCAGAAGCTGTTGCGCCAGGCGTCGCTGAAGGCGGTGCGCGCGGACAAGGATATCGCCGACCTCGCCGATTCCGATCGCGCTGGAACGGCCCTGGCGGCGGCGCGCACACCGGCACCCCCGCGGCCTGCGCGCAAGACCAGGCTGGCACCGGTGGCGGATCGCGCGCCGCCATCGCTGTCCTCGCCGGGCAAGATCCTGTTCCCCGGCGACGGTTACACCAAGCAGGACGTGTGGGATTACTACACGGCAGTGATGGAGCACCTGCTTCCCGAGGTGATTGACCGCCCGCTCTCGATCATCCGATGCCCCAGTGGCGCCACAAAGCCCTGCTTCTTCCAGAAACACCATACGGCCGGGCTGGAGCTGGTCGACGCAGTAAAGCTCAAGGAAGAAAGCGGGGTGAACGCGCATTACCTGGTGGTGCGTGACCCGGCCAGCCTGCTGGAACTGGTGCAGTTCAACGCATTGGAATTCCACCCGTGGGGCAGCCACGCCGAAACGCCCGACAAGGCCGACCGGGTGGTGTTCGATCTGGATCCAGGACCCGGCGTTCCCTTTGCCGAGGTCAGGAAAGCGGCCACCGACATCCGCAAACTGCTGGCGCAGCTGGAACTGGAGTCGTTCCTGCGGGTATCCGGCGGCAAGGGCCTGCACGTGGTCGTGCCGCTCGATCCGGGATGTGATTGGGACCTGACCAAGCGCTTCGCCAGAGGCTTCGCCGAAGCGCTGGCGCAATCCGAGCCCCAGCGGTTCGTGGCAACAGCCACCAAAAGCCTGCGCAACAAGCGGATCTTCGTTGACTATCTGCGAAACGGGCGCGGAGCAACGGCCGTCGCGTCCTACTCGTTGCGGGCCAGGCCGGGGGCGCCGGTGGCGCTGCCGATTGCATGGAGTGATCTGTCAAAACTCAAGCGCGCCGACGGGTTCACGATCAAGGATGTGCCGGCAAAGCTCAAACGACGCCGCAAGGACCCGTGGGCCGGCATCGGGCAAGTGAAACAGAATCTCGCGCGATGGGCGCAGTCAGACCCGTAGCAAACGGCCAGGGCCTCCATGGCCCACCGGCCACGGAATCTCTCCGCTGCACAGATGGAGGTGCCCGGTGCGCATCACGCAGTACAGCCGGGCCTCCGGGTCCGCACTGGCAGCAATGTAGTCCAGCGCTTCGGCGAGCATGCGCATGAACTGCTGCTCGGGGTAGAACGCCGCCCATTCCGGCAGCATTTCCTCCAGTTGCGCGATGATCAGGTCGAGCCCCAGGTGCGTGCTCACTGCGGGTTCCTCCTTCCGGGCAAGCTGGCAACCGCACCGCAAGGAGGGTGTTGTGGGCCGCACAGCGGACGCAGGCGTGCCGTCTACGCGATGTTCAGCCACCCCCTGCTCGGCATCGCTACGGCTACGTGTGTGAGGATTTTCTGCACGGTCGCACCACGGCTGTTTCACCCCCGGCGGCGTATCAGGGAAGGCTTCCAGCTGACTCTGCAAGGGTGCATTTCATGACCGACACTGCGCGCCAGCCTATGGTCCCGTGATAGCGATTCGAACAGCTTCCGTCCACTTGCCGGAACCACGCAGGCGGACGTGCTGGTGGTGGGCGCCGGCATGACCGGCCTGCTGACAGCGGCCCGCCTGGCCGATAGCGGCCTGGATGTGCTGGTGGTTGATGCGGGGCCCATCGGCGGGCGCAATACGGTGATGTCCACCGGCAATCTTTACGCGCCCGTCTCCCGGCTGGCCGATCTGATCTCCCGTTGGGGCGGGGACACGGCCAGCCGTGTCGTGCAGTGGCGGGAGCAGGCGCTGCGGTCCATCGAAACACTGGTTCACCGCTACGATCTGCGCTGTGGCTTCGAACGCGTGGCCATGCAGTACGGCATGCAGGAACGCACCCGCGAGGTCACTGCGCGATTCGAGCGTGAGCTGCAGGCCTATCAGCGCGTCGGCCTTCAGTGCGAACACCACCAGTCCGGGTTGCCGTTCACCTTGGGCCACGCCTTCCGCGTTGCAGATCAGGCGCAATTGGATCCGGCGGCGTTCTGCATTGAGCTGGCGCGACATCTGGCGGGCCGGGTGCGCATCCACGACTGGACCCGGATCAACAGCATCGAGGCATCCGCCGGCGTTGCGACGGCCGACGGCGCCCGCATCCACGCCAGGCACTTCGTGCTGGCCACCCATTCGCCAGCAGGTTTCAACCTGGTGCAGGCCGAGATGGAGGTCTACCGCGAATACGGCGTGGCGGTACCGGTTGCCACGCCGCCCGCGGCAGGCATTCATTGGATTGCCGATCGGCACCGATCGCTGCGCAGGGTGCGCGGTACTGATGGCCGTGACTGGCTGGTGCTGGTCGGCGAGACCCACCGCACCGGCGAAACGCCGCCGATGGATCCAGCCCAGCATCTGGTCGCCGACGCGCATCGCAATTTCACCGTGCAGGGAGAGCCGCTGTGCTGGTCCGCGCAGCAGTTCCGTGCAGCCGACCAGCTGCCCTACATCGGCAGCAGCGCGCACGACAATGTTTGGGTGGCTACCGGCTATGGGCCGGACGGCTTGACCTGGGCGGGCGTGGCCGCGCGTGCGATTACCGAGGGAATCCTCGGCACGACCAGCGAGATCGAGCAGCTGCTCAGCCCCATGCGTTTCACCCCGGTGCGCTCGGCCTCTGGTTGGGCCCGCACCAACGCCACGGTGGCGCGGCACATGGTGGGAGATCGGCTTGCCACGGCGCCCTCGCGCTCGCCCAGTGAGCTGGCCCGTGGTTGCGGCGCACTGCTGGACGTGGATGGAAAGCGCACTGCGGTCTACCGCGACTTGGGCGGGCGCCTGCACACCATGTCGGCGCTCTGCCCGCACCTGAAGTGCGTTGTTCAATGGAACGGCCATGAGCGCACATGGGACTGCCCTTGCCACGGCAGCCGCTTTTCGGCCACCGGAGCGCTGCTGGAAGGCCCTGCCAGGCAGGGCCTCACACCAGAGCCGTGATGGGCGCAGGTAGCCGCCGGAGCCGCGACCTCAGGCTTCGGCGGCCGCGTCCGCATCGCTGGGCATGCAGCGCTCCTTCTTGGACTTGATGTCTGCAGCGGTCCTGGCCAGTGCCTCGTAACGCTGGCGTATCTCTTCAAGATGGGCCGGCTCCATCGACTCCAGGTTCAACAACTCCTGGTTGGCGTCCTTGCTCACGCGGATCAGTTCGTCCAGCTTGATGTGCAGCGCAGCGGTATCGGCGTTCTGCGTATGCTGGATCAGGAACACCATCAGGAAGGTCACGATGGTCGTTCCCGTATTCACCACCAGCTGCCACGTGTCATTGAAGTGGAAGGCCGGCCCGCTGGCAGCCCAGGCGATGATCACCCCCAGCGCTGCGACGAATGCCCCCAGGCTGCCGGACAATCGCGCCGTCGCGGCCGCGACACGGGCGAAACCGCGCCGGATCACTGGTCACCTCCCGCGGCCTCCTCATCCATGTGTCGGTCTGGCAGTTTGACCCGCTCCTCGAGGCGCTTGTCCTGCTCTTCCGGCGTTGGCGCAGCGACGAAGGGGGAGATCGGGTCACTGGCGGGGAAGGTTTCCTGCAGCGCCTCGTCATGATTGCGGCGGTTGTGCAGCCTCGCCTGCAGCGGACTGACAGGATCGGGGCGCTGTGCCTCCTGGTCCGGATGGGGAAGGTCTTTCTGGTCGCGTTGCATGGTGCATCTCCAGGCTGATCACCACCCCTCAGGTGGCGGGCCCAGCATAGGAGTGCGCTGTGAGCGGCCCCATCAAGAGTGGGGCAACGTGATGTCAAACCTTCAGGCAACACGCGTTAACAATCAGCAGGGTGGAGGAGCCCGGCGTCGGCCGCGGCGGCGCCACGCCATCACCTGGCCCACCACCGCCGTCAACAGCAGCATCGCATTGGTCACCACGAAGACCACGCTCCCCAGCATCGCGCTGTACACCGTGAACAGCGCAGAAGCGGTCATCTGGCCCGCGAACAGCCACCTGGATACGGCTTCCGGGTGGGACGACTGCCACTGCTTCACCATCTGCCGGATCAGGGTTGCCATCAGCACCGCCGTGGCGGCCCAGCCAAGTACGTCGGGATGCATGAGGGCCTCCGATGTGTGGGCACCCCACGCTAGCCCCTGGCTGGGCAACGCCGTACGAAGGGGAGGTGAAGACAACATCCCGCCTCCGGCGCCCTCGCGCCATTCACTCCACAGCGGCGACAATGGCCGCTCGGGCGCACCATGCGCGATCCGCTCACCGAATGCAGGAATGCTGAGATGTCCAACACCCCCTTTGGCGAATCGTCATGTGCTGCCGCAGCCAGCGGCTGCATCGAGGTCCGCGGTGCGCGCGAGCACAACCTGAAGAATGTCGATGTCTCCATTCCACGCAATGCACTGGTGGTGTTCTCCGGCGTGTCGGGGTCCGGCAAGTCCTCGCTGGCCTTCGGCACGGTCTTCGCCGAGGCGCAGCGGCGCTACTTCGAATCCGTCGCGCCCTACGCGCGACGCCTGATCGATCAGGCCGGCGTGCCCGACGTGGATGCCATTGACGGGCTGCCACCGGCGGTCGCCCTGCAGCAGCAACGCGGTGCCAGCAATGCGCGCTCATCGGTGGGCAGCGTGACGACGTTGTCCAGCCTGGTGCGCATGATGTATTCGCGGGCAGGGGCCTACCCGGCCCACCAGCCCATGCTGTACGCCGAAGACTTCTCGCCCAACACCCCACAGGGTGCCTGCAGCACCTGCCACGGCCTGGGGCACGTCTACGAGGTGACCGAAGCGCTGATGGTGCCGGACCCATCGCTGAGCATCCGCGAGCGCGCCATCGCCTCCTGGCCACCGGCATGGCATGGCCAGAACCTGCGCGACATTCTGGTCACGCTGGGCTACGACATCGATGTGCCGTGGAAGAAGCTGCCGAAGAAGGACCGCGACTGGATCCTGTTCACTGAGGAAACCCCGACCGTGCCGGTCTATGCCGGCTTCACGCCCGCCGAGACCCGCGCCGCGCTCAAGCGCAAGCTGGAGCCCAGCTACATGGGCACGTACACCGGCGCACGCCGCTACGTGCTGCACACCTTTGCCAACACCCAGAGCGCGCTGATGCGCAAGCGTGTGTCGCGCTACATGGAAGGCAGGCTGTGCCCCGCCTGCAACGGAAAGCGCCTGAAACCGGAAGCGCTCTCGGTCACCTTCGCCGGCGTGGACATCGGCGAGTTCCTGCGGCTGCCGCTGGACCAGCTGGCGGTGTTGCTCGAGCCCATCGCGCGGGGCGACTTCAGTGCACACAGCCACGGCGCGCGTTCCAGCAGGCGTGCAACGCCCCGCGATCGCGCCAAGCGGGCAGCAAGTGGCCGCGCGACCCACGAAGGCGCCCCCGACGTGCGCCTGACCTCAGCCTTGTCTGAGGAAAAGCGCCTGGCGGCACAACGTCTGGCGGGTGGGGTCATGGCGCGGGTGGGGCAACTGCGCGCGCTCGGCCTGGGCTATCTCTCGCTGGATCGCGCCACGCCCACGCTGTCGGCCGGCGAGCTGCAGCGCCTTCGCTTGGCCACCCAGCTCAGCTCGTTGCTGTTCGGCGTGCTGTACGTACTCGACGAACCCTCGGCCGGCCTGCATCCGGCCGACAGCCAGGCGCTGTACGACGCGCTGGAACGGCTGCGCGACGGCGGTAACTCGGTGTTTGTCGTTGAACATGATCTGGAGCTGATGCGCCGCGCGCAGTGGCTGGTGGATGTGGGCCCGCAGGCAGGAGAGCATGGCGGACGCGTTCTCTACAGTGGCCAGCCGGATGGCCTGCGCAACGTTCAGGATTCGCGCACGGCGCAGTACCTGTTCGACCAGGTGCCTGCGCCAGCCAGCCGGCAGCGCAGTGCCAACAGCTGGCTGGCGCTGAAAGGCATCCATCGCCACAACCTGCACGGTGTGGACGCGCAGGTACCGCTGGGGCTGCTGACCGCAGTGACCGGCATTTCCGGATCGGGCAAGTCCAGCCTGATGGCGCAGGCGCTGCCTGAGCTGATGCTGCTGCACCTGGGGCACGAGACGGTAGACGACAGCGCCGACAGCGCGCCCACGGATGGACCCACCGTGATCGAAGCCACTCGGGGCCAGCTTGCCGGCGATGTGGATGCCATCCAGCGCGTGGTGCAGGTAGACCAGAAGCCCATCGGCCGCACGCCACGCTCCAACCTGGCTACCTACACGGGCCTGTTCGACCACGTGCGGAAGCTGTTCGCCGCGACACCCGACGCGCGCCGCCGCCGATTCAACGCGGGCCGCTTTTCGTTCAACGTGGCCAAGGGCCGATGCGAAACCTGCGAAGGCGAGGGCTTCGTCAGCGTCGAACTGCTGTTCATGCCCAGCGTCTATGCACCATGCCCCACCTGCCACGGCGCCCGCTACAACGAAGCCACGCTGAGGGTGCAGTGGAACGGCCGCAACATTGCCGAGGTCCTGCAGATGACGGTGGACCAGGCCCATGCGTTCTTCGCCGGAGAAGAGGCCATCGCCCGCCCGCTGCAGCTGCTGCAGGAGATCGGCCTGGGCTACCTGCGGCTGGGCCAGCCAGCCACCGAACTTTCAGGCGGCGAGGCGCAACGCATCAAGCTGGCCACAGAGCTGCAGCGCAGCCAGCGCGGGCGCACGCTGTACGTGCTGGACGAACCCACCACCGGGCTGCATGCAGCAGACGCGGACAGGCTGCTGGTGCAGCTTCACCGGCTGGTGGACGCAGGCAACACGGTAGTGATGATCGAGCACGACATGCGTTCTGTCGCACAGGCCGACTGGGTGATCGACGTCGGCCCGGGCGCAGGCGGCGCGGGCGGCACCATCGTGGCGGCTGGGACGCCGCATCAGGTGGCCCACGCCAAGGGCAGCAGGACGGCACCGTTCCTTGCGCGCGAGCTGGCTCCACTGTAGAGCCGAGCCATGCTCGGCTATCGATCTCCAGCGCCGGAAGTCCAGCATGCAGGCCGCGCCTTTCAACAGAAAGCGGGCTCCGGCGCATCGCCGGAACCCCTGGCGGCTTACTTTTCCTGCAGGAACGTCAGCAGGTCCTGGTTGACCTTGTCCTTGTGGGTGTCGGTCAGGCCGTGCGGCGCACCCGGGTAGACAATCAGCTTTGCGCCCTTGATGAGCTTCGCCGATTGGCGGCCTGAGATATCGATCGGCACGATCTGGTCGTCGTCACCGTGGATGACCAGGGTGGGCACATCGAATTTCTTCAGGTCTGCGCGGAAATCGGTGGCCGAGAACGCAGCGATCGAGTCGTAGGTGTTCTTGTGGCCGCCCTGCATGCCCTGTGCCCACCACGCATCGATCAGCCCCTGCGACACCTTCGCGCCCGGGCGGTTGAAGCCATAGAACGGGCCCGACGGAATGTCCTTGTACAGCTGCGCGCGGTTATCCATCTGTGCCTTGCGGATGCCATCGAACACTTCGATCGGCAGGCCGTTCGGGTTGTCGGCGGTCTTCAGCATGAACGGCGGTACCGAGCTGATCAGCACGGCCTTCTTCACCCGCCCGGTGCCATGTCGGCCGATGTAGCGCGCCACTTCGCCGCCACCGGTGGAGAAGCCCACCAGGGTCACATCGTGCAGGTCCAGCGTATTGATCACCGTGGCCAGGTCATCGGCGTAGTGATCCATGTCGTTGCCATCCCACGGCTGGCTGGAACGGCCGTGGCCGCGACGGTCATGGGCAATGACGCGGTAGCCGTGGTTGGCCAGGAAGATCATCTGCGATTCCCAGCTGTCCGAGTTCAACGGCCAGCCGTGGCTGAAGGTCACGACCGGACCGTTCTTCGGGCCCCAGTCCTTGTAGTACAGCTGCACGCCATCGGCGTTGGTGATGTAGCTGGCGGTGCGCGCGATGCTGGTGACTGCCGCCGGCGTGGCCGGTTCGGCGGCCTGCGCGGACAGGCCGGCCTGGACCGAGAGGGCGAGGGTGGCAACGGCCAGGGTACGGGCGAAGGTGTTCATGCGGGAACTCTCATGGGTGGGTGGTGAGACGTACTTTGCGCCCGCGATCAGGCGCCAGGGATATGACAAGTCCGAATTTCTTGATAGATCGTCTTGCGCGGATGTGGGCAAGCGAATCGCTCGCGATCGCCCGTTGACAAGGGAGAACGCCCGTTCTACCTTGCAGCCATGAGCAAGAGCAGCACCGACACCCCGCAGAAGATCCTGGCCACGGCCGAGGCGCTGATCTACCAGAACGGGATCCACGCCACCGGCATGGACCTGCTGGTGAAGACTTCGGGCGTGGCGCGGAAGAGCATCTACCGCCACTTCGAGAACAAGGACGACGTGGCCGCCGCCGCGTTGAAGGCGCGCGACGTGCGCTGGTTGGCCTGGTTCCGGAACGAATGCGATAAAGCGGACACCCCGGAAGCGCGCATCCTCGGAATGTTCACCGCGCTCAAGAGCTGGTTCCAGTCCGAGGGCTATCGCGGGTGTGCGTTCATCAATACCGCGGGGGAGGTCGGCGACCCGGCTGATCCGATCCGGCAGATCGCGCGTGATCACAAGCAGAAGCTGCTCGATTACACGCTGGAACTTACCGAGCAACTGGAGGTGGAGCAGCCGGCGGACCTGGCCCGTCAGCTGCTGGTCCTGATGGAAGGCGCCATCACCCTGTCGCGCGTGATGGGTGATTTCGACGCCGCAGACACCGCGAAGGATGTCGCGAAGCTGTTATTGGAACAGGCCAAGCGTTAGCGCCTGGGTACCCCAGATCCGTTGAAGCAACCCGTATATCCATTTCGATTGGAGGTTTCCCCGTGTCCGCTGAACAACCCCGTCCACCGCTTCCTCCGTTCACCCTTGAATCGGCCACGCAGAAAGTGCGTCTTGCCGAGGATGGCTGGAACTCCCGCGATGCCGACAAGGTCTCGCTTGCCTATTCGCTCGACACCCAGTGGCGTAACCGTGCCGAATTCACCAACGGTCGGGAGGAAGCCCGGCAGTTCCTGGCACGCAAATGGAACAAGGAGCTCGAGTACCGCCTGATCAAGGAGCTCTGGGCCTTTACCGAAAACCGCATTGCGGTCCGCTACGCGTACGAATGGCACGACGACTCCGGCAACTGGTTCCGTTCCTATGGCAACGAAAACTGGGAATTTGGAGAGGATGGCCTGATGCAGCGCCGCTTCTCGTGTATCAACGACATGCCGATCAAGGAGAGCGACCGCAAGTTCCATTGGCCGCTGGGGCGTCGCCCGGATGATCACCCGGGGTTGTCGGAGCTGGGTATGTGATTCCCGCTGAGGCGCCATCCGAAGCACGCTCAGGTACGATGGGGTGGCCGGCGTCTGCGCCGGCCGGGGGAAGGGGGCGCAATGGACATGCAGGCAGGGGGCGGATTCGATCCGCCGGCAAAGACCGATTCGCAGGAACTGACATTCCACTGGCTCTACCAGCGGGTGCAGGGACTGGTTGAGCACAGCATCTACCCCAAGGCGGGCAGGGTGGAGACGTGGGCGTTTCGCATCGGCGTGGGTGCGGCGATCATCGGCATTCTCATGGGGCAGCTTCCGGATCGATGGCTGCCTCTTGGTGTAGTGCTCCAGGTGGTTGTTGCCTGCCTGGCAATCGAATCGGAGGGTTCATTGTCGGTGGCGTCCTGGCCGCCCGCAGGGGCATTCGCCAGTTCAGCCAGCCGCGGCTCTCGCACGCCCGGGAGATGGATGAAGACTTCGCTCACTGGCAAGCGGTGGTGACCGAGCTTCGCGGATTCCCGCGCGTCCAGCTCGAGCGGCGACTCAAGTTCGTCAGCACCTTGCGCACAAACATGATGGAGCGCATGGGCATGATGTATGGTGGGCTGCAGCGGCTGGGGCCATTCCCGCTGTTGATTGCCCTATACCTACAGTTCCGTGGCTGGAAATGGGGCGACTGGGCGGGCGCTTTCGATGTTGGATTGCTAGGCGCACTGCTCATCTTCGCCATGGTGCTGCTGTACGTGCTGGGCTGGATGCTGATCGGCCTTCGCACCAGGCTCGATACCTACGTTGCCT
Source organism: Stenotrophomonas sp. YJH_SMC_48-3 (assembly GCF_059369375.1). Lineage (NCBI taxonomy): Bacteria > Pseudomonadati > Pseudomonadota > Gammaproteobacteria > Lysobacterales > Lysobacteraceae > Stenotrophomonas > Stenotrophomonas sp. YJH_SMC_48-3. The sequence goes on along the minus strand of NZ_JCAFSQ010000005.1, from coordinate 157,370 downwards.
TGTTGGAGGGCTCCATCCACGAGCCCGAACCCTCCAGCCAACGCCCTTGTAGCGTCGGCCCATCGTGTTCTTCATGTTGAGGGACAAACAGGATTGTGAGCCATCCAGTGAGGCATACGCATGGCCCAAGTTGGTAGGGTCGTACATTTCGCCGACTTCACAGATCTGTACCCCGCAGATGGGCATAGTGGCCCTTCGGTAGTGTGAGCGCGTCCATCCAGCCACGGGGTTTCCCCGAACGCCAGGAGGTCACTGTGCCAAGTTGTGATGAAGGAATGAAGTTGACGCGTCGCCAGGTGATCGCCGGCGGCGTCACGACCGTGGCGATGTCCGCCGCACCGGGGGCATCATCGCTCGCCGCCGAACTGGCGGCGCCCCCGCCGCCCAGGCCGCCGGTCATCAGCACGGTGGCCTTGACCGTCAACGGCGAGCGGCGGGAGCTTGAGCTCGACACCCGGACCACGCTGCTCGATGCCCTGCGCGAACATCTGAAGCTGACTGGAACGAAAAAGGGCTGCGACCACGGTCAATGCGGCGCCTGTACCGTGCTGGTCAACGGTGAGCGCATCAATGCCTGCCTCAGCCTGGCGGTACAGCACCAGGGCGATGCCATCACCACCATCGAAGGCCTCGGAACCCCCGATGACCTGCATCCGATGCAGGCCGCCTTCATCAAGCATGATGGCTACCAGTGCGGGTATTGCACGCCGGGGCAGATCTGCTCGGCGGTGGCGGTACTGGACGAGATCAAGCGGGGTGTCCCCAGCCATGTGCAGGCGGATGTCAGCGCACGGCCCCGGGCCACCAACATGGAAATGCGCGAACGGATGAGCGGCAACCTCTGCCGCTGCGGCGCCTATTCCAATATTGCCGAGGCAATGGCAGAGGTCGCTGGCGTGACCTCTGCAGGGAGGCGCTCATGAGGGCCTTCAGTTACGAACGCGCCAAATCCCCGGCCGAGGCCGCCAAGGCCGTCGCCGGTACCGAGGGCGCGAAGTTCCTGGCCGGAGGGACCAACTTGCTCGACCTGATGAAGCTTGAGGTCGAGACGCCAGCGCACCTGGTCGATGTGCAGGACATCGGCCTGGACAGGATCGAAACCACCGACGAGGGCGGCCTGCGCATCGGCACGCTGGTCACCAATACCGCGCTGGCGTCGCATGAGCGCGTGCGCCGCGACTACGCGGTGCTGACCCGCGCGATCGTGGCAGGCGCCTCCGGGCAGCTGCGCAACAAAGCCACCACCGGCGGCAACCTGCTGCAGCGCACGCGCTGCCCGTATTTCTACGACCCCAATCTGCCCTGCAACAAGCGCCTGCCCGGATCCGGCTGCGGCGCACTCGAGGGGTTCTCCCGGCAGATGGGCGTGATCGGCACCTCGGACAGCTGCATCGCGACCTATCCGGGCGACATGGCGGTGGCCCTGCGGGTGCTGGATGCCTCGATCCAGACCGTCAGGGGTGACGGCAGTACGCGCAGCATCCCGATTGCCGATTTCCATCGTTCCCCCGGCGACAAGCCGCAGCAGGACAACGTGCTGCAGCGCGGTGAGCTGATCACCCACGTCACGCTGCCAGAACCCCTGGGCGGTCGGCACGTGTACCACAAGGTACGTGACCGCGCGTCCTATGCGTTCGCACTGGTGTCGGTCGCCGCGGTCGTGCAGCGTGACGGCTCGGCGCGGTTCGCCTTCGGTGGGGTCGCGCCGAAGCCGTGGCGCGTCGAGGCAGCCGAACCGCTGCTGCGCGATGGCGTAAAGGCCGCGACCCGGCAGGTGTTCGCCGGTGCCCGTCCGACGCCGGAGAACGCGTTCAAGATCGCGCTCGCCGAGCGCACTCTCGCAGCGGTGCTGGTGGAAGGAGAGCGCTGATGCCCCTTGAATTCAACGCCCCCGCCGGCGACAACCTGTTCGACAAGGCCAAGGTCGTCGGCAAGTCGACGCCGCGCATCGACGGTCCACGCAAGACCACCGGCACCGCCCCCTATGCCTACGAGCGCTATGACGTGGCGCCGAACCAGGCCTACGGCTACATCGTCGGTGCGGGCATCGGCAAGGGGCGCATCATTTCGATGGATGCCTCCCGCGCACGCGCCGCCCCCGGCGTACTAGCGGTCATCACCGCACCGGAAACCAAGCCGGTCGGCAAATCGAACTGGAACAATGCGCCGCTGTTCGGCGGACCCGAAGTTGCCCACTACCACCAGGCCATCGCCTGCGTGGTGGCAGAGACCTTCGAGCAGGCCCGCGCCGCCGCGGCGCTGATCCGCACCCGCTACGAGCGCGGCAAGGGCCGCTTCGATTTCCCAGCCTTGGCGCCGTCCGCGCCGCTGGCAAAGGGGCGCGGTGGCAAGCCCGACCGGCAGACGCTCGGCGATTTCGACACCGCTTACGCGAGCGCGGCGGTCAAGCTCGACGAGACCTACCACACCTCCGACGAAAGTCATTCGATGATGGAGCCGCACGCCACCATCGCCGCCTGGGAGGGTGACACGCTCACGCTGTGGACGGCGAACCAGATGATCGACTGGGCCAGGCAGGGCATGGCGGCGATCCTCGGCATCGATCCTGCCAAGGTGCGTGTGGACTCGCCCTATATCGGCGGCGGCTTTGGCGGCAAGCTGTTCATCCGTGCCGACGCGGTGCTGGCCGCGCTGGCGGCCAAGCAGGTCGGGCGGCCGGTGAAGATCGCGCTGCAGCGCCCGTTGATGCCCAACAACACCACGCACCGGCACGCCACCCTCCAGCGCGTGCGGATCGGCTGCGGAAAGGACGGCCGGATCTCCGCCATCGCTCATGAGAACTGGTCGGGCAACATCAACGGCGAGGATGGCGAGAACGGCACCCTGCAGACGCCCAAGCTCTATGCAGGCGCCAACCGCCTGGTGGCCAACTACATCGCCACACTCGACATGCCCGAAGGCAATGCGATGCGCGCACCGGGCGAAGCACCGGGCCACATGGCGCTGGAAGTTGCGATGGACGAAATGGCCGAGAAGCTGGGTCTCGACCCGATCGCGTTCCGCATCCTCAACGAGCCCGAGGTCGTGCCCGGCGATCCGTCCAAGAAGTTCTCCGACCGCAACCTGGTGCGCTGCCTGCGCGAAGGCGCGGAGCGCTTCAACTGGAACAAGCGCAACCCGAAGCCGGCACAGGTCAGGGAAGGGGACTGGCTGATCGGCATGGGCGTGTCTGCGGGCTATCGCGGCGCACCGACGATGAAGTCGGCGGCGCGGGTCCGGCTTGACGGCCAGGGCGGGGTGATTGTGGAGACCGACATGACCGACATCGGCACCGGCTCCTACACGATCATCGCGCAGACGGCAGCCGAGACCATGGGCGTGCCGCTGGAGCGGGTCCAGGTGACCCTCGGCGACTCCCGTCATCCCGCCTCCGCTGGTTCCGGCGGCCAGTGGGGCGCGGCAAGCTCCACCGCAGGCGTATACGCGGCGTGCGTCAGCCTGCGCCGCAAGGTGGGCGAGAAACTGGGCTTCGACGGCGACACCGCAGACTTCGCCAATGGCCGCATCCAGGCGGGTGGGCGGACGATCAAGCTGGCGGAGGCGGGGACACTGTCGGCGGAGGACGGCATTGCCTTCGGCGACTTCAAACAAGGCTACGACGTTGGCACCTATGCAGGGCATTTCTGCGAGGTCGCCGTGCATGCCTACACGGGAGAGACGCGCATCCGCCGCATGCTTGCCGTATGCGATGGCGGCCGGATTCTCAATCCGCTGTCCGCACGCAGCCAGGTCATCGGCGGGATGGTGATGGGTGCGGGCGCGACCCTGATGGAGGAGCTGGTGGTCGACAAACGGCTGGGCTTGTTCATCAACCATGACCTGGCCGGCTACGAGGTTCCCGTGCACGCCGACATTCCGTACCAGGAAGTGGTCTTCCTCGACACGCTGGATCCGGTGATCTCGCCGATGAAGGCCAAGGGTGTGGGCGAGCTGGGCATCTGTGGGGTCGGCGCCGCGATCGCCAATGCGGTCTACAACGCAACCGGCGTGCGCGTGCGCAACTATCCCATTACCCTGGACAAGCTGCTGCCCGGCTTGCCCGACGTGGGCTGACCCTTGCGCATGGACCGACCCGCAGCCTCGCCCACTCTGGAGGCCTCCGCCGCAGGCGGAGGGGAGCCCGGCGATCTTGCCGAGGACCTGTCCGCAGCGCCGGGCTTCCTCGCCGAAGGCAGCCCGCGCGGCGTGCTCGAGACGGCCTTGACGCGCGTGCGCGCGGGGGAGCACGCCGTGCTCGCGCTGGTGCTGGAAACCGATGGCTCCACTTACGCCGGTGCCGGCGACATGGTGCTGTTCTGCAACGGCGGCCAGGTCGGCTGGCTGAGCGGCGGATGCCTGGAGCCCGAGCTCGCGCGACGCGCGGAGCAGGTGAGCGCGGCAGGGCGGATCGACTGGATCGAGATCGACACCCGCAGTGACGACGACCTGTTGAGCGGGTCCGCGCTCGGCTGCCGCGGCCGGCTGCGAATTGCGCTTCTGCCGTTGCGTGCCATGTCCGGCATCGACGACGTCATCGAGGCCTGGTTGCGCGAGGGTGTGTCACTCCAGCGCGACCTTCGCACGTCGGGGCAGGTCGTTTTCCGCGCCGGCCATCGCGAGCAGGCATGGCAGCTGCATCCGATGGACGGGGCGCAATCCTTTGGCGAGGGCGCATGGCATTTGCCGTTGCCCCGGCTTCCGCGGGCCCTGGTGTTGGGGGGCGGTCCCGAAACGCCCTTGCTGGTTCCGTTGCTGAGGGGCCTGGGGTGGCGGGTGAGCGTGGCCGAACGGCGAGCGCGCTGGGCCACAGCCGGGCAGTGCGCAGATGCGCATTCTCAGACCAGCCCGGCCGAGGCCCTTCATGGCGACCCGTGCGACGCGGTACTGGTGATGCATCACGATTTCGAACTGGACCGGGAGGCGCTGGTGGCCCTGGCTGATACCAAAGTTGCGTTCATTGGACTGCTGGGTCCGCGGCGAAGGCGCGAGGACCTGTTCAAGCTGCTGACACCGGATCAGCGCCACCGCCTTTCCCCGGGACTTCGATCACCGGTCGGTCTGGACATCGGCGGCCGAGGGCCAGAGGCGATTTCGCTCAGCATCGCCGCGCAGCTGCAGCAATGGCGAAGCGCGCACGGCAGGTGACTGACGCGCATGCGGTCGTCGTGCTTGCTGCCGGCGGGAGCACCCGACTTGGCCAGCCCAAGCAGCTTCTGACCCGGCAGGGCGAGACCCTGGTACATCGCGTGGTGCGGTTGGCGCGCGAGCTCGCGCCAGCGCAGGTGCTGGTCGTGGTCGGCGCGAACGCACAGGCCGTGACATCCAGCATTGCCGGGCTGGAGGCTACGCCGGTAACCAACCAGCACTGGGAACGCGGCCTGGCGAGCAGCCTGCAGGTTGCCGGCGCACACCTGCTGCCCACCGTGACTGAGGTGATGATCGTGGCATGCGACCAGCCCGCAATCGAGCGCTCCCATCTGCAGGCGCTGCTTTCGGGGGGGCGCGCCTCGGCGTCAGGGTGTGCGGGTACCCGTCATGGAAACGCGCTTGGCGTTCCCGCAGTAGTGCCGCGTGCATGGTTCAACTCCGCGGGTGCAACCGGTGACCGCGGCTTCGGAGCGCGCCTGCGGCAGCTTCCCATCGATGCCGTGCATGCCCTTCAAGCACCGGAACTGGGCCTGGATATCGATACGCCAGAAGATCTTGCACGTGCGCGCGATGCGGGCTGGATCGATGCCGGGAGGTGACTCGCATGATCACTGGACCAATGCCTGTCGCGCAGGTGACGAGCGGCAGGGCTGGAGCTCGAACCCTCGCTGCCCGCAGCCCTGTAGAGTGAAGCCATGCTCGACTACGGCACGCCACATCGCGCCCCATAAGGCACATCACCAGCAAGAATCTGCAGCACCCGATCCAGCAGAACAGGCTCCGGCACACCAGCCAATACCTGCTCCATGTAATCCAACGGCTCCAACTGCCATTGGAGGAGCGCCCGCAACCGCACAACGGCGGGCGCCCGCTGCTTCGCGTCCAGTGAGGCCTGCAACAGCAGATGGTGCGAGCGCCTCTCCAGCCACAGCACGGGTATGCCTCGGCAATGAACCTGGAACTCGACATCTCGATGCCGCTCGACGAACTGGAAGCCCTGTCGTGGCCGAGCCTCCACGAACTGCACGGCTTGGCGGCGCAGTTGTGAGAATCGATCATCGTTGATGCTTTGGAACGCGACAGGCGAGTGCACCGGCGGTGCCAGCCACTGCGTCTGTGCCGCAACCACCACCACAAGACAGAGCGCGGTGGCCGCCCAGCGCCACCAGGCCACTCAGCCCTCCGGATGCAGTCGGGTACTGGCGTGTGCGGTAAGGCCGATTCCGGCCATGATCAGCCCCTCCATCACGCGCGGGCCGACGTACTGCTCCAGCTCGCCATTTTCGCGGGCACGCTGTGCGGCGAGCAGGATCTCCAGCACCACCCGAAGACCCGCCAGCGAGCAGTCGGTATCCGCCAGGGCGATGCGTCGGCCGGGCATCTGATGGCGTTCAGGCCACGGCTGGCCATCGGAGGCGACGCCCGAGCCGATGCTGTGCAGCAGGGCGATGAGGGTGTTCGGGTCCAACGCGGGGCCGTTGGCGGGCGCATCGTGGATGGGGTGCGGGGCAGGGGAGTGGGGCTGGGTCATGGCGGGGCTCCTTGCGTGCAGGCAGAAGCCGCCACCGATAAAGGTGGCGGACGATGCGTGGCTCGAAATCCGGTGTGCAATCAGACCGGCAGGCACAAGGCCTCCACGCACCGTCCGCCATAGCCGGCTGACGGATTGCCAGTCGGCACCACGCGGCGGTGGTGCCGACTGGCAAGCGCTTTTTACGATTGCAGAACCGAGGATTTCGAGGCCTCGACCACCCGTTTTCGGTGGCACGCAAAGAAATACGCCCGGTTGTGCGCGATGCCAATGCAGTAAGGCCGATGCCGTCACCACATTCAACATTTTCAGAATCGTTGCATATGGCGCAGCGAGGCCGGATCTTTGCGCTGCAAGGCTAACGGCGATGTCGGCTCTGGATGCCCGCGGACTGTCGGCATCCGCCCGCCGGGGTCATAAGGGAGGCGGATGCGACAGTTTCGCCAGGAGCGAACAGGCGTCAGTAACCCTTCAACGCGGCTTTGGTCCGCTCCAGCCATGCGGCATTGTGGCTCCGCGCGTGGCGCGACCAGTGCTGGGCATCGTCGATGATGCTGGCGAACAGGCTGCGGGCCTGCTCGCGGTCGTCGGGTTGCGGCTGCGCCATCAGCCATTCGGCGTAGAGGCAGCGGGCAGCCGCATCGTTTCCGCATTCCAGGGCGCGCTCGAATGCGGCGCGGGCTCCGGGGGCTTGCGCGGTTGCCAGTGCCTGCGCGTACAGCAGGGTCTGTTCCGGCTTGCGGCGCACGTCCGGGTGGCGTGCGAACAGGCCGTCCAGCGTCTCAACCGCCAGCGCGGCGTGCCCGGACTCAAGGCGGGCACGGGCAAGGCCGGTCAGGATGTAGGGATCGTCGCCCAGCGGCGAGCTGGCTGCCTGCTCAAGCAGGGTTCTGGCTTCCTCGGCCTGGCCGGCATCCAGCAGCGTCATGCCCAGGCGAACCCGATTCTGCACGGTGGGCGTACGCGCCAGTTCGGCACGGGCGTTGCGCAAGTCCTGGCCCGGGTCCATGAGCTGCTTGGCGGAGCGGACGACCTGCCGGGCGCCGCGCGAGTGGCGGACTTCAGGGAAGTAGATCGCCAGGAAGTAGACGACGCTGCCGAGCAGCGGGAACGAGAAGAGCAGGATGAGCCAGTAGAGGCTCTGCCCCGAGCGGATGGCGTGCACCGCGAAGTAGATGGCCGCCAGAACGTGGAGTCCGATTCCAATATAGGGCATGTGCGCCGCCTCGTCCTTGTGAGGGGTGGAACTATAGTGGGGGAGGGGTGGGCCGCCAATGGGCGGGGCGATTTGGCGTGACGCGTCACGTTAATTGAATTAAATCCTGCCGCGCGACTCGCGATAAGCGTGCGCTATCAAGAGTAGGGTGGCCGACGCACGAAGCAAGATCGAAGGGTGGCGGCGCTTCTATAACGAGGAACGTCCCCACAGTGCACTGGGATGGAAAACCCCGGAAGAATTCGCCATGAAACACGGGTCCCTTGCGAACTCCAGGGTGCCGTAGAACGCCGGATTTTCTACCTTGAAATGCACCGGGAATTGGGCGTGGGCCGGCCGACGCTCGCAAGGCAGCGAGCGCCGGTGCCTCCATCAATGCAGGTACTTTGCCTGCCGATTCTCAAATGCTGGAGTGGTCCCCTCAAGCACGTTGAGTACCGACCGATTCAGTTCCATGCTCTCAATCGCCCCGCTTTGATAACGCAAAGCGAAGCCGGCAGCGCGATCAAACTCCGCATGGATGATCTGCTCAGCATCACAGCACACGGCCAAGTTGGCATTGTGGGTGACCATCACGATTTGCCGAGTCTGCTTAGCCCGCTGGATGATCGGAACCAACATCGAATAGACCGTTTGGTTGTCGAGGTTCTCCTCTGGCTGATCCAGGATCAGAGGGGTGGGGTCAGTGTCGACCAGCAGGTAGAAGATCAGCAGCAATGCACCCCGTTGTCCGGGGGACATTTGCTGGATGCTTGTGCCTGCCAAGCTCAGAGAGAATTTTGCCTCCAAATTCCGAAGGTCGAACAGGGAGTCATAGAAATCCTCCACCTCAGTCTTTGCGCGAAGGATCGGCTGCAACGGCAGTTCGTTGTCGCCATTCTGCGTGATCTCGTTGCGAACGGATCGGAGGCCAGCAACAACACTTTCTGTGTCATTGAAGTCAATCGAGCGGAGGAGTCCATTGAGTTTCGATGCGCCTTCCACCTCGCCCCGGAAGCCGCCTGTGTTCTGCTTTACCTGCCCAAAGAAGCTGTCGAAGAACGCAGCCCGATCAAAGAACAGGGCGCTCTGGAACGCTACTTTGAGCTCTTCAGCTACACCAGGCACTGACCTTACAATCTCCTCAACCCCATTGAAGAGCGGTCGGCGCGAATCCGCAATCGAGAGGAGCTCTTTATGAATTTGGCGCACAATCTCGTCCTGTTTTTCCTGCAGTCCTTTGCACCGGTCGGGCAGGGTGGATAGGTCTGCAATTCTGGCCTTGTAGAACGCCACGGTGTCTGTCTGGCCATCCGTGCCAACGATCTGGGCGCGAACGCGATCCCACGTCGCGCGAGCGGTGAGGTACTCCTGGTACGCTTTGGAGGGGCCGTCCAGCTTCTCCTGAAGCTGCTTCTGCTCGGCTTCCAGTCTCTGGCGAACGGCTTGATGCTCAAGCTCGCGATTAACAAGCTGCTCAATGTGAAGCGCATCCTCTGCCGCCACTTCCCGCAGAAGCCCTGATTTCACTTCAACGGTGATCAGCGGCCGGATGTCGACAGCCACTTCTGCCAGCTCCTTTTCTAGGCTCGCCCCTAGCTGTGCGGCCAATGCGACATGGTCGTCCAGGCGCTGCGCAACGCTGACCACCTTGGTGCGGCGTGACGCAAGCATGCGCCTGGTTGCTTCGGAGTTTTGGCGCGTCGACTCTGTAGCCGCGAGCTCTTCGGCAATAGCCTTCAGCCGCTCACCTTCCGGCGATGCTTCATCCCCGCCAGCTTCAGGTTTCGGCACCTCGGCGGGCATCTTGGCGTTGTGATCGCCGAGTTCGAGCTCCTTGGATGCCAGGCGCTCCCTAAGTTCATTGAGATGGCCTGCACTTGCTTGCCGCTCTAGATCAGCGAGTGCGCGATTGATCTCGCCGAGTGCAACTCGGTGCGCGCTTATGCGCTCCAGTGTGGGGCGCTCCTTGTCCGCGAGGTACTCATCCAAGCCAGCGTGCGAGCCCTTGTCAGCGCTATCCAAGTGCGAGAAAAGCACTTGCCGAATCTCTGCACTGAACTGATCGGACTGTCCGTTGATGTGATCGTTGCAGAGCATCTCGAAGTAGTCCTGCGAGATGTACTTCACGCGTTCAGGTTGATCCTCTTTGAACCTGTGGTCCAACGACACTTGCCCGACGTCGTCGTTACACCATGTCAACGCTGCATCAAATGCTGCGGCTCGTTGAGTTGCCCCGCTCTTGAAACGGTCATCGATCAGGAAGGTGAAGTATTCATGGGCTTTGGAATTTCCGGCCAAGGCCAACACTTCCGCCAAGCCGCTCTTGCCTGAGCCCTTGTTGCCGATGATCGCAACCAGATCCGGATTCAGCTCAATATCCGTGCCGTCAAACCAAGCCTCGGCGAGCGTGGCCGATGGTTTGCGCGTGACGGTCAGCCCTTTCATGAAGAGGCGGCCGTTGTCTCTCACCTGCGCCAGTTTGGGCGGAATGTCCCCGATGTAGGAGCGGAACGACGGCTCCTTGATCGCGTGGCACATTCCCTGGAAGGTTGGCTCAGCCTTGATCCACGTCTTCATGCCGTCCGGAAACACGCCGTAGTCCGCATGCTTGTGGGCATCGGTGCCGCGCACACACAAGCGCGGGCTCGACCCCAGCGCTTCCCAGAACGCATTAAAGTACTTCTCATTGGCAGCCGACCTGACGCCATGAAAGGCGTCGCGATTGCCCTGGTCCTTGCACTCGAAGATGCTCGCGGCTGTCATGTGACGCCTGACCTCCGCATAGTGCGGCCCCGACTTGATGTCTTTAAGGCCGCCATAGGTGTCCCAGGGCATCAAGAGTAGTCCACGCGAGCCCAGCGTCTCCAGCGCCTTGGACAGAGACTGAGGCGTCACCATTGCGGTTTGCCACCCGACCGTCAGAGCGTACTCAGCATCTTGGGCTACACGTGCAGGATCGAAGCCGTGAGGGGTGAGTTTGTCTGCACCCAACTCCCGAGCGTACTGCATCAGACATGCCTCGCTCAGCCCTCGTTCGCCGGCACGAAGGCTCACTTTTAGATCATTCAAAACGTCCTGGAGGACCTGCCGCTCCACCGTGGGATCGATGACCAAATGCACATTGAGCCGCTTGTCCAGCGAGCTCTCGACACGCAGTTCGATACCGGGGAAGACCTGCTTGTTCGGCAGCTCTTCTGGGTGCTGGCGCACGTGATCAGCTACCGCCAGGTAACCGTCGAATGTCCAGTAGTCCATGATCACAAAGACATCTGGTTCGGCATTCTTCAGTGAAAGGACCGTCTGTTCGACGATCGCCTGCCTAGCCTCGCCAACCGCTCCACGCAATTTGGGTGAGCCACTCCATTGATACGATGCCGGCGTATGGCAGTGGAAGTCCCATACTCTCCACAGCGCCCCTTGCGACGTACGCTCCATTACTGAACTCCCCTGTTCTCGTAGTTGTGTGTCGGTGCCAACGTATCGCGCCGCTGAATGCCAGGCAGGTGCGCCAAGACGGGCCTTCAGGGCACGCTTTTCAGATCAGTTCCTATGTTCAGCATCCGTCCCGCCAGCGCCGCATCAAGGCTGCCCAAGGCGCAGGGCAGTTCGCAGTGAAGATGGCGAGGGCAGGTCGTTGAACGATGTGGACGTCAACCGGCCGCTTGGCAGCGTGCCGGTCAAGGTCGGTGGGACTGTGCCGGACGATGACCTCTCCGACAGCGACGTGGCGCTTCGTCACCAAACGCTCGAAGCCACGTCCAACGTAGTCTTGGTGCGGGAAACCAGATGGATCCACCCCCCCCTCCTTCAGTGCGAACTCCGCGCACATGGTGCTGCGTCCGATTGTACTGCGGCACGCCTACAATCGAGCCGGCAGACCCCGGCACCCTGCAGACGGGCGCCTGCGGCGGCAACGGGTGCGCCCGCCATAGGCGATCAGCGCTCCTCCAGCAGGTGCGCGACCGGGTTTTCGGCCACACGGCCATGCTGGTAGTAGCCAATCACACTGGCCACCGAGCGGTGATCGGTCACGGCCATTAGCGCGGGCAGTGCCACGCCCTGCCTGGCGCCCTCGGTGACAAACCCCGAGCGCAGGCTGTGCCCGCCGAAATCGCCTTCAAGGCCATCCAGCGCCGCGCGGCGCGGCGCTGGATGATCAGCGCGATGGCTCGATCACTCAGCGCCGAACCGATCCGCTTTCCCCAGACCCGGCGGAACAGCGCCCCTTCGGTGAGCTGGGCGGCGTCCAGCCAGGCCTGAAGCGCGGTCGCAGCCGCGCCCAGTAGCGGCTTGTCCGGACTGTCACCGACTTTGGGGCCGCTCTGGAGAGTCTTGCCTTGGTCCAGGTGGTAGACGAATCCGCCGTCGGGCAGCTGACGCAGATGAGTCAGACTTGCCGCCGCCACCTCACTGCGACGGCGGCCGCCGCTGGCAAAGCCGAAGTAGAGCAGGGCCCGATCACGCACCCCGGCCAAATCGTCGCCGCACGTGGCCAGCAGCGCCTGCAGCTCGATCCGGGTAATTGCGGCCTTTTTGTGCGGGCGCTCGCCGCGTTTGTGCGCGCCGCGGCGGGCGCTGGCCAGCAGCTGCCGCACCTCTGCGCTGTCGATGGGGTTGGCCAGCTGCTGCAGCTGATGGACCTTGCTCAGCACCGAGACGCGATGGGTGAGGGTGGCCAGCCGCCAGGGTCTGGGCTGACTCCTCAGCTTCACCAACGTCGCCGGTGCAACCATGGAGGAGAATCCGGACGCCTTCCCATGGTTCGAAAAGCTGCCTGACCACAACGACTGGACCCAGCTTCCCGATGGCTCCTTCGTGCTGTATGACGAAGCTCATTCGGATGGCAACACTCAGGGACTGGAACGCTATGGCAGGCTGTTCCCGTCCACCGGCAAGCCGGGTGAATCGGAAGATCCACGCATTCGCTCGATGTCCACGCACCGGCATCGCGGTTTCGATCTAGCGTTCGTCACCCAGTGGCCCAGCAAGATCCACCACCAGGTGCGCAGCCTGATTGGCTCGCACACCCACATGAATCGTGCGTTTGGCATGCAGCGTTCGGGTGTTCTGACGTGGACCCGCGCGCAGGCTGATCCCTACACGAGCGCATACGCGACAAGGCCGAAGAAGAAATCTGGGTCTACCCGAAGAACCTCTATGACAGGTATCGCAGCGCAACGCTGCACACGGTCAGTCACAAGTTCAAGGTGCTTAAGCGAGTCTGGCAGGGCCTGTCAGTGGCCGTCGCCTTGATAGGCATACTGTGGTTGGGCTGGCTGTTCCTGATCAAACCCTCCAACGCACAGGCTGCGAAGAAGGAAGAGCAGGGGGCCGGAGCTTTGCCGGCGGCAGGTGCCCTGGCGCCCTTGGGCGCGGGCATGCCGGCGGCACGGCCCCTCACCCGCGAAGAATACGTGCAAAAACACAAACCACGTGTGGAGTTTCAGCCGTGGTCTGCCCCCGCCTTCGATGATCGCACCGTGCAATCGCAACCTGAGCTGTATTGCATGGCCTCCGGCACCACCGAGCAGGACACCACCTGCACGTGTGTCACAGAGCAGGGCACCAAGGCAAAGATTTCTCTACCGGTATGCGTGGCGATCGCACGCGATGGCCCGGCCTACAACCCGTATCGCGCACCACGCCAGGAATCGGAGTCGAGTCAGGATCACCCAGATCGCGGCATCGCTCAGTCATCGCCATCCGGGACACCCGAGCCGTCACCACATGCGCTGGTTGAGGTCGGGAAACGCTCAATGGGGACGTTCCCGGAGACGCCACCTTACCCGGCGACCCTCTGATTATCGTGACGCGTCACGGGCAGCGATCTCGCGATGAGAGAACCCAGCCTCCATCAGCAGACATTTGCCTGTACGGCTTTCCTGCAAAGCACTGGACAGTACTTTCCGGGATATCGCCACACCGAGAGCCCGGAAGGTTCTCCCAGCCCCCCTCAATTCGACGGAAGAACATTCCATTGATACAGCGCAGATTCTGCGCATTCTGGAATGGCTGTGCGTGCTGACGTTCTGGAAGCGCCGACGGCAGCGGGCTATTGGCCGTCGGCAGATCAGTCCTAGCCGTCGACGACTGCTCAGCGACCTCAATGGATCGCCGCACACCCTCAAAACGCTCACTCCAGGCACTGTTTGTGCGACCCAGCGTAAGCACGCCAATGGTTGCAAGACTCACCAGAGTCAAAAATCCGGTAATCAGCCACGGGAAATTCCAACGCTTCCGCTCAATCGGCGGAAGGTACTCAGGCCGTTTGCGCTCCATACGCCCCCCAATCACGTCCAGATTGCATTGTACTGGGGGTGTAGGGGCAGCGCCCCTACGGAAGCGCTTTACACGCGCTGACGCGGCTTCGGCCCACGACTCATGTAGACCACATTGGACGTCTCGGCGCCGGGGCCGGGATCACGCACGCCGGACCGTCGTTCTCGGCGAATTCTGAGCGCTTCGGCTAGGTAGATGACGCTGGATTTCGCCGTGGCCGAAGCTTTTCGTGCAGCTGGTCTCCGGGGAGCCGCCTCAGCCATCATCAGTCGCCATTCCCGCGCAATGTTGCAGGTCAGGGACCACCAGGTCATGTCGCATGGCTCTAGCTGATGACCTTCGGGGGTGAACATGTCCCCAGCCTGGAATCCGAAACCGGCCCAAGGGCCGGTTAGGTCGATGCGATGCAGAGCCAACGAAGGCTGCGGCCGCCCGATACAGCATTTCGCATAATGTATATTATGTTCATAACACCTAAGCCAAGCTTGGACGGACCTTGCCTCGCCCTCGGCACTACTCTGGCATGGAGCCCGATCGTGCGTGATCGGAAACTAACCGGCCCTTGGTCCGGTTTTTCCCTCAAGGGTGGCCGACTGGTTACCCGAAGGCCACGAGCTGGAACCGCAGGATCTTGACTGGCTGTCGCTCACCGCTGCGGAGGCACAGGAATGACGTCGGATGATGGGCCCTCGTCGTATTCATCAGACTTTCCTCTGGGGAGCAAGTCGTCGAGGCCCAGGCCCAGGCGCTGGGTGCGCTCCAACACGGCCGTCCATTCTTCATCAAGGAAGCGGTCGCGCTCGCTGTTGCGCAGCTGCGTGCCGGCCTGCTCGGTCATGAACATGCCCAGGCCGCGGCGTTTCTCGACCAGGCCTTCATGGGCCAGCTCCTGGTATGCGCGCGAAACGGTGATGGTATTGAGTTGGTAATCGGCAGCCATCTGGCGCTGTTGAGCGCTGCGAATTTGGGGCAGCTTGTGCGGCAACTTGTAGCAATTGATGCGCTGAGCTACGTGCAGTCCCAATGACTCGCTTTGATCTTGATGCATCGCCAATGGTGCGTCGCGAATCTGGGGCATCCCCAATGTTGCCAAGGTGCAGCAGCCACGCGCTTTCGAGAGCATCTACTTCGGGAGGTGGCTAAGACCGTCAGCTTCATTTCTGAGCCAGCTCAGCGGTTTGGACCCTCCAAATTTGATGAGTCCCGGTAAAAGTGCTCTTCAGCGCTATCCGGCCGCATGCATGCTTGAAATGGACACGAGCTTGGGCCGACATTGGCTAGGGGGCGGTTGATTCGTCGGTGGTGCCTCGGAAGGCACCACCGGAAACAGTCCGCACACTTACAGCCGTTGATTGATCCAAGCCCAGGTCGCCTTGGATAGGTAGCCTTGGTGGCCTCCCGTATAGACATGGCTGACAAAGATACGGTCGTTTCCATCAAGACGCTGCCTAAGGTCAGCCGACAGTGCGTCTGCTGATAGGCCCGTTGAGATCCAGCGCACGGTTTCGAGCGCTGGATCAGCGACGTTCTCGTGTCGATTCAGGTGATTCAGGAACGCTGTCCGCTTTGCATCGTAATTCGCTTCCCGGTTCAGGTTCCAAGTGACTACATAGACAGCCATTTCGATCCTTCGAGTTTGACACCGACTGTGTCCACGCGATCTTGGCAAGTGTGACGAATGTCGCGGAATGGGTGACGGCCACTGGTGCCGGGACGCTTAAGAGTCACCGCCCTGCCCTATGAAATTCGCCTTCCGATAAGATATATTTATCGGAACTCAAACTATTCTTTAGTTTTATTTTCAGTCACTTATGAGCGACCTTCTGCCAGCCCTGACGGCCTCCCTGCCTGCTGATCCTACCGTGGCGCAGCTGTCGCAGTCCTCGGCGGACGCGGTGCGCGAAGTCTTCGCCGAAGCGGCCTCGGCCAACACCACGCGCAGTTACGCCACCGCCTTGCGCTACTGGGCGGCTTGGTACCTAGGCCGCTACGGAGTGGTCATCGCCATGCCGGTGGATGCGTCTTGTGTGATCCAGTTCATCATCGATCATCTGGCCCGGCGCTCTGGCGATGCCCTGGCCTGGGAGCTGCCGCCGAGATTGGATGCACTTCTGGTGGAAGGCAAATTCAAACAGCGCCCAGGACCACTCAAGCTGTCGACCATCGTCCATCGCGTTGCGGTGCTCTCCAGCGCCCATCAACTGCTCAAGCTGGCCAATCCCTGCGAAAGCAGCGAGGTGCGGCAGCTGTTGGCCAAGGGCCGTCGCGCCGCGCATAAACGTGGGGAACGGCCCAACAAGAAAACGGCGATCACTGCGACCGAATTGATGGCAATGATTGCGACCTGTGAGGACGATCTTGTTGGGAAACGGGATCGTGCCCTGCTCTACTTCGCCTTCGCCAGTGGTGGGCGCCGTCGGAGCGAAACGGCCCATGCCACCTTGAGCAAGCTTGCGCCGATCGACGGCGGCTACCTCTACCACTTGGACGTCGGCAAAACGCTGCAGGACGGGATCAAGGCCGGTGGCTCGCCGGACAAGCCCTTGTTGGGCCCACCGGCCGAAGCGCTTCGCGCCTGGATCGACGCGGCCGGACTGCAGGAGGGCGCCCTCTTCCGCCAGCTGACGCGTGGGAAAGTTGGGGGCGGCTTGTCACCTAAGTCGGTGGCCGCCATCATCCAGAATCGCGCACGCGCTGCCGGGTTGGTAGGAAACTTTGGCGGCCACAGCCTACGATCGGGTTTCGTAACGGAAGGCGCCAGACAGGGAATTGCCCTGCCCGCCATTATGGCAATGACCGATCACCGATCAGTGGTCAGTGTCATCGGCTACTATCAAGCAGGCGCAGCCGAAACGAATCCGGCGGCGCGAATGTTGGAAAGCGCAGCAAGGCCAACTACAGAGCGCGGCAGGAAGCTGGATGGAGATGCGGCGGGTGCTGATTTCTAGACCACCTGAAAGCAACTCTCATGTGACCTGCAACTTGGCCACGCGGCGGAGCTCATCTGCGGCATCCTCGCCGGAATGGCGCTTCTGATCGTAGAGGATGTAGATAGCTCCCACCTCGCTGAAGAAGGCTCCACGTACCGCCAGCTCCCCTCCTCCATATCCATATCCTCTTATCAGGTCAGAGCATCTATTGGACCAGTGCTCGATAAGCACTGAGCCTAAACAGAGCCCGTCTTCGTCGATTACGAACCCGGTTTGATTCAACTGACTAGCTACCTGGGTCAACTCCGCAGGAGCGATTTCTGACAATGCGTCATATGCATTGAACCTATCCATGCTGAGACTCGCCTTGCTGTTCAGCAATTCTATCCTCAGCAACGACTAGGGGTCTTAATCCGCCCCGCAATCCACGATCAACTTGGAGCAGCACCCGCTGGCCGGGCGAAAGTGATCTGAGTCCAAGATACTCGGGAAGACCCTTCCGGGTATGGCGCTGAAATCCCACAACTTGAACGCGACTGCCCATGTCCAGGCTCAACAGGGCCATTAGGCAGGGACTGCGCTTCGACCAGACAAGGGCATCGAGTTGGCCCGCGAACTGTCCCTCACCAAGTGACTCCAATAGATTATTTCTGTAGGAGATTGGATCAAGGCCAGCATCGATTGCGTCGGCATAGGACATCTCTTGCATCTTGTAGCGCTCCCGCTCGGAAGAAGGCCTCTGGCATCGAGCCTAGTCTGTGAAGCCATCCTTCGTCTGTAGGGAATCCCCCTACCCAGATCGCAGGGACGCTTCTAGACGTCTGGTATGGATCCAGCGGGACTCACCGGATGAAGAGCTGCCAAGGTACCGAAGAAATGGAGTGCTCCGACACTTTAGACACCATCCCGCCTCAGTCGCAGGGACTGAGACGGGATGGCGAACTGTTGATCTACGGCTCGATTGTGGGCCACTGGCTTTCAATGTGACGTGCCATATCGTCCAACATCCTCAACGTCTCCGGCCTCATGGGCTGGCCTCGGAAGTACCTTCCGGAGAACAGATCAATCAGTTCAAGCTGATCCGGCCTCACCTCAACGTTGTTCTGCCCTAGCACCCAATAGCCGAACTCAAGTGTGAGCCGGGCCTCCTCAGGGTCGCACTGAACACCCTTCTCGTGGAAGTAGATGTAGCGCACCTCGTCAGCATCCATCGCCACAACGTGCGGTGAGAAGCGCACTTCAAGACTGCGCGCATGTGCCTGGTAGCGATGCCCAGGAACCACTTTCAAGCGGCGGCTTGCATGCGGTGATGCAATGAAGGAGTCCAGCACGCGCATCGAATTGTTGCGCCGTGTCTCTTGGGAGATGCCCTGCAACTTTGCGCGCGCGTCTATGATTGCAGGAAGGCCGCGCTTCATCACGTCGCGGATTCCTGCAAGCGCCTTGGCGTAGTACGGCTGCATAAACACCTGCGGCGTACCACGTGGGTATTTTTGATCATGCAGGAATCGCATCTGCCGACTCGCCGACATGCGGACCATCCGAGCGAGGTTGCGATCAGAAAGACGTGGTCTTGGTACAGCAGGTGAGAGCTTAAGAACGGTGTTCATAGCGTTTTTACTTCCTTTCCGCAGTCTGCGAACGAAAGAGGGGCGGCGTAAGGGCCGCCCCTCTGGCTACTCATTTGGCGCGCGACTTGGTCGGAGACGGCTTCGGAGCGCTGTTGCGCTCCTTGACCGTCGTCGCCTTGTGCTTCTCGGCAAATTGCTTTGTTACGAACTCGCCGGAGACAGCGCTGTGATACTGAGTGATCTTCTTGTCAGCCATTGCTGTAGACCTCGTGATAGTTGGGTGAAGTCGCTGCGACTGCCCAAGGGAACACCCTCGCCCCCCAAAGAAGGCGTCTTAGGTGGTCCTGTATCCGGAGAGGTAGAAGACCTACGTAGATGCTTTACGAAGTAGCTCTCTGAAAGCTATAATTCGACGTCTGCCAAGACGCACAGCTTCGTAGGTCTCTATCAATCCGTACTGGACAGCTTGTTCAGTAGTCCGGGTTGTTTTTTCCTCCTTGGTTGTGAGTTGCTGTATCCGAACGCCTCGCCTGCAAGCGAGGCGTTCGCTTTTGTGGATGTCTCGTTTGCGATTTTACCACCGTTCACGCAGTTAGCAAGCACGAAGGGGGACTGCCAACCACTATATCTAGTCTCATATGATGAGACTGACCGCAATATGCAGTGGTTTTCGCGGGAAACTTCGGCCAACCTTAACGGAAATATGAACGAAGCCCGGTCATGGGCGCCGGCCGATGGCAAAAGTGCACCAGCCATTTCTTGTGACGCAGATCAAGTTTTCAAGGCCATGGAAGCCGCGCCCGTATCGCCCTAACCAACCCGCTGCAGAAAGCCGTATCTCGGCAGCCTCGGCGAGCCGCATGACATCTATGGCATACGCGGCGGGCCACGGAGTACTCACAGCTCCTCGGAATCAAGCCAAACAGACACATCAACCTGCTCTTGAGCCTGACGACCTCGCAAGTACAACAAGAGGCGCTCTCTACAACCCTTGGGATCGAGACTCCGCCCGAGTGGGACTTAGCGGCGTGGTATCCGTTCATGACTGACGACCCGAGACTGCCCTCCCATCTCAGGTTGAGGTACTGCCTTCCATGCATCAGACTCGGGTATCACACCACACTGCATCAGCTGCCCTGGATTTCCACGTGTCCTTGGCATGGCGTTCGCCTGCGCCAGAATTGCCCACGATGCAATGGATTTCCGGTGACGGTCGCCGGCACGCCCACGAAGTTGCTCACCTGCGCGTGCGGCTTTGACCTTATGAATGAGTCAGCTTCCGCCTTGCAGAGGCAGCCCCACCCCACTGCTGCGGCGTACTTACAGGCCTACCTCAACTGGTGCGGGGAGCAAAGACGTACAAGTCGGCTGATCGTAACTCCAGGGGCGCACATTGATCCCAGCAGGATTTCCAGCCTTGTGGACCTCCCTCCTGGTCTGGCGCTACGCCAGGCCAGGAGGGTCTGCAACCCTAAAAGATACAGACTCACGACACACCTAGACCAGCAATCACCACCAGCAGGCGCAGACACAGCACGACGTGCAAGCCATGCAGACCTTGAGGACGACTCAGGCCCAATCCTCCGTCACATTGACCAGAATGCCGCCAAAGGTTCCCGACGAGATCGATCAGATCAGGCCTTTAGCCATCAAAGTGAGCGAGTCACCGGAGCTCGAGATCAACCAGCTCCGGATGGATGGAGCAGCTACGCCGCGACGAGGCCAGGTGGGCGCTATCGAATGATTCACCCCAACTATTTGAGCTTTGTAGATGAAATCTTGAACAAATTCAGCCACTTCAGCGAGCAACAGATCGACAACGGGAAGCTTGATCCACGAGTGAGGCTGGCGGTGCTCGCCCAGGGCTACGCGGAAGGCATCTTTCTCTCGAGGCATGAGGGCAACTTGAGCGAGCTTGTGGAGCGCTATAGATCGCCCAGCCCCATTGCACTTTTGGATACGGGCCATCCACACGAATTGCGTATGGCGTTCGGATAGCACACTCTCCAACTGACGCATCGCCCGCCCCCTTCTCTAAGTTCCTGACGTGCAGCAGCCCTGCGCAATGCTGGCTTGGTCTCGAGCGGTGCCGCAGCCAATCCTTGCTTCGAGCCTCGCCTCCATCAAGAGGCGGGGCCGGCCTGTAGGACGATCATCGGGAGCTGGGAAGGCAGCCCCTGCCCCCAAAAAAACATTGAAAGCACCGATTGAACTGCAGCGGCGCAGAATACCCACACTTACCACTTCTTCCCCATACGCTTCGCTGTGCTCAGCGCTGGTCATGCAGGCATCGCCACAAAGCGACGCAATCAAATCTTCCCAGCTGAACTCAGCGCGAACGGAATCTTCTCTGAAGCGCAGATCTGGCCTAACGCCATCTCCAGCGAACCAGGCTTATCCAACGTTTTCAGCGTCACCGCTATCCCACCTTTGATACCAAGCTTCCTCTGCGCCACTTCGGAGAGCAGCAGCTGGAGCTTAGTACCCAGCAGGGACACTTCCTCCAACCCGCCATAGCATGGCTCCAGACCGCCGCCAACCTCAAGATGGGCATGATCCATGCCTAACTTCTTATCTTGATCGTCATACTTCTTAGCATTCTGAATTATGACGTAGCGGGACGGATCGGTTGGGCTATCTGCCAATCCGACCACGATGCAGTAGTCATCTTCCTCTACGGAAACCACTTCTGCAGTGAACTCATACATCGCCTGATCCTCATTATTGTCCGCCAGTCGTCCAGCGCCTAGTTTGGCCACCCTCCCGCCACTGGTATCTTACCGTGGCACCCGTCTCTTGAGCAGCGCGATTCATGTACCCCTTGCAAGAAGGGCAAGGGGGCCGCTCACCAGTGATGGTCATTGTGTCGCCTCTTCTGAGCGGCGTATGAGTTACAGCGCGAGCTTCAGTATGTGATGCCAGCGTATTGCGGGGGAAGCCTAGCGCCTTCTCCGCGGGCGTCATGTTGCCGCTTACCAGTCTTTCATGGCTGATTATTTGCCCGTCCGCTCCTCTTACCATCACGTTTGCGTTGTGATGTCCGCGCACAACCCCCTTGGGCCCAAGCCTTTTGACTACGCCTTTTGCTGCAGTTCCATAGCCACCACCTGGCGCCGCAAGTCCGATACCAAATGATATAGCTGAAATTACTTTTGTTTCTGTGGTTTCACAAGGATCTAGAAGTGTCTTTCCTGTCTCAACCGCATCATAGATCGATAGGGCAATTTCTATCCCAGCCCATATCAGCGGCAGCACGACAAACCAAGCGATATGCCCCGAAGGATCGCTGTAACTGATCGGGTTACCCAGAGCGTAGGCGTAGAAGTTCACATCCCCTGACGCGAAGCCATAGGAATCTTCGCTGATGAACCGGCCCATGTCCGGGCTGTAGTAGCGCGCGCGATAGTAGTAGAGCCCGCTTTCGTCCTGCTCCCGCCCTGTGTAGCGGTAGGGGTTGTTGGAGTTCCCTGCAGAAGCCTGCAACTGCCCATAGGGCGTGTAGTCGTAGCGCTGCAGCAGCTCGCCGGCCCCATTGGTCAGGCCCCGCGTACTGCCCAGGTGGTCGGTCAGATAGTAGGCCCTCCCGCCCGCGTCATTGCGGGCGAAGCGCTGATCAACGCCGAGGCCAGTCAGTATCGGGTTGACCGTGCTTCCGACTGTCTCCTGCACGGCATTCTGGCCGTCATACAGGTACTGGGTGGTGATACCCGCTTCGGTACGAACGACACGTCTGCCCAGCGGGTCATAGCCGAATGTGGCCACAATGCTGGCCCCTTCCCGTATCTCCACCAGCTGGTTGCGCACGTTCCACACGTAGCTGCGGACGCCATCGCTTGTGAGATTGCCGTTGTCGTCGTAGCTCAGCGTGCGGCCATTGTGCGTCAGCTGGCGGTTCGCATCATCGAAGCTGCTCGCGCCTGTAGTCGCGGCAGGCAGGGTCTGACTTGCAAAGCTGCCGCTCTGGTTGATGATCTGGCCGTTGCTGTCATATCCGAAGCCCAAGGTGCCGATCGCCTGTTGACCAGGCTTCTGCCACGCCAGGCCTGTGAGCTGGTTGCCGGCGTCATAGCTCTGGGCTACTTCGATGCCGTTGGGCAGGGTCAGATTGCTCAGACGGTCAGCGCCGTCGTAGGTAAACTGGACCGATTCCACGCCCTGATCAAGCTGACGAAGACGGTCAGCTGCGTCATAGGTGTAGCTGACTTTGGCCTGTGCCGCCGCGCGCATTTCTGTGCGTCGGCCTACGAGGTCATGGGCATATCCCACTGTCCCCTGAGGGCTGGACTCGGCGATCAGCGCGTCAGATTCATCGTAGTCCCAGCTCAGCGCACCAACCGCACCGGTATCGGTGAGCGTGCGGATTCGATTGCCGGCATCGTAGGAATAAGTAGCTGTGGATCCGTCAGGGAAGGTGGTTGTCTTCGGTCGTCCCAGCACGTCATACGTGTTGGTGACGCTGCGCTGCATGCGATCGGTGTAGCTGGTGACACGATCGGACAGGTCGTAGGTCCACTGCTCCACCTTGCCTGAGGCATCGGTTCGCGTCAGCGGACGATCGCGACTGTCATAGGTGTAGGTGATGCCGTTGCCGTTGGGCAGCAGCACGGCATCAACGTTCCCGTTGGCGTCGTAGCCGTACTCAACCCCTGCTCCGTGCGCATCCAGCAGCTTCCTGACACGCCCCATGATGTCGTACTCGCGGCGCACGACATTACCCAGTGGGTCTTCGGTCGCGATCAAACGCCCCAGAGAATCAAAACGATAGCTGGTACGCCGGCCTAGAGGATCAGTGACGCCGACAAGATCGTATCCGTCGTAATGGAGCTGCAGGGTCCTTTGCAGCGGATCGGTCGCGCTTACCATCTGGCCTGCTGCGTTGCAGCGATAAGTCGCAGTACGGTTGAGCGGATCGGTTACCGAACTGAGGCAACGGTTGTGGTAGCCCAGCTTAGTCACGCGGTTCAATGGATCAGTGATGGTCGTCAAATCACCATCAGCGTTGTACGCCATGCTGACCGTGCGCGCCTTACTGGTGCCGGCCAGCGCGGTGATCTGCGTGGTTTGGCCATCGTTGTTGTAGGTGTACTCCGTCTTCCGCCCCAACGGATCTGTGCTACGAATCAACTGGCCATTGCTGTTGCGCTCGTAGGTGAAGGTCTGCGCATCGGCGGTCCCATAGGCAAACGTTTCCGATGCCGGGTACGGCGTCCCCTGGGCGAATACGATCCTGCGCTTGCTGCCGTCAACCTCGGTAACCAGGGTGCCGGTCACACCATTGTCGACATGAGCGTAGTTCACGTTGATCTCGCCGCCATCGGCCTGGATCTGCTTGATCACCCGGCCAGTCGAAACACCGTTGACCACCTCGAACTGATTCAGTAGCAGGCGATGCCCACGCTGGTTGGTGATCGATTCAATTCGGTGCTGTACGACACTCCCGTTCTGTATGCGGGTCTGGAAGGTGTATTGACGGGAGGTAGCATCTGGATAGGTTGCCCTTGAGAGCAGCCCATTGCTGTCGTAGGTATAAGACCATTCCCTACCGGTGTGGTCCCGCAGCGATTTGATGCGATTGCTGCCGTCGTAGGCAATGGTGACGGAACGCCCGCTGGGCGAGGTGATTTCCGACACCAGGCCTGCGTTGTAGAGAAGGGACGTCCGATTACCGTGACGGTCCTCAATCCAGCGCACGCGGATGTCGTTCCAGCTTGAGAACTGCATGCGTGAGCCATCACGAAGCGTAAGCAGGAACGCGCGTCCCCAAGGCTGGGTTGGGTCCGAATCATAAACCGTCTTTATCAGTGCGCCGGCGAAGCGTGTATTGGAGCCGGCTTGGCGCCACTCCCCCTGATTGCCAGTGCCGGAGATTCTATCGAACCGAACTGCCGAGCCATTGGGCTGCACCAACTCCAGCACGTCGTAATTGGCGGTATTGGGACGATTGAGGGTGTAGCCCCAGTTCCACGACATGCCGATGCCGAACACACCGCGCTTGAGGTCGTTCGGCCGGTAATTGCGCCCCACCGTGATGGGCACCACATCATCGATGGCTACATCGGTTTCCGCGTGTGTGAACTCACCGGTCTTCAGATCAATGGGATCGCCAGCCACGGCCGCGTCACCGCTACACCCACATTGACCGGAGTTGTCAGGGGCCAACCCAAGCTCACTGGCTCCATTGCCACCCGGGACGCTGTACATGCCCCCCATCGTCTCGTGCAGAGCCACGCCCTGTTCGGGCACAAAGTGGCGCCCATCATTGGATACCGTGCCGCGCCCATACACCCGCCAGCCATCCGTCGGATCGTAGATCCAGAAGTCGGCTTCAGTGCCCTTCTTGTAGCTGTCGTAGTTTGGGTAGTAGACGCGGATACCATTGCGGACATTGGGATCCAGGCCTCGCACCTGGGCGGCGCCAGGCTCCACCGTGAACGCCATAGGGTGGTTTTCCATCACCGGGAACGGCGCCCTGTTGACCGGCGTCGGAACGATGGCGATTTCGTTGACCAGTCGCCCCTTGCGATCATGGATGACCGTGCCTTTGGGGATGTGCAACTCCAGCCCAGGGATGTCTGGATGGCTGACAATCAGGTCTTGCCTCAGCGGCGAGGCAATTCGCACCTTGTCGCGTGCACTGATCTTGGGCAGATGCATCAGGTACGGCAGCTCGTTCAGCTGCCCAGCCTTGACCTCTACACCAACTACGAACTGTCCATACTGATCATCGCCGACATTGGCTGTGCTTCCGTCGACGTACAATTCCTGATGGCCCGTGGGCAAGTCAAACAACGCGAACCAGCCGTCAGCATTGGTTCGGGTCGAGATACTACCAACGCTGACTTCCACGTTTGCAACCGGCATCTGGTCCACTCGAACTACCCGGCCGCGCAGGGCAGTCACCTTGTAGCGTGCTGCCATCGCGGCTGAGTACGCGGCAGGCTCGACACGCTTGTCCCCGCCATAGATCCGCCAGCGGTTATCGGTGTTGTCGCGCCCCGGATACCAGACACCGCTCTCGACCACGCCACGCGCGCGGCAAGGTTGGTAGCCGTTGGCCGCCTGCTCGCAGTTGGCTTGGTTCCCCGCCTGACCAGTAGTGACCCGCTCACCTGCTGGCTCCACATCGGTACCGCCCTGATCAACCGTACCTCCTGAGGCATCGAGGGCAGCGGTTCCAAAATCGAGCGCCACCAACGGCTGCGCCTTGCCCTCCGTGGTACGCACACCATCGATCATCAAGGTGTAGTGTGAAGCAGGGAACAGCGACCGCTTCGGTGACACAAACAGGAGCCGGCCGCCTTCGACCGGCATCACCTCGATGGGGGTAGATCCGCCAGGACCAATCAGAGTGACCGACGTCGCGGAGAAGTCGGCCATGTTGATGGGCTGGGTGAAGCGCACTGACAAACGCTGTGAGGGCAATACGTCCCTGCTGCCTTGGGCGGGAATCGATCCCCCCAGCCCCGCCTGCTGACGATCCTGATGTGCAAGCGCGTTGGAGAATCGCCCATCCTGCTGGCTGTAGATCAGTTCAGCATTCTGCTGAGTGCCACGTCGATCAACGCCCCCAGCAAGGCGCACCCGACCATCACTTAGCAGCAGTGCGGCGTGCCCGCGGCGCGCGATGCTGGTTTCATCACCGAGAGCGAGCGTACGGTTGCTGCGCTCGTTCCACAGCTCGGCAGGCATCCCCTCAACACCGGTATCTCCGCCGGCGAACAGCACGCTGCCGTCTGTAAGCACCGTTGCCGTGTGACCCGCGCGTGGCGACAGCGTCAGCTCATCAGCTGGCGCGAGCTCATCTTTTACAGGGTCATACCAGAGCCCGTCACGGTGCAGGGTTCCGTTGTTGTCGGTCCCTCCCCAGACAAGAACCCGACCACTGGGAAGCAGTGTCAAGCTCGGATTGAGCCGCACTGCGGGCAGGACAGTGGCCTTGGCCGCTCCCCTTGGACTGCCTTCCCCTTTCAGAAGCCGGGTTCCAGCAGCATTCAACGTCAACCAACGCCCATCATTGAGCTGTGTTCGCTGCTCCCGTCCCGGCAACGGCTGCCATACGTCACTGGCACTTGCATCCGCTGCACGTGCTTGTGCGGGGGGCAGCAGGCCTGCATCAAGATGCCAGAGCGAACTGGCCATTGACAGTGCACCCAGTAGCAACCCAGTGATGAACACCTTGGGCCGACCTGTCCTGACTGCCCGGACCTTGGAGATTCCATTCTTCATAGTCGTTGATCTCTTCGCTGCTGCGCTCAGGGCGAGTTCGAGACGGAAACGGTCGCGTTGGCGGACCTTCCGAGATCCGGATCCGCCAGGATCCAGTACGTTCCCGTCTCCGGCAACGTAAGGTTCAGGCTTGAGGCGGTCGTCGGCCCGGTCGTTCCTATCGCATATCCGCGGCGCCGATCACTGGGCTTGAAAATCTGATAGACGACGCGACCTCCGGCGGGCTGCGTGGCCTGCCCTGCCACCTGCAGCGTGACCTTTTCGCCCTGCGCACCCGCAAAGGTCAGCAGGCCATCCTGACCGCGACGCGACAACGCGAGAGGAGCACCAACCCCGCGTTGCAGGGCGATCCCAATGTTGGACGACAACGTTGCACTGAACTGCATCGTCTGTCCTGGCGCCACTGCCTGGACCAGGATGCTGTAGTCCCCGGCCACGGTGTTGTAGAAATCGATATCGCAGCCCCCGTCGCTGACATAGCAGTACGACGTGTCAGCAATGCTGGCGCCACTGGGAGAGTACGCGTACACACGGACGTGATTCCCTTCGCTGAGGGTCAGGCCACTGATGGCGAACCCGAGGTTCCCCCCCGCCGTTGCCTGGAATCGGAAATGCGCCGACTGACCCTGTTGGCTAGAGGCAAACTGGGTATCCGGGCCATCCACAACCAGCGGGTTCAATCCGCCGGTGGACAAGGTAACCTGCCCATTGGTAGTGGCACCGTTGTCTGGATCTGCCCAGACCCAGTACGTTCCAGACTCTGGCAGAACCAGATTGATCGACCCTCCCGATGTCGGCGTGATGACGCCGACCTCGTAGGTGCGACGCCGATCACTGGGCTTGTATATCCGATATCGAACCGTCTTCGCCGATGGCGTGGTGGATTGCCCGGCAACAAGCAGGGCTACCGACTCCCCTGCAGTCCCGGTGAAGGTCATTACTGCATCCTTGCCACGACGATCCAATTGCAGATTCAGTGAAACATCCCGAGCGAGTGCAGGGCTGATGCTGCTGCTCAACCCTGCCTTGAACTGCATGGTCTGTCCTGGCTCCGTCGCCGAGACGATGACGCTATATGTTCCGGAGGTAGGGTTATAGATATCAATGTCGCAGCCGCCATCAGCGACGTAGCAGTAAGAGACATCGCCCACGCTGTCGCCATTGGGGGCGTATGCGTAGATGCGCACATGGTTGTTGCTACTGACCGCTAAGTCGCTGATCCCGAAGCCCAGGTGCTGACCAGCTGCCACATTGAAGCGGAAATGGGCTGACTGTCCGGGATGAGCCGAAATGAACTGAGCCACTGCTCCATCGCGCTCCATACCACTGGCCGTTCCGGTGGAAAGTGTCACGTGCGAACGGGATGCTGCCCCCTTGACTGGATCAGCCCATATCCAATACGTACCCGTCTCCGGCAGTACCATGTTGATCGAACCGCCGGTCTGCGGACTGACCGAATGGATGTAGTAGCCGCTCCGCCGATCGCTCGGCTTGTAGACCCGATAGATCACCTGACGATCTCCGGGCACCGTTGTCTGCCCAGCCACCTGGAAGGCCAAGCTTTCCCCCTGCGTGCCGCTGAACGTGATCAGCCCATCCTGACCGCGGCGCGTCAGATCGAGTACCGCAGGAACATCGCGCTCCAGTGAAATACCCCTGCTGGACGAAAGCGTTGCATTGAACTGCATTGCTTGGTCGCCGTGCTCCGGAACGATCATGACACTGTAAGTACCCGCGGTCGGGTTGTAGATGTCGATGTCGCACCCTCCATCGGCAACATAGCAGTACGAGTCATCCTGGATGCTGCTGCCATTGGGTGCGTAGGCGTAGATCCGAACTTGCGTCCCACTGCTTACAACCAGATCGCTCAGGCCGAAGCCAAGATGCTGGCCAGCAACGGCATTGAATCTGAAGTAGACCGTCTGTCCAGGAAGGATGGTTTCCACAGGTACTGATCCGCCGCTCTGGGACAGGCCACTAGTGGTCCCCGAGGAAAGCGTGACCTGTGCGCTGGCGGTTGCGCCATTGTCAGGATCGGCCCATACCCAGTACGTGCCAGTCTCTGGCAGCGACATGTTCAACGAACCGCCGGCAAGTGGCGTGATCGAGCCGAAGAAGTATCCGGACCTTCGATCACTCGGCTTGTAAATGCGGTAACGCACGCTGTTGCCAGCGGGTGCGGTCGCTTGGCCTGCCACCTGCAGTGCCACGGTCTCACCCTGAGTGCCATTGAAGGTGAGCACCCCGTCCTGGCCGCGACGCGAAAGCGTCATCTGGCTTGGGCTGTCACGAATCAGTTCAGCCGGTGCACTACTGGACAGCGTCGCGGTAAATTGCATGCGCTGCCCTGGCACGGATGGCACCAGCACCACGCTATAGGTACCCGGAACCGGATTGAAGATGTCGATGTCACAACCGCCCCGCTCGACATAGCAATACGAATCATCCTGGAAGCTGTCCCCGTTGGGGGTATAGGCGTATATCCGGACATGCGTGCCATCAGAAACCGCCAGGTCACTGACGGCAAAGCCAAGATGCTGGCCCGCCGCCGCAGTGAAGCTGTAATGTGCGGATTGCGCGGGCTGATCTGCGACAAAGGCCGCCGCCGCACCATCCAGTACCATGCCACTGGTGGTGCCGGTGGACAGTGTGACCCTGGCACTCGCGGCTGCTCCAAATTCAGGATCAGCGTATACCCAGTACTCGCCACTCTCAGGCAGGCGAATATTCACTGCCCCGCCCGTTTCCGGAAGGATGCTGGCGATGTGATAGCCCGCCCTACGGTCGCTGGGCTTATAGACCCGATAAGCAACCGTCCTGGCTGCAGGTACGGTGGATTGACCCGAGATCTGGAAGGCCACGGTCTCACCAGCCATGCCGCTGAACGCCAGCAAGGCATCCTGGCCACGCCGATCCAGGCTCAGATTGAATGGTACATCCCGCGAAAGAGTGGAGCGCAGCGCTGACGAAAGCGTAGCCCGGAACTTCATCGTCTGAGTCGTACCCACCGGGCGCATGACGATGCTGTAGGTTCCACTCACAGGGTTGTAAAGTTGTACGTCGCAACCGCCATTGTTCACATAGCAATATGTTTCGTTGCCCACACTGGCACCGCTTGGCGCGTAGGCATATATCCGGACGTGCGTGCCATTGTTGACGCTCAGATGACTGACGCCAAAGCCAAGGTGCTTTCCTGCCACCGCATTGATGGTGAAGGACACGTCCTTGCCTGCAGCGCTTTGATATTCCCCTATGCTGCCGTCCTGCTCCATTTCACCCAGAACGCCCGCTTCCAGGGTCAGCATTGACGTCGTAGTTGCACCGTGTTCCGGGTCAACAAAGACCTGGTACGTGCCGGCGACATTGGTGTCTATCAACAGGGTTTTCTCGCCCGCAGCGTAGCCGGAAGCGATGGTCGTGCCATCCGGACGAAGCGCCCGGAAGTACACGCCCGCTCCCATTGGCTCTGTGGTTTGCGCTGTGATCTTGAGAGCAATCACTTCGCTGGCAGATGCTGGAAAGACCAGGCGTGCATTCTGGCCGTGGCGAGGCAAGACCAGAGCAGTTGGTGTGCCACGTGTCATGTTCACCACAAGATCGCGGGACACGGTTGCGTTGAACGTCATGGTCTGGGTTGAATCCAGGGGCACGACTTCCACGCCATGAACGCCCGCTTCCAGCGACGACAGGTTCAGATCGCAACCGGAATTCGCCAGGTGACAGGTTGTGTTAGCCAACAGGACGCCATTGGGACGATACACATTCACAACCACGCCGCTGCCGTCCGCGATGATCAGGTTGCTGATACCAAGGCCCAGAGAATCCTCTTGGGATGCGTTGATCTGGAAATATGCAGCCTCCCCTGCCCGCGAAAGTGCGTGAGTTGAAGTGGCGCCATCAATGAAGGGACTTCCCTCACCGGCACTCAACAGTACTTCCGTTGCAACTGTTTCCCCGTATCCAGCGTCGATCACGACGTCATAGGTGCCGGTGGCTGGAAGGGCCAGGTTCATTACCATTCCACTTGCTACGGCTAGGGACTTCCAGAGGGTTCCATCTGGATGGTGAACCCGATAGTAGACATTGCGACCTGCGGGCAGGGTCGTCTGACCAGCAACCAAGAGTCCAAGCACCTCACCTGCCGTTCCGGTGAAGCTCAGCCTTGCATTCTGCCCAGGGCGCAAAAGGGAAATGGGCAACGGCGTGGCGCGCGCCAAAGTGTGCTGCGAGTCAGTGGACAACGCTGCCTGGAAGGCCAACAGGCGAGTGCCTGACGCTGCAGGTGCTATCAGAATTGCGTGCCTGCCCGTACTCAGGGCCGAGAGATTGAGGCTGCATCCGTTGTTGGCCTGCGTGCACTGCTGGAATCCAGCCTGCCCTCCATCAGGCCCCTGCACAGTCACTGTTGCCGAACCCCACGCTGGAGGACCGGTCTTCTCCGCCAAACCCAGCCCCAACGGCACTCCCTTGCGAGCGTCGAACACCAGTCGACGACTCTGTGCTGCAACGCTCGTACTTACCTCCTGCAGCGTGCCATCAACATCCAGGACGGCGGACCGCTCCAACTGCAGCTTCCATGCCAGCGGCCCCGCCTTGGGAGTCAGCACCAGCAGGTGAGTGCCCGCAGACTTCAATGCAGGCATGTGGAAACTTGGCGAGTTGGCCGAGACTGTGCCGGAGGCCAGGCGTTTGTTGCCGACTCCATAGAGAGCAAAGTTGAGCTCGCTGGCCAGTGCGGAAAATTGGGCGCTGATGTAGTCCCCGCCCTGCGCATCGAACAGGATGGCAACGCCTTGACCGGCGGCAGTCGTCGAAAGATCGTTGAGTTGGCCATCAACAGCCAGTCGTTTCACAGCTCCAATCGTCGACTCGTCGATTCCCGGCGGTACAACGAGTACGTCGTCCGTACTCACTGCGCTTCCATACGGTGTGGTGACCCGGACTCTGCCGCTGCTCGCGCCACTTGGAACCGGGGCCTGAAGTGCGGTGTTGCTAGCCTGTTCCAGGGACAGTGGGGCCATGCCGAGGCGCGCACTGGTCTGCCCGGCGAGCGGGAGCAATGACTGCCCGCTGATGGTCAGCGCGCCCCCGGTTGTGGTGATGTGAGGGCTGACTGCGGTGATGAGCGGGGCGCGAGGTTGTGCATCAACGACGAATGGCACGTCGCTGCTTGCCGTCTGCGCACCCACGGTAACGGTCAGCACACCAGTGGTGGCCGCCGAGGGAACGGTGACTGTCAGACTGCCTCCACTGGCGGCGATGACGCTGGCAGGCACTCCATTGAAGTGAACGGTGTTCTGCGCCGGCGCAGCGCTGAATCCCCGCCCTTTCAGCGTGACCCGGTCTCCTGCGCCGCCGTGACGTGGTGCGAAATCAAATATGGCGAGCGCGCCAGACGCCAGGCGTTCAACCCGCTTGATGTTACCCAGCGTGTCGTAGTGATAACGCGCCGTGTCGCCGGCGCTATTGGTCACCGCGATAAGGCGACCGTTGGCGTCGTACACGTAGTCGGCAGCCAAAGTCGATTCGCTTCCCAGCAGCAGGGCAACGAAGCCAGCAATGCGCAGCCCGATACGGCGCACAGCACTGGGCCCAAAGCTGCGCGCACCGAGAAGCGCATAGAGCCAGCTAGCACGTCGTGAAACGCGGTATTGCGGAACGTCCATATCCCTTGGTCCCGTCTGCTAGTGCACATGTTGTTCAACGACAGCACGTGAGCCCGCTTGCGTGGCCCGGCATGCCTTCCATTGGCAGTTCCACAGCTTCAATAGTAGTTGCATAATTTCCAAGGGCGTGTCAAGTAACGACATCCAGGGCGATGGAGCGCATGGCGTTGAGTGGAATACTTCAGACCATTCTTGTGACATCCGTCATGTTTTTCGCCATGAGCGGACTTACGGGATGCGGCCTCTCCCCGCCGAGCTCCGACACCAACGGGGACGCGACCTCAATCGCCTTGGGGCGGGAGCTGTTCTTCGATCAAAGTCTGAGTGCCGATGGAACCATCAGCTGTGCGAACTGCCACGTTCCCTCGAAGTCATTCACAGATGGCCAGGGTGTCTCAATCGGCGTCCGTGGCGTGCCTGGCACACGAAACGCCCCAGACCTCTCTGATGCAACTGCCTACTCCACGTTGTTCTGGGACGGCCGGGAAAGCGAACTCAAGGTGGTGGCGCTGCAAGCATTCACTAATCCCAGGGAGATGGGATTGCCTGACGAAGCTGCGCTGCTTAAACAGATCAACACCCAGGAGCGCTACGCGCGTTTTGCGCAGGGTCGCCCTCTGAATCAATCAGACATCGCTGAGGGCCTTACGCAGTACTTACGATCTTTGCCACGGCAACCGACACGCTACGACCGCAGCATCGGTGAACCTTCACTTCTAAGCATGGATGAGCGCGCTGGTCTTGCACTGTTTGCTGGCAAGGCAGCCTGTACGGAATGCCACCTGCTTGCTGGAGATCCGGCCGCGTTGACTGACCAGAGGTTCCATCACGCCGGCGTTGGGTTTGAGCAGATCGCCGGGGACGTAACTGCATTGCTGGGGCGGCTTGAACAGTCCACGCGCACGGGGCAGCCCTTGGGTGAACTTGTGCTCTCCGAGCGGGAGATTGCGGAGCTTGGTCGCTTTGCAGTGACTCGGAGACCGCCTGATCTGGGTGCGTTCCGCACTCCCAGTCTGCGTAACGTCGCACGCACAGCGCCGTACATGCATGACGGGAGCGTGGCGACCCTCGACAAGGCGGTAGAGCGTGAAATCTACTACCGCAGCTTGGGGCGAGGCCGCGCCGTGAACCTGACGGTTACTGAGCAGGCGCAACTGACCGCCTTCCTGCGCGCCCTGTCCACCGAGAATTAGTGGGCAGGCGCCGGCTCGTTGATATCAATATCACGCGTGGTCAGCAAAGTGTCGCCGACACTGACTTCGAGCAGATACCGACCCGGCTCCCACTCCCGCGCGTTCGTTGGCGCAAGTGTCAATCTAGCTTGCTTGGTGGTGGCAGTCTCGGATGCAGAGGACGCAACCTGGCCTGTGGCCAGGTTGATGAAACGCGCCTGGAGTTGGCCGGCGTTCTCTGGCGGCACCGTATTCAGCACGACATCGACGGTCAGATTGTCCTGCACGGTGAAGGGTCGTGTGCGCACTGAGCCATGCGCATCCCCGCTATCAATCGTCAGGGACTGCAGCGAAACGGGGCTGATCGCCGCCAGTTCCTGTGATGGGCCTGCCTTTCCGCAGGCGGCTGCCGCTGTTAGCACGAAGAGCATCACGGGGAGAGTCCTTGCCTTCATAAGCACCACGCCTTTCCATGACTGAGCTGACTGGAGTATGGCACCGCAAGCAGGTCATGCGCGAGTTCCGTTCCGCGCACCGCCCCTCGGCTCATGTCGGTTCTGGCCGAAACAATGGCCGCTAGCCCGAGCCTCCCTGGCCGCAGCGCCAGCCATCATCGATGACAAGCCGACGAACCTTCTACCGCACCATCAGCAGCTGCTCTGGAGGGGCCCTCACATGGCACTGCTTGAACGTGAATGGCACAGGATCCCCGAGCGCTACCGGTCGCCCACACCAATTGCGATCTTGAACTGGGGAGACAACCCAGAACTGGCTATGTCACTTGCATAGCGCGCAACAAGGCTAGAGCCATTCCGACTGAGGAGTTACCTGACCCTCCATTGGCATTGCCCCAACTTGAGAGCACTGCATTGGCAATGCACCAAAGTCACAACCTAGGATTGTTCAATGTCCAACTTGCCCACAGTGATCCGTGCGCCATCTTGGTGCATTCCGAGGACCCCGTCCTTACAAATCAACAAGATGAAATTCTTCAAACTCCGAGCGTGCAACACGATCACTGCCAACCGCCCTTTGGGCTTCCCTCAACCTCTGCAGGAATGGCAAAGGATCTTGCGGATCTGACAGTGGCCGGTAAAGACGGCTTTGCGGGCGTAGTTTTGCCGCTGATCTTGCCGTGGCTGCACGCCAGCCTGGCAAGAGCGCTTTCGCCGATTCGGCACCAACGACCGAGGCCTCAGGAGCGCGTTCTGGCACCCCAGCCGTAGCCGCTCACTGGCCGTGACGCGTCACGCTATTCGGCTCGTTCCATGCCGGCGAGCTCCATGCCATCTAGGCGCGGGCCCGCGTCGATGCGCTGAGGATGAGGGACATCCTCAGGAACTGTGCAGCCAGCCTCGGCTGGATATCGCCGGCCACGTGCGACCAACGCATCGCATCACAGGAACCGGTGCATCACAAAGACGTCCACCAGCCCCAATTCCCGGTGCCGAAACGCCTGTGGCAGCGTCCCCACTACCGCAAACCCCAGCTTCCGATACAACGCCACGGCCGGGCCATTGGTACTGACCACGTAATTGAACTGCATGGCCAGGAACCCTTCCGCCCTCGCCCGCTCCAGGCTGTGTTCCACCAGGGCCCGGCCCACACCTTGCCCTTGTGCCGGCGCATCCACCACATACGTGGCGCTGGCCACATGCGCCCCCAGATCAGGGAAGTTCGGGCCCATCTTGTACATGCCCACCACTCGGCCCTGCAGAACGGCCACATAAGGTGTCTGCGACAGGAACCAATGCGCGCGAAAGGTTTCGACCTCAAAAGAGGAGGCAAAAGGCAGCGCATCCTGCGCCGCAATGGCCGTCTTGAACATGCCCCACATCGCGCCGAAATCGCCTGCACGGGCGGGCCGGATCTCCATGCGTCTCCTGCAGATCTGTGGTGGTGACCAGGCCGGACACTACCAGAATCAAGCTTCCGCCCCGTAGCCGCTTCACGCGCCACCGCCGTCGGCTACGCAATAGTTGTGGAAATTCCGGCCCTCAGAGCAGTAGATGCCTCCTGTTTCCGTGCACATCCCGCACCGGCTTCGACGGTGGCGCGTTCCCGCCTACGTCCTGCTGGGCATCTACCTGCTGTACCTGCTGGCCGGCAACATCTTCCTCAATACGCCACTGTTCGATCAGGTCACCAACCGCAAGCCGCACAAGTTCGTGATGACCACCGGCCCGGCCATCACGCTGCTGCCCGGCCATGTCATCGCCTGGAACGTGCACATGCGCGGCCACGTGAACCACACGGTCTACGTGCTGCATGCCGAGCGCGCCAGCGCCCGGTTGGCGATACTGCCCCTGTTCCAGCGCGAGGTACGGGTTCCGCGCTTGCAGGCGACGGGGGTTTCCGCCGAGATCAGCCGCGTCGAAGAAGCCATCCCGCCACCACCGCGCAGCGACCGCGGCTGGACGCTCCGTTTCGACGCCATCCACAGCGACAGCATCCGCAGCGCACGCTTTGGCAAGTTGCTGATCATTGGCAAGGGCCGGGGTACGGTGGGCTTCCTCAAGCAGCTGCGCGGCGGGCCGTCGGAGCTCTTCGAATCCGAGGTGGCGTTCAGCGATGCGGACACCAGTTTTGACGGCGTGCAGCTGTTGGGCGACATGGATCTCAGCGCACGCTTCAGCTATCCGCGCCACTATCGGGACCAGGCGCCTGGTCTGGCCAAGCTGAAGCTGCTGCATGCCCAGCTCGAGGTCGACGCCCGCAGCCAGGGCCTGCGCATGGACACGGATGCCACAACGCCGAAGATCTCCAGCGCGCCCATACCCGGACGCCTGCAACTGGCGCTGCACCTGATCGACGGCCAGCTGCAGCCCGGGGACCGCGCAATCTGGCAGGTGCCGCTCTACCTGGGTGACGGCGCCCCCGACCGCGGCGTGCTGGCCCTGCAGCTCAATGTGGCCAACGACCTGCGCCTGCAGGCCCGCCTGCCGCCCAAACCCGGCTCAGGCAGCGAAGTGGATGCCGATCTGCACGTCAGTGGCCGCGACATCCCCTTCCAGCAGCCCGCACAGCTGCTGGACCGCAGTTCGGGCACAGTGCGCGGCGAATGGACGTTCACTTCGCTCAACTGGATCCCTGCCCTGTTCGTCCGCAAGCCGTGGCTGCAGCTGGACGGAGGCGGCACGCTGAAAGCCGATCTGCGCCTGCGCAACGGCGAACTGATCGAAGGCAGCACCGTGGACATCCCGGCGGCCGCGGCCGTGGCCGAGGTCGCCGGCGTCCGCTTGGCGGGCACGGCCAGTGCCCATGGCGTATTGAAGGCCGGCAGCCCCAGCCAGGCACAGCTGGCTGTCCGACTGCCACGATTCACTGCGCAGCCAACCGATGCCAAGGGCGTGCGCCTGTTCGACGGCCGTGACCTGGCCCTGGACCTGGCCGGCGATGGCCGCCTGCAGGAGTTGCGCAAAGGGGTACGCGCGCAGCTGCGCTTCAGTGAAGCCACCATCCCTGATCTGACGGCCTACAACCGCTACCTCGGCTCGCCGCAGGTGCGGCTGCTTCAAGGCACCGGCAGCCTGAGCGGCGATGCCACGCTCGACACCGATGGACGCGTCGGTCATGGCACGGCCCGGCTGTTTGCGCGCAACGCCAGTGCCAAGGTGGCGGGACTGGAAATGGGCGGCGATATCGGCGTGAACGCGACCCTGCGCCGCGGTGACTTCAATGAACGTCATTTCGATCTGTCCGGCACCACCGTGGAGCTGCGCAATGTGCAGGTGGCCGGTACAGAGCGCCCAAGTGCATGGAAGGGCCGCGTGGCCTTCAAGCGTGGCCGCATCGATGCGCAGTCGCCCTTCCAGGTCGATGCCACCACGGATCTGGATCTCAGCGACGCCCGTCCGTTGCTTGCACTGTTCGCAGAGCGCACCGACTACCCGCGCTGGACCTTGTCGCTGCTGGATTCCGGACAGGTACAGGCACAGGCAACGCTGCGCTGGCGCCCAGGCCATCTGGTCATCGATGGACTGCAGGCCGAGAACGATCGCCTGTCGGTACGCGCGCGGCTGGATCTGCTCGACCAGCGCAAGCGCGGGGACCTGTATCTGCGCTGGGGGCTGCTGGGTGCGGGCATCGAGCTGGACGGTGACCAGCGCCAGTGGCACCTGGCCAAGGCACGCGAGTGGTTTGATCAGCGGCCTTCCCTGCTGCCAGCGAGCCAGGGAACGGGCGCCGCAGGTTCATCGGACTGAAGGCTGGCGGCCTGCATCCATTTGCGGCCTCAGTGCGTAGACGGAATCAAGCGCATCATGGAGCTGCTATGAAGCGGAGTTCACAGGTTTTCGGGCTTCTGGGATGGATGGCGATCACCTTCATCGCGGCCACTCTGGGGGCGTGGGCGTCGGCATCCGCGGCAAGCTTCTACACCACCCTGGCCCTTCCCCCGTGGGCACCACCGGCCAGTGTCTTCGGTCCGGTGTGGACCTTGCTCTACGCCATGATGTCCATTGCCGCCTGGCTGGTCTGGCGCGAACGCGGCTGGCGTGGAGCACGACCGGCGCTGATGCTCTACCTGGTGCAGCTTGCCGTCAATGCGCTGTGGAGCTGGCTGTTCTTCGGCTGGAAGCTGGGCGCCTTGGCCTTCGCCGACATTCTTGTACTGATTGCGCTGGTATGCGCAACAACCGTCGCGTTTGCGCGCGTCCGTCCGATTGCGGCGGCACTGCTGCTTCCCTATCTGGCCTGGATCTCGTTCGCTTCAGCGCTCAACTTCGCGGTATGGCGAGCCAATCCCGGGCTGCTGTGACCTCTGCCGGTCACGCCTGGGCCGCGGCCTGCCGGTGCCAGCTCCGCAGCAGGGCCGGCTTGAAGGCCTGCTGTCCGCAGCCGGTGGGGCATCGCACCACCCGCGCCGCAGTATGGCTGACCAGGCCCTGCCCTTCCTCTGCCTTGAAGATCGTCTCGCAGGACAGGCAACGGGCCACCAGCGAGTACAGATGCAGCAACCGGCCACTGGCAGGGTCCTGCAGCGCATCCACATCCAGCAGTTCGAACTGGCAGCTGTCAGGCAGCATGCGATACGGGGGCAAGGGCACGGTCTGCAGATTCACGGGGCGGTCGCTCAGGGAAGTGGACCCACCCTAGGCAATGACCTGTCGAGCTGATGTGCAGCGCAGATGTACTCTTCGCGAAAACTGCAAGTGTTCGACCTGGTCTTTACATGAAGAATTCAGCTTGGACAGAAACACGCTTCACACGCACACACTGGTAGGCGGATGCACGATTTTGCTTCACCATTGATGGATACGGATGTATCACTGGGCTATCCAGCCATCCACGAACCATGAGCCCTGCCCTTGATGCCTTCTGCTGAATCCGCGCACGACACCGCCTCGTCCAGCTGCGCGCGCGAACCGATCCATACCCCCGGCGCGATCCAGCCGTACGGTGTGCTTCTGGTCGTTGAGCCGCAGTCCCTGCAGGTGCTCGAGCGCGCCATCAGCCATCCGGGGCTGCTGCAGCAGTTCGGCGAGCCGTTGGCGCAGCATGTCAGCAAGGTGCTTGGCGGTGCGCTGGCGCCGTTCCAGGCGTTGTTCCAGCAGGCGACGGTCGGCAGCAGCGCGCATGTCGGTGCCGTGCATCTGGATGGCCATGGCCGCCATCAACTGCTGGTGCACCGCTCCGCCACCGATCTGCTGGTCGAGCTGGAAGCGCCGGTTCCCGGCCAGCCCGGCTCGCTGGAAGAACTGTATCCGGCCATCCGCGAGCTGATGGCCGGGATCGAGTCGGCCGGCACCGTGGAAGACCTCTGCCAGCTGGCTGCCGCGCACATGCGCCGGCTGACCGGCTTTGACCGCACCCTGGTCTATCAGTTCGATGCCGGCTGGAATGGCATCGTGGTGGCCGAGGATGGCAACGGCCTGTTGCCGTCCTACCTTGACCTGCGCTTCCCCGAATCGGACATTCCTGCGCAGGCCCGCGAACTCTACCGCCGCAACCGGGTGCGCCTGATCGCGGACAACAACTACACCCCCGCGCCGTTGATGCGGGCCGACGACCATCGCGACGCACCAGCCACCGACCTGAGCCTGGCCGTGCTGCGCAGCGTCTCGCCGGTCCACCTGCAGTACATGCGCAACATGGGGACCGGCGCATCGATGTCGGTATCGCTGGTGCATGAAGGCCGCTTGTGGGGGCTGGTGTCTTGCCACACCGTGCAGCCACGGCGCCTGCCCTACCACGTGCGTACCGCCTGCGAGCTCATGGGCCAGATCCTGTCGCTGCAGATCGCGTTGAAGGAGCGGGCGCGTGCGATCGAAGAGCGCGTCGCGCGGCGCTCGATACTGGTCAAGCTGCTGGGTCGCATGGCCGGCGACGAGGACTTCATGGCGGCCCTGCGCCAGGACGAGGCCAGCCTTCTGTCGCTGACCGGCGCGGCCGGCGCGGCGATCGTTCACAAAGGCGATTGCCTGCGTGTTGGCCAGTGCCCTTCCGCCAGCGACGTGCTGGCCCTGGCGAACTGGTTGGCCGCGCAGCAGGCCGGTCAGGAAACCTACTGCACCGATCACCTGGCAGCCGACTGGTCGCCTGCCGCGCACCTGGCCGATGTGGCCAGCGGCCTGCTGGCGGTGTCCATTTCGCAGTTGCATGACAGTTATTTGATGTGGTTCCGGCCGGAAGTGGTGCGTACCGTGCGCTGGGGTGGCGATCCCCGCAAGGAAGCCGCACCGGGCGTTGCGCTGTCCCCGCGCAACTCGTTCGAGGCCTGGAAGGAGACCGTGCAGCAGCGCAGCCTGCCGTGGAGCGACGCTGACTGCGAAGCGGCACACGAAATGCGCACGGCCATCGTCGATATCGTGTTGCGCAAGGCCGAGGAAATGGCCGAACTGAACGAGCAGCTGCTCCGCAGTAACAAGGAACTGGAAGCCTTCTCGTATTCGGTCAGCCACGACCTGCGCGCTCCCTTCCGCCACATTGTCGGCTATTCCGAGCTGCTGGGCAGCTCGGCGGGCGAACGCCTGAACGATACCGAGCGCCGCTTCCTGGACACGATCGTGGAATCGGCCAAGTCCGCCGGCACGCTGGTGGATGACCTGCTCAGCTTCTCGCAGATGGGACGCTCCACGCTGGGGCGTGTGCGGCTGGACATGACCGCGCTGGCCGAGGATGTGCGCCGGAGCCTGGCCCTGGACTACACCGGCCGCGACGTGCAGTGGACGCTGGCACCGCTGCCGGAGGTTGAAGCCGATCCGACGATGCTGCGCCTGGTCTGGCAGAACCTGCTGGCCAACGCGATCAAGTTCACCCGCGAGCGCGAACATGCAGTGATCGAGGTTGGTCACGAGCGAAACGACGAGGAAGACCACTTCTTCGTGCGCGACAACGGCTGCGGCTTCGACATGCGCTACGTGGACAAGCTGTTCGGCGTGTTCCAGCGCCTGCACCACGTCGAAGAGTTCGAAGGCACCGGCATCGGCCTGGCCAATGTCCGCCGCATCATCGGCCGCCATGGCGGCCGCACCTGGGCCGAGGGCGAGCCCGGCAAGGGCGCGACCATTCACTTCACCCTACCCCGCTCCACAGGAGAACACCCATGAGGGACCTGCGGCCGATCCTCCTGGTAGAGGACAGCCCCAAGGATGCAGAGCTGACGATGGCCGCGCTTGAGCGCTGCCAGCTGTTGAACGATGTCATCCATGTACGCGACGGCGCCGAAGCGCTGGATTACCTGCGCTGCGAAGGCAAGTTCGCCGGTGCCATGCACGGCGGCCCGGTGGTCGTGCTGCTGGACCTGAAGCTGCCCAAAGTCAATGGCTTGGAGGTACTGGAGCAGGTCCGTGGCGACCCGTACCTGAGCAGCACCCCGGTTGTGATGCTGACCTCTTCGCGCGAGGAGCAGGATCTGGTGCGCAGTTACGAACTGGGCGTCAACGCATTCGTGGTCAAGCCGGTCGACTTCAAGGAGTTCTTTGACGCCATCCAAGGACTGGGCATGTTCTGGGGCATCACCAACCAGCCACCACCGCACCGGCCCAGCGGCTCGGGGCAGCACAATGCGTGATGGATCGCGCCGCAGCGAGCGCCTGCGCATCCTCATGCTGGAGGACAGCGCGCTTGATGCGGAGCTGATCACCGCACAGCTGCGGCGTGCCGGCCTGGAGTTCGAGGTCGAGCGCCTGTGGACGCGCAATGCGTTCATCGAGGCCATCGACAACCGTGCGTTCGACGTGATCCTGGCCGACCATGTGCTGCCCGGATTCGATGGCGATGCGGCCCTCGCGCTGGCGCGCGAGCGGATTCCACAGACCCCTTTCATCTTCGTCTCCGGCACACTGACGGAAGAGCTGGCCGTACAGGCGCTGACCCGTGGCGCGCGCGATTACGTCGTCAAGCAGCGCCTGCAACGCCTGCCGGATGCGATCCGCCGCGCTCGCCAGGAAGCCCATGAACGCGCCCAGCTGATGCATGCCCAGGCGGCGCTGAACGAGAGCCAGGCGCAGCTGCAGCAGGTCACCGATGCCGTACCCGCGCTGATCGCCCAGCTCGACAACGCGCATCGCTACCGGTTCGCCAACAGGGCGTTCCTGGACTGGCATGGAGTCAGCCTGGCCGAGCTGCTGGGCCGGACCGCGCGCGATGTCAGCGGCATCTCCGCTTTCGAACACGCCTTGCCCAGCCTTGAACGGGTACTGCAGGGCGAACGCACGAGCTTCCAGGTCGAGCTCGTCCATCGCAGTGGCGAGTCGCGTTTCGTACAGATGGAATGCGTGCCGGAGCATGCCGCCGATGGCAGCGTGGCCGGCTACATCTGCCTGGGCAGCGACATCTCGCTGCTGAAGCAGGCCGAGCTGGCCCTGCGTGAGGACAACCAGCTGCTCGAGCAGCAGGTGCAGGCGCGCACGGCCGAGCTGCGCGCCAGCAAGCGCCGCCTGCAGGCGATCTTCGAGTCCAGCTTCCAGCATCAGGTGCTGCTGGATCTGCGCGGATGCGTGGTCGATGCCAATGACGCTTCCTTGGCCGCTGTACTTGCAGACAAGAAGGACATTGTTGGCCAGCACTTCGCCGAATCGGTCTGGTTCGCCACCACCGAGGGCATGGGCGCAGCGATCGACCGCGCCGTCGGAGACGCAGCGCAGGGCAGCAGTTCACTGCATGCGCTGGAGCTGGAGCTCCCGACCGGCCGCCGCAGCTTCGACTTCTCGTTCCGTCCGCTGCTCGACGCCGAAGGGGCGGTCACCGCCGTTGTCTCCGAGGCCGTCGAAACCACCGCACGCCTGCAGGCCGAGCACGCGCTGCGCCAGTCACAGAAGATCGAGGCGGTCGGTCAGCTCACCGGCGGCATCGCGCATGATTTCAACAACATCCTGACCGTCATTTCCGGCAATGTCGAGCACGCCATGCTGCTCAGTGAAAGGGCTGGCGAGGCCGGTGCGCTGGTGGGCCGTGCGCTGGACAATGCGCTGAAGGGGGTGGGCCGTGCCGCCAGCCTGACCCAGCGCCTGCTGGCGTTTGCCCGCCGCCAGCCGCTGCGCAGCCAGGCCGCTGACCTCAATGTCCGCCTGCTGGACATGCACGACATGCTGCAGCGTGCACTGGGTGAACTGGTGCAGCTGGAGATCCGCAGCGCGGAGGACATCTGGTGCGTGGAGATCGACATCAGCCAACTGGAGGCCTCCGTACTGAACCTGGCGGTCAACGCCCGCGATGCGATGCCGCATGGCGGGCGGCTGGTGATTGAA
Source organism: Stenotrophomonas sp. YJH_SMC_48-3 (assembly GCF_059369375.1). NCBI lineage: Bacteria > Pseudomonadati > Pseudomonadota > Gammaproteobacteria > Lysobacterales > Lysobacteraceae > Stenotrophomonas > Stenotrophomonas sp. YJH_SMC_48-3. Next base: position 113,957 of record NZ_JCAFSQ010000005.1, on the reverse strand, counting down.
GTCGACAACAGCCATCTGGACCACGACTATGCCGCGCTGTTCCCGGATGCAACGCCGGGCGAGTACGTGATGCTGCGGGTGCGCGACAACGGCCACGGCATGGATGCGGCGACGCTCGCCCGGGTCTTCGAACCCTTCTTCACCACCAAGCAGGTTGGCCGTGGCACCGGCCTGGGCCTGTCGATGGTGCACGGGTTCGTCAAGCAGTCAGGCGGCCACGTGCTGATCGATTCGGTGGAAGGCGGCGGCACCAGCATCACCATGATGTTCCCGCGTTCACTGCTGCCGTTGCCCAGCGAGGCGCGCACTCCGCAGACCGGCCTGGCAGGCTATTCGCCGCGCGAGGAAACCATCCTGGTGACCGAGGACAACGACGATGTCCGCGCCCACACGGTGGATGCACTGCGGCTGCTGGGCTACCGGGTATTGGAAGCCCACGACGGCCCTTCCGCACTGCGGCTGCTGGAACGCCCGGATACCAGGGTGGACCTGCTGTTCTCGGACGTGGTGATGCCCGGCATGTCGGGCTGGGAGCTGGTGCGGGAAGTCCGTGAACGCTGGCCGGAGGTCGCCGTGCTCTTCACGTCGGGCTATCCCCGTGACCACGACCAGGTGGGCAGCCAAGGGCGGGCCGTTGCGCTGCTGCCAAAGCCGTTCACCCGAAGTGATCTGGCGACGGCCGTGCGCACCGCGCTGGAGGCAGCGCCACACTGAGGTCAGGACGCCGGATCGCGCCCGCCGGCCGCGATCCGGTTGATGTCCGCGCACTCCACCGTCGCCGGTGGATGCTCCCTGGCGGCCAAGGCAATCATCGCCAGGCCCAGTGCCAGGTTGCTCGTCACCAACGAAGGTGCAACCGCACCGGCCAGTTTCATCAATGGCGCACCGCCCCAGTAAAGGGGCTTCAACAGGGCATGACGGGTGCCGGTGCCCGGGACCGGCCTGACACCGCCCGGGCGCAGCATCACGGTGCGCACCGGCAGGCTCTGCAATGCGACTTCGGTCTCGCCCTTGATCCTCAACGGCATCAGCCGGCTCCGAGGGTCCGCGCCGGCACCGGATACATACAGAAAGCACCCTTCGGGATTCGCAGCCGCCCAGGCAAGGGCCACCGCCAGAGTGGTGTCCAGGGTCACGCGTCGGTACTCGGCCTCTGCCGTGCCAACCGGTGGCGCCCCGGCACAGTAGAAGCAGGCATCGAACCCGGCCAGTTCATCCGACCGGTCCTGGATACGCAGGAAGTCCGGAACGATCAGTTCGCTGCCGGCGCCGCTCAGACTTCCCGGATGGCGGACCAGCGCTGTCAGGCCGGACACCTGTGGTGAGCGGTGGCAGGCCAGCGCCACACCTTGCCCGACCAGGCCTGCGGCACCGGTCAACAGAATCCGTAATGCGCCCGTCCCGGCCATCGTCATCCCCGCTAGAGTTTCACGAAACGCTGGATCTTCCGCGCCAGCCAGCCACTGAACACCAGCGGCGCATCCAGCGCTGACACGCAGATGCAGGGGACACCGGGCGCGGTCACCGGTTGATGCTCCACGTCTTCGTCCAGATCTGCCACGTCACCCGATGCGAACAACCCCAGCGCATCATTGTACGAACCCCGCAGGATCTGGGTCAGTTCGCTGCGGCCATGGCTGTGCATGGGCAGGCACTTGCCCGGGGCAATCTTCAGCATGATCAGCGAGGGCATCTGCTCGGCACGGATGCAATGCACGCCGGGCGCCATCCAGCGCCAACGCAGCTCGCTGAGCGATGCGCCGAAGTACGGGTGCAGTGATGCAGGAAGGTTGTCGGGGTCGGCCTCGGGCCGCTCCCTCGGCACAGGGCGCCTGGTTCCGGCGATGGCGCTCGGCGCCTCCGAGGCCAGCTGCATCAGCATGGCCTCGCGCAACTGCTCGCGACGCCCGTCGGCAGCGGGCGGTTGGGTCTGCTCCAGCAACACCGAGCCGATTGCCTCGGCATCGCGCAGGCGCTGGCGGCAGTGGGGGCACTGCTCGAGGTGGGCACCGGCCACGATGCTCAACGGCGCCGGCAGCGCGCCGGCGGCATAGCTCATCAGCGTGGATTCGTGCAGGTGGTGGTGCGGATTCACGGCGCACCTCCCACTTTGGCCTGCAGTTGCAGGAACGCACGTCGCAGGTGTGACTTTACCGTCCCCAGCGGCATGCCCAGCGCCTGGGCAATCTCACTGTGGCTCTTCGCCTCGAAATAGGACATCCGCACCAGCCTCGCCTGCACGGCGGGCAGCTCGTTGATGCGCTGGCGAAGGCGCGCCTGGTCGGCGAACTGCTCGGCACTGCTGCGCTCGATCACGTCCACGGCCGCGGCGTCTTCCACCGCTGCCTGCACCTGCATCCAGCTGCGCTCGCGACGGATGCGGTCGATCTGCAGGTTTCGCGCGATCCGGTACAGCCAGGTACTCAGCGCGCCCTGGGCCGCATCATACTCGGCCGCCCGCAACCACAGGCGCAGCAGGCACTCCTGCGCCATTTCCTCGGCCACGGCGTCGGGTGCCCCCAGGCCACGCAGATACACGCACAGCCGCGGCATGAAGTAGTCATAGATCCGCATGAAGCAGTCGCGGTCGCGCAGCCGCGCCACACTGTCCATGTCATCGGCCCAGTTCGTCGGCTCGCTGCTCGGCTGCTGGGAACTGGACACGGTGCGTGCGGTATCGAAGTTGAGGAGGGTGCTGGCGGCGTCAGGGTACATCTGCGTGAGCGGCGGGCAGGTGAAGGTCTGTCCTCTCTACGCGCAGGGGTGGCCATTGGATGCAGCAGGCACTGCGCATCCAAGCAGCCACGGCCACCGTATGACCTGAGCCTCCCTACCGGATGAACACCATGCGCACTGCCTGGCTGCTGCTGTGCCTGCCCCATGCCGCGCTGGCGGCGCCCTGGCTGCGCAACGAGGGCGTGGCCACCTCGGCGCAGGGCGACCTGCTCTATCGTGAAGTGCACTGGCGGCGCGGCCCATCGGAGGGTGCCGAGCACTGGGTGCTCTATCAGTGCCCGGATGGCCGCCCCTTCGCCCGCAAGCATCTGCCGGCCAGCGCCCGCCCGCAGGCCCGGGGTTATTCGCTGCAGGACAGCCGTAGTGGGCAAACCGCTGAAGTCGACGCGAGTGGCGAGTCGGTGTCGATCGCCTGGAAAGAAGATGCCGCCAGCGAACTGCGTCAGCGTCGGCTTGAGCTGGCACCGGATGCGGTGATCGACACGGGCTTCGACGCCGCGGTGCGCCAGCATTGGCCAGCGCTGCTGCGAGGTGAACGCATCAGCCTGCCCTTCCTGGTGCCGGGGCGGCAGCGCTTCTTCCCGGTGCAGGTGCGGCGTACCGGCCCTGTTCGCTGGCAGGGCATCGACGCCCAGGCCATCGAGGTCAGTCTGGACACGTGGTACGGCGGCATCGCGCCGCGCCTCTCGCTGGTCTATGCCAGCGCCGACCGCCGCCTGCTGGAATTCCGCGGAACCAGCAACCTGCGCGATACCCGCGGCACCTACCCACAGGTCACGGTGCGCTTCAGCTCGCCGGTGGCCGAGCGGCCCGCCAGCGAATGGCAACAGGCCTGGGCGCAACCGCTGGTCGAACGCTGCAGCGTGATGCCCAAGTGAAGCCGGAATTTTCCACAGTCGGCCGCATCCATTGCGCGCACTGCTGCGTAGAGGAAGACACGACACCCGCCGAGATCCGCCATGGCCTCTGTAGCGCCCCTTCCCCGCCGACGCTGGCGCCTGCTGCGCACCCTGAAGCGCTGGGTCGACACCGGCAGCGCTGCGGACCACGCCGCTGGCGAGCCCGGACGCATCGACTGGCTGCGCGCCGTACCGTTCGCGTTGATGCACCTGGCCTGCATCGCGGTGATCTGGGTAGGTATCTCGTGGACGGCAGTGATCGTCGCCGCAGCCCTCTACGCAGTGCGCATGTTTGCGATCACCGCCTTTTACCACCGCTACTTCTCGCACCGGACGTTCCAGGCATCGCGAACGGTGCAGTTCGTGTTCGCGGTGATCGGCGCGTCCAGCGTGCAACGTGGGCCGCTGTGGTGGGCCGCCCACCATCGCCATCACCATCGGCATGCCGACCAACCGCTGGATCCGCACTCGCCGCGCGAAGGCGGCTTCTGGCGCAGCCACATGGGCTGGTTCCTGACCCGTGAGGCATTCGCCACGGATCTATCGCGCGTGCCTGACCTGGCGCGCTTCCCCGAGCTGCGCTGGCTGGACCGCTTTGATACGGCGGTACCGGTACTGCTGGCCGCTGCGCTGTACGCACTCGGCGCCGGCCTGGAGCGCTGGGTGCCCGGGCTGCACACCACTGGCCCGCAGTTGCTGGTGTGGGGCTTCTTCATTTCCACCGTGGTGTTGTTCCACGCCACCGTCACCATCAACTCACTGGCCCATCGTTTTGGCCGGCGGCGCTTCGAGACCCGTGACGACAGCCGCAACAACCTCTGGCTGGCGCTGCTTACCTTCGGCGAAGGCTGGCACAACAACCACCATTTCTTTCCTGGCACGGTCCGCCAGGGGTTCCGCTGGTGGGAGATCGACCTGACCTGGTACGGGCTGCGCGCAATGGCGGCCTTCGGCCTGGTGAGGGGGCTCAAGCCAATCCCCGAGTGGGTACTGGCCAAGGCGAGGTACTGACATGCGCATCGCGATCATCGGCTCCGGCATCGCTGGCCTGGCCAGTGCCTGGTGGCTGGACGGCGAACACGAAGTGACGCTGTTCGAGGCCAACGATTACCTGGGCGGACATACCCACACCCATGACGTGCAGGTGGACGGCACGCGCATGGCGGTGGATACCGGTTTCATCGTGTTCAATCCCCTGCACTACCCACTGCTGACGGCACTGTTCGAAGAACTGGGTGTGGCCTCGCAGCCGACCACCATGAGCTTCTCCATGCACAGCGAGCGCAGTGGCGTCGAGTACAACGCCACGTCGCTGGATGGCCTGTTCTGCCAACGTCGCAACCTGGTTTCGCCACGTTTCTGGGGAATGCTGGCCGACCTGCGCCGGTTCTACCGGGATGCGCCGCTGCTGCTGGCGGAAGACGAAGGCCCGACACTGGGCCAGTACCTGCGCGGCCAGCGCTACGGCACCGCTTTCATCGACGAGCACCTGCTGCCGATGGCTTCGGCACTATGGTCGTCACCGACCGCCACGGTCATGCAGTTCCCGGCCCGCTACCTGGCCCAGTTCATGGCCAACCACCAGATGCTGCAGATGACCGGGCGCGCACCCTGGCGGGTGGTCAGCGGTGGCTCGGCACGCTATGTCGATGCCCTTCGCGCCCGCTGGCGGGTGCGTGAGCGGCTGGAATGCCCGGTTCACTCGGTCGAACGCATGCCGTGGGGCGCGCGCGTGCACAGCGCGGCCGGCGTGGAGGGGTTCGACGAGGTCATCCTGGCGTGCCACAGCGACCAGGCGCTTGCCCTGCTGCATGACGCCGATCAGGTCGAACGCGAAGTACTCGGCGCCATCCGCTACCAGCCCAACGAAGCAGTACTGCATACCGATGCATCGTTGCTGCCGCGCAACCGCAAAGCATGGGCTGCATGGAATGCACACGTGCCCAGGGATCCAGGCGCGCCCTGTACGGTCAGCTATTGCATGAACCTCCTGCAGGGCCTGCCCGGTGACACCCCGCTGGTCGTGACCCTCAACCGCAGCGAGGCGATCGATCCGGCCAAGGTGCTGCGCAGGCTGCACTATGCCCACCCGGTGCACGATCATGTCGCTATCCGCGCCCAGCAGCGCTGGGCAGAGCTGCAGGGCCGCCGCCACACCTGGTTCGCCGGCGCATACTGGGGCTGGGGCTTCCACGAAGACGGCATCCGCAGCGCCCGCCGCGTGGTGGACGCGATGCGCGAGTGCACCGCGCACCTTGACAGCGTTGCGCCCGGCGAGGTGGCAGCGTGAGTGCCAGCGCACTCTACTTCGGGCAGGTGATGCACCGACGGCATCATCCGCAGCCCCACGCGTTCCGCTATCCGATCGCGCAGCTGCTGCTCGATCTGGACGAGCTGGAGACCGTGTTCGCCGGGCGCTGGCTGTGGTCGGTCAATCGCCGCAACCTGGCCGAGTTCCGCCGCAGTGACTACTTCGGCAACCCTGCGCAACCACTGGCCGATGCGGTGCGCGACCATGCCGCGGCTACCCTGGGCTATCGGCCCACCGGCCCGGTGCGCCTGCTCACCCATCTTCGCTTCGCCGGGCACGTATTCAATCCGGTCAGCTTCTACTACTGCTACCGGGCCGATGGCAACACCTTGGACTGCATCGTCGCCGAGATCACCAATACCCCGTGGAAGGAGCGGCACGCCTATGTGCTGCCGGTAGCTGCGGCCACCGGCGACGGGGCATCACTGCGCTGGACATTCGACAAATCCTTTCACGTCTCACCCTTCATGCCGATGGACTGCCGCTACGACTGGCGGTTCAACGCACCTGGTGATGATCTTCGCGTGCACATGCAGGTCTGGCGCGACGGCGTTCGGCAGTTCGACGCCACCCAGTCCATGCAGCGAAGGGTGCTGGACGGCCCTGGGCTGGCCCGGGTACTGGCCTGCTACCCCCTGATGACCACGCAGGTGGTGGCCGCCATCCACTGGCACGCGCTGCGGCTGTGGCTGAAGCGCAACCCCGTGCACGACCACCCTGCTCTTGCCGAGAAACCACGATGAATTCGATGACTCCCCTGGTCGCCTTGCCACGTCCCCGCGCCCTGGATGCATTCCTGCGCCGCCGCCTGCTGGCCCAGCTTGCCCCCATGCGCGACGGCCGCCTGTGCGTGCGTGATGCACTCGGCGAAGTCTGGCTGGGCGATGCGCATGGCGAACTGCATGTCACCGTCACCATCGATGACCCGGCGTTCTACCGCAAGGTTGCAGCGCAAGGCAGTGTGGGTGCAGGTGAAAGCTACATACAGGGCGAATGGCACTGCGATGACCTGGTGGCGCTGATTCGGCTGCTGGTACGCAATCGCGACCTGCTCGACGGCATGGAGCGTGGCCCGGCCCGCCTGGGCGGCTGGCTGTTGCGGGGCTGGAACCGCCTGCGCCGCAACAGCCGCGAGGGCAGCCGCCGCAACATAGCCGCGCACTATGACCTGGGCAACAACTTCTTTGCCCTGTTCCTGTCGCCGGACCTGATGTATTCCTCAGCCCTGTTCGACAAAGAAGACGAGTCGCTGGAATCCGCCTCCCGGCGCAAGCTGGACCGCATCTGCCAGCAGCTGAAGCTCAAACCGGGCGACCGCGTGGTGGAGATCGGCACCGGCTGGGGTGGTTTTGCGTTGCACGCCGCGCAGCACTACGGCTGCCACGTCACCACCACCACCATCTCCGCAGAACAGCATGCGCTGGCGGCAGAGCGCGTGCGCGCCGCAGGCCTGCAAGGCCAGGTCACGCTGCTGATGCAGGACTACCGCGACCTGCAGGGCCAGTTCGACAAGCTGGTGTCGATCGAGATGATCGAGGCCATCGGCGCCGAATACCTGGACACCTACATGGCGACGTTGCAGCGCCTGTTGAAGCCTGATGGCGTTGCCCTGCTGCAGGCCATCACCATCGAGGACCATCGCTACGAGCAGGCCCGGCGCAGCGTCGACTACATCAAGCGCTACGTGTTCCCCGGCAGCTTCATTCCGTCGATCAACGCGATCATGGCCGCCAAAACGCGGTCCAGCGACCTGCAGCTGATCGCCCAGCAGGACTTCGGCCACTCCTACGCGCTGACCCTGCGCGCCTGGCGCCAGCGCTTCCTCGTCCGGTTGCCCGACGTGCAGGCGCAGGGCTTCGATACGCGCTTCTGCCGCCTGTGGGAGTTCTACCTGGCCTATTGCGAGGGCGGCTTCCTGGAGCGCTCGATCGGGGTCTCCCATCTGCTGATGGCGCGCCCGGGGCATCGCCCGGGCGCCTCATCGGGCCAAGGCAGTTGAGATGCGCCGGTTCTGGGCCAATCTGCTTGGCAACCAGCTGGTCTGGCTGTGCGCCGTGGCCGGCGCCGGGCGCGGCTGGCAGTGGCCGGCGTTGCTGGCAGCCTCTCTCTACATCGGCAGCCAGCTTCTGACGTCGCCGCAACCACGGCTGGACCTTCGGTTGATGGTGCTGGCGCTGGCCTGCGCCTGGCTGGTCGATGCCAGCGCCGCTGCGACCGGCACCGTTCGTTACGCCGCCGCCCCGCTCGCCTGGGCGCCTCCGCCGTGGATCATGGCGCTGTGGGCCGCGTTCGCGATGACGCTGACGACCTCGATGCGCTTCCTGCTGCGCCACCGTGCCCTGCCGGCGCTGTTCGGCCTGCTGCTGGCACCGCTGGCCTATCTGTCCGCGGCACGTGGCTTTGATGCAGTGCGGTTCGCTGTGCCGGCATGGCAGGGCCTGCTGGTACTGGGTGCGGGCTGGTGCATCGCGCTTTCACTGCTGTGCCACTGCGCCCGTCGCGGCTCACGAGCCAGCTCGCCGCCCCTGGCTGGAGTTCCTTCATGAATCATCTCCTGTGGGTCCTGCTGTACACCTTGCTGATGATGAGTTGGGGCTGGGCCTGGCAGCGCCGCCACCAGAACATCGGCGTGGTCGATGTGCTCTGGGCCAAGGGCGTCGGTGCATCGGCCCTGTTGCTGGCGCTGCTCGGCGACGGCGCGACGGTGCCGCGGATCGCGCTGGGCGTGCTCGGCGGCCTCTGGGGCAGCCGTTTGGCCCTGCACCTCTGGCATCGGGTCCGTAGCGAACCGGAAGACGGGCGCTACCGCTATCTGCGCGAACACTGGCAGGGCCACCAGGGCAAGATCTTTGGCTTCTTCATGGCGCAGGCATTGCTGGTGCTGCTGTTTGCCCTGCCCTTTGTCGCAGTGGCTGCCAACCCGAGCAGCCGCATGACGTGGTGGGCCGTGGCCGCCGCGCTGGTGTGGCTGCTGAGCGTCGGCGGCGAAGCACTGGCCGACCGGCAGCTGGCCCGGTTCCGCGCCGACCCGGCAAACAAGGGCCGCACCTGCCGCGAAGGGCTCTGGCGCTATTCCCGCCACCCCAACTACTTCTTCGAGTGGCTGCACTGGTTCACTTATGTGCTGCTCGCCGTCGGTTCGCCACTGTGGTGGCTGGCGTGGGCCGGCCCATTGCTGATGTACGTGTTCCTGCGCTACCTCAGCGGCATCCCATTCACCGAGAAACAGGCGCTGCGCAGCCGCGGCGACGACTATCGCGCCTACCAGCGCAGTACACCGATGTTCTTTCCCTGGTTTCCCCGTTCTTCCAAGGAGCATTCCGCATGAGCGCGATCCCGTCACTGAACCCAGCCGAAGATGCGGAAACCGGGCTGATCGCCTGGGCCGAACGCGGGCTGGTCCCCGATGCGGCGCTGCGTGCGGGCATCCGCCGCTTGTGCGCGCAACGCCTGCATGAGGAAAGCGAGGGTGGCATCGAAGGCCAGTCGGCGCGCTTCAGCCGGCGCATCGCCGAGCTGGCCGACAGCCCACTCGCATTGCACACCGACGCAGCCAACCGACAGCACTATGAAGTGCCAGCTGCCTTTTTCCAGGCCTGCCTGGGCAAGCGACTGAAGTACAGCAGCTGCTACTACCCCACCGGGCGCGAAACGCTGGACCAGGCCGAGGACGCGATGCTGGAACTATACGGCCAGCGCGCAGGCCTGGCCGATGGCCAGCAGATTCTCGAACTGGGATGCGGCTGGGGCTCACTGACCCTGTGGATGGCCGAACGCTACCCGCAGGCCAGCATCACCGCCGTTTCCAATTCGCACAGCCAACGCCAGCACATCATGGCGCAGTGTGAAGCCAGGGGGCTGCACAACGTCGAGGTGATCACCCGCGATGTCAACCAGCTTGAGCTGCCTGCGGCACGCTTCGACCGCTGCGTGTCGGTGGAGATGTTCGAACACGTGCGCAACTACGAGCGCCTGCTGGCGGGCATCGCTCGGTGGTTGAAGCCGGACGGCGCGCTGTTCGTGCACATCTTCGCCCATCGCACATTGATGTATCCGTTCGAGACAGACGGCGGCGACAACTGGATGGGGCGGCACTTCTTCACCGGCGGGCTGATGCCGGCAGCTGACACCCTGCTGCATTTCCAGCGCGACCTGCGGCTCGACCAGCGCTGGCTGCTGGACGGCACCCACTACCAGCGCACCGCCGACCACTGGCTGGCCAACCAGGATGCGGCCCGCCAGCAGGTGATGCCGGTGTTGATCGCAACCTATGGCCAGGCTGCAGCGAAGGTCTGGTGGCAGCGCTGGCGGATGTTCTGGATGGCCTGTGCCGAGTTGTTTGGCTATGACGACGGCCAGCAGTGGCTGGTGGCCCACTATCTGTTCCGACCCCGCTGAGGTGCAACATGCGCATGTTCTCGCTGCTTCCCCTGATCGCGGTCGGCCTGTTCGGTTCCGGCTGCAGTTCCAGCGACACCCGCCCGCTGCCGCGCCCGCCATCCGTGGATGTGCCGCGCTTCATGGGCGATTGGTACGTGATCGCGCATATCCCGTCGCGCCCCGAACGCGAGGCCTTCGACGCGGTGGAGAGTTACGCACTTCGTCCCGACGGGCGCATCCAGACCACCTTCACCTACCGCAAGGGCAGCTTCGATGCGCCGCAGAAGTCGATGCATCCCATCGGTCGTGTGGAGCAGGAAGGCAATGGCGCGATCTGGGGCATGCAGTTCATCTGGCCAATCCAGGCCGAGTACGTGATTGCCTGGCTCGACGAGAGCTACCACCAGACCATCGTGGCGCGCAGCAAGCGCGACTACGTCTGGTACATGGCCCGCACACCACAGGTGTCCGAGCATGACTATGAGCAGGCGGTCGCACGGATTGCGGCCATGGGTTATGACACCCGCAAGCTCAGACGCGTGCCGCAGTCGGTCCGATGACACGCCACGACCCTTTGCGCTGGGCGGCATCGCCCGCCAACTTCTGAAGGGCCTGGATTCGGGCGTGGCGATCCATTACATCAATTAACACCCCTGGATTGATGGTTCGCGCACATTGACTCTTAGGAATAATCGCAAAAATCCAGCAAATTCGGTGCCCGGCGCGGCAGCAGCGCCAGAATGGTCGCCACGCCCTCCCGGGCGCCGATCACCTCCCAGCGCATGAATGGATACCCTGCACCGCGCCGTCTGCGGCTCGCACTGCTAGACGATCACGAAGTCGTCCGCCGCGGCACCGCCTTGCACCTGTGCCGCGACGTCCGCTTCAACATTGTCGCCAGCCACACCCACAGCGACGCGTTCATCGGCTGCCTGCGCAAGCTGGCAGTGGATGTCGCCATCATCGATCTCACCCTGGCGCCTGGCGACCGCAGCAGTGATGAGCTGGTTCCCTTGCTGCGGGAGCGCTTTCCTCATGTGCCCCTGCTGGCCTTCGCCACGCTGACGCCAACAACCCGCGTGGACCACCTTCTGGCGGCCGGCATCAGCGGCATTGTCAGCAAATCCGAGCCGCTGGAGATGCTGTCCGAGGCCATCGTGCGTGTATCGCAGGGATTGTGCCGCCTGCCGGCCGATTGCCTGGTCCCGGCCTGCCGCGACGAACTCAGTCGCAATGAACGCGAAGTGCTGGACCTGCTCCTGTCCGGCCTGACCGTGTCGGAGATCGCATTGCGCCGCCACCGCAGCGTCAAGACGGTCAGCACCCAGAAGGTGGCCGCCCTGCGCAAGCTCGGGCTGCGCAATGACGTGGAGATCTATGCACTGCGAGAGCAGCGGAACCTCCGATGAGGCGCCGTGTTCGCCTCCGGTTGCATACCTTTGTCACCTCGTTGATGGTCCTGATCCTGCTGCCAGCAGCCTCGGCCGAGGATGCACATCTGCAGGCGTGGCCGGCGGGTCGCGAAGTACGGGTCGCCACCGCGCCATCATTGCGCCCGCTGCCTGCACCACTGGCGGACTCGATCCCGCTCCCGACCCTCGCCCACGGCTATGCGCAGCTCGTGGCTGACCATTCCGGACTGCGCTTCCGTGACATCGCCTACACCAGCACGAGGGCAGCGGTCACTGCCGTCTGCCGGCACGAGGCCGATCTGGTGCTGGTGATGGGCGGCCCAGCGCATCGCCCACGGCCCTGCCCCGGCCTGATGGCATCCGGCGCCTTCGATGGCGGCAAGACGGTCCTGGCCGTGCGCAAAGGCGAGCACGCGCCACGTGACGTCGGCAGCGTGAAGGCGCAGGTGCTGGCCGTGATTCGCGGCGGCCCTTATGCAAGCTGGCTGGCAACCCACCATCCGCAGGTCCGCCTGCTGCACTTGCCCGATCGGCATGCAGCCCTGGCCGCCGTGGACAACGGCATCGCCGATGCTGCGATCGGCCTGGAAGCTACACTGCACGCGATGATCCGGCGGCACTTCGCGGGCAAACTGCAGCTTCATCCGTTCGAGAGCGACTTCTCCACCGATCTGCACCTGCTCGTGCGCCGCGAGGACCAGCAGCTGCTGAGGCGCATCGACCAGGCACTGCACGACATCACGCTCGAAGAGCACGCGGGCCTGCTGGCATTGTGGGCGCAGCAGATGCTGCCCGCCCCCGTCGAGAACGCGCTTGACCGGGTGCGCGCCCTGCACCTGCCCTGGCTGCTGTATGTGGCCGCAATACTCATCGGCCTGACCATGTTCTGGCAGGCACTACGTTGGCGAATCGGTCGCACGGAACAACGCCTTGGGCGCGCGGCAGGAATGATCAGCCACGAAGTGCGCAATTCCGCGCAGACGATACTGGCTTCGATCGACCTGCTGAGCCAGTCGCGCCTGTCCAGGAGAGAGCACGACCTGCTCGCGGCCGCGCGTGCCGCCGGCCACGCGCTGCGCAGGCTGCTCGACCGCTCGCTCGCGTTCTCGCGTCTGGCCAGCGGCAGCTTCAGGCCCCACGTCGTACCTTGCGACGTCGGCCAGCTCTGTGCCCATGCACTGGACGCGATCCGGCCGGAGGCACTGCGCAGGGGATTGTCCCTCAAGCTTGATTGCACGCCCGACCCCGCGCCGACGGTCGCACTCGATGCTGACGGGCTGCGCCAGATTGTCGACAACCTGCTGGGCAACGCGTTGAAGTTCACTGATGCCGGTGGCATCGAAGTGCGCCTGCAGCTGTCACCCATCCCGTCTGCCAGGGAGCTGTTGCTGGATGTAATCGACAGCGGCATCGGTATCGCCCCCGCGCAACTGCCGCTACTGTTCCGCCCGTTCCAGCAGGGAGAGGATGGCCAGAAGCGCGGCGGCACTGGCCTGGGCCTGACGATTGCGCGCGAGCTGGCCATTGCCATGGGCGGCAACCTGGCCGCGTACAGCGTACATGGGCGCGGCAGTCGCTTCACCCTGCGACTGCCGGTCCGCGCTGTCCCTCGCGATCCGCCCACCATCGAGCGCCCGCAGCAGGCGCCGTTGACGGGCACAGAGCTGCTCCTGGTCGAGGACCACGCACTCAGCCGGCGCGTCGTGGCAGAGCAACTGCGTCGGCTGGGTGCCGATGTGTGCGCGGTTGCCGATGCGGAAACCGCGTTGGCCGAACAGGCGCTGCGACCGCGCGGCACGGTGGTGCTGGATATCGGGCTCCACGGCCGGGACGGCTACGGCTTGGCACAGCAGCTGCGCGCGCGGGCAAACGCGCCCCTGCGAGTGATTGCCCTGTCCGCCCGCATGGGGCGCCGGCACGTGGCGCGCTGTCGCCGGGCCGGATTCGACGCCGTCCTGGTCAAGCCGCTGCAGGTGGCAGACTTGCTGCAGGCGCTGGGCCTTCCGCCTTCGGCGCACGCTGCCGCGCCTTGTAGCGCGCGGGGCGCCGACCCGGATTTCGCTGCGGATATCGCCCATGAGCTGGCCGGGATCGAACAGTCCCTGCAGGACGCCGATGCCGCGACATTGCGCCATCATGCGCACCGCCTGCAGGGCACGTTGCAGATGTGCCGGGCAATCGATCAGGCCGGCACCGCGGCCGCCCTGTGGGAGTTGGGGCAGCAGGCCACGCCCGACTGGGTCGAGGCATGGCGACTGCTGCAGGGATTGCAGCAGTGGCACGGCTCCCGCAAGGCGGAAGCCGTGCCTTCAAGCTGATCAGGCCGCCAGGCGCTCGACCTGGCGACGGGTCAGGTCGTTGAATCGCCCCAGCGACATCAGGTGCTGGTGGATCAGCGCCAACCAGCCGCTGCGGTGCCACTCGACCACGGTCGCTTCCGGCAACGCCACGAACTTCTCAACGTCCACCACCAGGAAGCCATTGAGGTTGAACTCGCGGCCATCCGGAGTGCGCACGGTGGCGTTGCGCTCGACCAGCAGGCCGTTGTCGATCAGGGCCTTGGAGAAGGCCTGGGTCTGTTCGTGCTCGCGGGTGTACTGGCCGCAGAACTCCAGCGCCTGCTGCACCATGTCGGTGGCCTTGCCGTCCACGAACAGCGGCTGGCCTTCGTCACCCCCCTTGACCACGCGCGAGCTCTCTTCGTCGATGCCCAGCAGGAAGTCGTTGTCCGCACCGGTGTCGATGAAAATGAAGGGGTGGCGACGCAGGTAGGCCGGAATGTAGGCCTCGTCTTCCCACAGGCCGTCCTTGATGAACAGGTTCTGGTCGGACACACCGACGGCCGCCATCGGCACGGCGGTCGGGCCAGCGAACAGAATCGGGAAGTGGTGCAGGGCCAGCGAGAACTCGCCCAGCACCAGCGGAATGGCGTTGTTGCCGGCCGCAAACTCGAGCCTGCCCGGCAGGATGCGCAGATCGGCGTGCACATCGGCCTGCAGCGGCACCGGACGGGTATAGAACAGGGGAGCGCCGCTCGGCGCCGCTTCGGTGGTGGTGTCGCTGGTGGTGGTCATCTTGGGAACCGTTCAATCATGCGCGCCTGCCATCCCGGGCGCGCCAGCGGGAACAACCTGAATCCCGCATTATCAACAAGCTCGATGACAACGGCCACCCCACCGACGGCCTATTTCAGCTGCAAGGGGTAGCGCTGCCAGAGCACGTGCACCAGGAACCCGGCCAGCTCGGTGTCGCGCGCGCTCACCGCGGCACGGATCTTGTCCAGCAGCACCATATCGCTGCAGGAACGCACGTCGGCATGGTTGGCCTGCCCTGCCCGGCGCGCGCGATAACGCGCGGCGCGCTGCGCATCGCTCATCGCGTACCCGAACTTGGGCGGACGGCCGCGCTTGCGCGGCAGGGTCAGCTCCAGGGTTCCGGGGTCTTTGTCATCACGCATGAGAGGGGTGCGGGCGGCGGCGAGCAACGGGGGGCGCAATTTATCGTGAGGCATCACTTTAATCCAGCTTTTTCTGCACTTTTGTTGCGATGCAGCGCCAATGTTGCCGTGTCGGTGCGGATCCATCCACGCATGGCGTGGATCTACTGCAGAGCTCGCGACCCGGTCACCCGCTAGATCCACGCCATGCGTGGATGCGGAAACCCGAACAAAGAAGTGGGAGCCCGCGAACGGGCTCCCCTCGCCTTCCTCATGCAGCGCGTACCGGTTCATAGCCGTGCAGGTGCGCTTCGCTGCTGGCCCGTCCCTGGCTGAGCGACCGCAGCGCGGTGGTGTACCCCACCAGCTGCGCCAGCGGCGCAAAGCCACTGACCTCGGCCCGACCGTCCTGATCGTCGATGCGGGCGATGCGGCCATGGCGCCGGTTGAGGTCGCCCACCACGTCACCCACCGATGTCGACGGCGAATGCACCGTCACCGCCATCACCGGCTCCAGCAGCTGCGTGCCACCCTCGGCCAGCGCCGCCTTGATCGCCTCGGCGCCTGCGCGATGGAACGCCATCTCCGACGAGTCCTTGGCATGGGTCTGGCCATCGACAAGACTGACCTCGATACCGACCACCGGATGACCCTGCGGCCCTTCCGACAGTGCGGCACGCACGCCCTTCTCCACCGCCGCGATGAAGCTGCGCGGCACCACGCCACCGACGATGCGGTCGTTGAACACCACCTGGTCGTCCTCACGCGGCGCCACGTCCAGCACCACGTGCGCGAACTGGCCCTGGCCACCGGTCTGCTTGACCAGCCGCCCAACGACACCCGTCATCGCGCGCATCGGCGTCTCCTGGTAGGCCACGCGCGGCGCACCTACGCCCACGTCGACGTTCCACTCGCTGCGCAGGCGCTCGACCATCACTTCCAGGTGCAGCTCGCCCATACCCCAGACCAGGGTCTCCGCCGTATCGCGATCGGTTTCAACGCGGAACGACGGATCTTCCTGGGCCAGGCTCGCCAGTCCCTGCGCCATCCGGATCAGGTCGGCCGCACGCGCCGGTTCCAACCGCCAGGCCAGCACCGGCGCCTGTGCCTGTATGTTCTCCAGGCGCAACGGCAGCGCACGGCCGCTCAGCGTTTCACCGCTGACCGCATCCTTCCAGCCCAGCACCGCGACGATGTCACCGGCCACGGCCTGTTCAATGTCGTGGGTCTGGTCGGCCTGCACCCGCACCAGCCGGCTGACCCGCCGTCCCTGCGGATGCTGCGAACTGGCCACCGCGTCGCCCACCTTCAAGGTGCCCGAGTACAGCCGCACGAAGCTGAGTGCACCGTGCTGCTGGTGGGTAATCTTGAACAGCAGCCCCGCCAGCGGGCCATCAGGATCGGGCGGCAAGACCACCTCACCCTCATCGCTTTCGGCGCTGACGGCAGGGCGATCCAGCGGCGACGGCAGGTAATCGACCACGGCATCCAGCAGCGTCTCGATGCCCTTGTCCTTGAACGCAGCACCGGCCAGCACGGGCACGCCCGCACCCGCCAGCGTCGCCCGGCGGATCGCCGCGCGCAGCGCCCCGGCATCGATCACCCGACCTTCCAGCCAGGCATCGGCCAGTTCTTCGTCATGATCGGCCACGGCTTCGACCAGAGCATCGCGCTGGGCTCGCCACTGGATACGTGCCGCGTCGTCCCACGGGCTGATGGTCGTCGCGCCGTCGCGCCACTGCAGCACGCGCTCATCGACCAGGTCGACCCAGCCGTTGAAGTCGCTCTCGCTGCCCAACGGCACGCCCAGCGCCCACGGTCGCGCCTGAAGCTTGTCCTGAAGCTGCTCCAGTACGCGCTCGAACGACGCGCCGACGCGGTCCATCTTGTTGACGAAGGCGATCAGCGGCACGCGATGACGGCGCGCCTGGCGCCACACCGTCTCGGACTGCGGCTGCACGCCATCCACGGCCGAGAACACGGCCACGGCGCCGTCGAGCACGCGCAGCGAACGTTCGACTTCGATGGCGAAGTCGATGTGGCCAGGGGTATCGATCAGGGTCAGCCGATGCGGCGGCAGGTCACGCGGTGCCCACTGCGCCTGCACGGCGGCCGCGCCGATGGTGATGCCCCGTTCGCGCTCGATTGCCGAGAAATCGGTGGTCGCATTGCCATCGTGCACTTCGCCGACGCGATGGATTTCGCCGCTTTTCCACAGCAGGCGTTCGGTCAACGTGGTTTTGCCGGCGTCGATGTGGGCAATGATGCCAAGGTTGCGACGACGGGAAAGGACTTGGGTGTTCATGGGAAAGGTTCCTGCAAAGCCAACTTTGGGGGCCGCGCACCCCGGTTGGCGACAGGGTGCGCGGCTAGCGTTCGGTCTCGGCGATCTGGTGCATGGCACGTTCTCCTTTGCGGTACTGGGTAGAGTCGACTGTCAGTCGACTCACAAAAAACAAAAACGAAAAGAGCGCCCCGGAGGGCGCTCTGTCGAAGGTCCAGCGATGGCCGTTTCAACGGTCTCGTGGGGCTCCAGGCAGACACGCCCGTTCCGCGCTTGCGCGGGTCAGGGTGAAAAACTTCAGGAGCGGCATCCGGTTCATGGGGCGCATTCTAGACCTGCCAATCTGGCGCGCAAGTGAATATTGAACGCATAAATGGAACGATGCACACCACAGTAGAACCACCCCGCGGGTGGCTGTGATGAGTGCCTGACGCCTTACTTGCACCCATGCAGCGTGCGGGCATCCGCCACGGTCGCTGCCTGGTCATCCCCCATCGAAATCCACCCCTTCAACGACATCGCCGGATCCACATGCGGCTGCCGTGCGCCACCGTGGACCACCACTTCGGTCCAGCTGCCCACCGGCGCCAGTTCGGACAAGCGCGCCGCCTGGTCGTCCTCGGTGCTGAACATGTCGTCCGGGCCCGCCGGCGGCGTGGCATTCACGGTTTCCGTCTTGCGGGTCCGGACCCGAAGTGCACCGTCCGGCAGCCGCTGGGTGATCACTTCGTATCGCTCAACACCATATGCCCAGTTATTTTCGCCAACGCTGCGGGTCTCGCTGCCATCATCAGCGACGGTCACCCTCTCCCCTGCCGGCCCGACAACGCCCGCGACAGCCGCCAGGCCGGACATCAATGCCTGATAGACGATCATCTGCCGCTGCTCGGTGGTCAACGCTCCGGCCTTGAGCTTGGCCGCAGGAATCTTCAGATACGCCGTCTCCCTGCACAGCACCAGCACCTGCTGGTCGTCCCAACTCACCGACATTTCCTCGTTGGCGAAGTACTGCGTCTTCATCGACGTCACAGCGGCGCCCTCGCCACTGGAATGCCAGGTCTCTATCAGCGAGGCGTTCTCGGCCGCGTCGGTCAGCGAAACCTGGGAGGTCGAAGCTGCATGGGCTGCGCAAACGGAAGCAATCATCGTGGCAAGCAGCACGCTGCGCGTGACGGTACGGAACATGGCATCAGTCCATTGAAGAAAACGAAGCAACCATGATACCCGGAGCAACCCGGCGGCCTTCGTTCAGGTCACCACAACCAGCGGCACCCCGCGCCGCGGATGCTCCAGCACCACCACATCCTGCTGGTAGACCCGCTGCAGGTTATCTTCGGTCAGCACCTGCGGCGGCGTACCATCAGCGGCCACCCTGCCCTGCTCCAGCAGCACGATGCGGTCGGCATAGCCAGCCGCCAGGTTCAGATCGTGCAGCACCACGATCACGCACGCACCGGCTTCGGCACAGGCACGCACACTGCGCAGCGTGCGCTCCTGGTGGCGCAGATCCAGCGCGGCCGTCGGCTCATCAAGCAACAACAGCGGCGTGTCCTGCGCCAGCACGCGCGCGAACGTGGTGCGGGCCGATTCACCACCGGACAGCTGCTGCACCTCGCGCAGGCGCAGCGCCTGCAGTTCCGCGGCATCGATTGCCGCTTCCACCTGGGCGTCATCCACCACTGGATCCGGCGGATGCGGCAAACGCCCCATCGCCACCACTTCTTCCACGCTGAAGGCAAAGCGCACGCCGTGCTCCTGTGGCATCACCGCGCGCTCGCGCGCCAGTGGTCCGGCCTTGTAGCTGGCCAGCGGTTTGCCCAACAGGCTCACCTCGCCCGCATCGGCCCGCAGGTCACCGGCAGCCACCGCCAACAGCGTGGATTTGCCCGCGCCATTCGGTCCAACCAGGGCGGTCACCGTACCCGGCTCGAACGCCAGCGAGATGCCATGCAGGATCTCGCGCTGCTGGCGGCGCACCACCACCTCGTGCAGTTTCAGCAGCACGCTCATGGGGCCGCCTTGCGGCGCTGCTGCAGCACCAGCCAGAGGAAGAACGGTGCGCCCAGCGCGGCCGAGAACAAGCCCAGCGGAATCTCCGCGGGCGGATCGAGCGTGCGTGCGGCGGTGTCGGCCACCACGATCAGCAGCGCACCGAGCAGGCCGGACAACGGCAGCAGCCAGCGATGCCCGGGGCCGACCAACAGGCGCGCCACGTGCGGCACCACCAGGCCGACGAAGCTGATCGAGCCGGCAAAGGCCACCGCCGCGCCCACCAGCAGCGCACTGAACGCCACCAGGCGACGCCGCGTGCGGGTCACGTCCAGCCCCAGATGCTGCGCCTGGCGTTCGCCCAGCGCCAGCATGTCCAGCGGCGTGGCCAACCGCTGCAACGCGAACACGCCGATGGCAAACAGGGGCACCACCGCCGCCACATCGGCCCAGTTGGCACGCGCCAGCGAGCCCATCTGCCAGAACACCAGCGACTGCAGCTCGCTTTCGCTGGCGATGTAGGTGAGGAAACCGATCAGCGCCGAGCAGAACGCGGCCATCGCGATACCGACCAGCAGCAGCGTGGCGTTACCCGCGCCTTTGCCGGGCCGTGCCAACGCATACGTCAGGCCGATCGCCAGCGCGCCGCCGACGAAGGCTGCCACCGGCACCAGCCAGCCGGCCGCACCTGCAGCGCCGAGAACAATGGCAGCCACCGCACCCAGCGCAGCACCCTGGCTGACACCGACGATGCCGGGGTCGGCCAGCGGATTACCGAACAGGCCCTGCAGGCTGGCACCGGCCATCGCCAGAGACGCGCCCACCATCGCACCCAGCAGGGCACGCGGAATGCGCAGTTGCCAGACCACGGCCAGATCGCGGCTACTGACTGCCTGCGGATCCAGCAGGCCCAGCTTCACCGCAAGCGCCTGCATCACCTCCAGCGGCGGCAGCCGCAGCGGGCCCACGGCGAACGACGCCAGCACTGCCCCCAGCAGTGCCAGCAACGCCACCAGCAACATCGTCCGCCCGCGACGGCGGCGCCGATCCGCCGGACTCATGCCTTCGGCAACGCCGCCAGGGCCTTGGCCAGCGCCAGCGCGCCAGCACCGGAACCGACACTGGTGTACTTCAGCTGCACGTCCGGCATCACCCAGACCCGATTGGCCTGCCCGGCCGGGGTCTGCTTCAGCGTCGGGTATGCCTTCCACAGGCCCTCGGCACCGCCGAACAGCTGCAGGTCATGCTCGGTCACCAGGATCACCTCGGGCGCTGCGGCGACCACGCCTTCATTGCTCAGCTGCGAGTAGTTCTTCACCCCCGCCTCGGTGCCGATGTTGATGCCGCCCGCCAGTGCGATCAGCTGCGCCGACGCACTGTCGGCACCGGCGACGGTCGGAGAGCCACCGGCGCCGGTGGCCGAGACGTGGATCACTCGTGGTGCATGGCCCAGGCCCTTGCCAATCGCTGCAGCCTCGTCGAGCTGGCGCTGCACCTGCATGGCCAGTGCTTGCCCTGCCTCGGCCAGCCCTAGTGCGGCGGCGACCTTGCGCACCTTGTCCGGCGCCGGCTGCAGGTCATCGATGACCACCGCTGGCTCGCCCACCTCGCGCAGCTTTTTCGCCAGCTCGGTGTGGCGGCGCAGGCTGTTGCCGAGGAACAGCGAGCCCTGCAGGCTCAGCACGCCCTCCACGCCAGTGGTCCGGTTGAACAGGAACTGGTGCGGCGCGGCCAGGCCGGCCTGGGTGGTGGTGTTGGTCGGCGCGGCGAAGACCTGCTTGCCCAGCCCCAGTGCTTCGATCACCGCGATGACGTCGTCGCCACCGGCGATGATGCGACTGGTATCGGCCACTTCAATGTCAGCGCCATCGTCGGAATGCACCTTGGCCGGGAGCACCGCCTTCCGGCCGTGCACGGCCGGCATTTCGGCACCTGCCACGCGCTGCCAGCCTGCCGGCAGCGCGGTTTCCGCAGCGGGTGCCGTTGCTGCGGGCGACTCGGCAGGCGTATTGGCATCAGAGGGAGCCGACGAGCCACCACAGGCAGCCAGCGCCAGCGAAACAGCCAACGGAAGCGCACACAGG
Source organism: Stenotrophomonas sp. YJH_SMC_48-3 (assembly GCF_059369375.1). NCBI lineage: Bacteria > Pseudomonadati > Pseudomonadota > Gammaproteobacteria > Lysobacterales > Lysobacteraceae > Stenotrophomonas > Stenotrophomonas sp. YJH_SMC_48-3. Next base: position 92,426 of record NZ_JCAFSQ010000005.1, on the reverse strand, counting down.
CGCAGACGGGACGCGATGTTCATGCACAATCTCCTTGCTGGCAGGGCGACGCACACGCCGCCCCACCGTGTGACTTACTGCTTCGGGGTGATGCGGGTGATGCGGTCACCCTTCGGGTCTTCGGCGCCGCGCGACTTGTTCACCGCGAACACGTTGCCCTTGCCATCGGCGCGCACATGGTTCGGCAGCGTGCCGCCATCAAGATTGGCGACCACCTTGCCGTCACCGTTCACCACGGTGACCGTGCCAGCGCCACGGTTGCTGACATAGGCCAGGCCGGAGGCATCATCGAAGGCGACGTTCAGCGCACCGGCGCCGACCGGCACGTCATGCAGCACCTTGCCGGCAGCCACGTCGACGATCAGCAGGTTGTCGGTGCCCTGCGAGGCCACGTACAGGCGGTTGCGCGCCGCGTCGAAGGCCACGCCCGAGGCACTGATCGAATTGCCCAGATCGATGACCTTCTCGACCTTGCCGCTGGCCACATCGATCACTGCCGCCTCCGGGGTGCCGATGCTGACGGTGAACAGCTTGCCGCCCTTCTCGTCCAGCACCAGGCTCATCGGGGTGAACTTGCCGTCGTCCACGCCGGATTCCAGCGTCACCTGCGGCAGTTCCTTGAGGGTCTTCGCATCGAACACCGTCAGGTGGTCCCCGCCGGTGGCAGAAGCGAACACTTTGCCGTGCGTACCGTCGACGACTACGTCGCGCGCGTGCGGCACGGTGTCGACCGGGAACTGGTGGACCAGCGACAGGTCCTTCTGGCGGTAGACCGCGATCGAGTTCTGGCGGGTATTGGTCACCCACACATTGCCGTTGGTGTCATCCACGCCCACGCCGTAGACCGCATACACCGCACCATTGGTGCTGCCCGGCACCTGCGCCGGGGTGATCGCCTTGGTCACCTTCAGCGACTTCGGGTCCAGCTTCAGCAGCTGCGACTGGGTCACCGGCGGGCGACCCACCGCCGAGGTCACGAACACCGCATTGCTGGCGGCGCTGTAAGCGGACTGGTACAGGCCCGGCACCAGCTTGCTGGACTGGGTGGCGAACTGCGCCTGGCCGGACAGCGGCAGCTGCGGCGAGACGCGCAGCTTCAGCACGGTGGCCGCAGCCGGTTGGCTGGCGCGCACCACCACCGGATGAGTGCCCGGCACCGCGTCGGCCGGAATGCTCAACTGGGTCTTGAAGTTGCCATCAGCATCGACCACCAGCGGCTGCGCGTTGAGCACGCTGTCACCGCGCAGCAGGCTGACCTTCTGGCCCGGCAAGAACCCACGGCCGACCACGTCGGCAGTGCTGCCGGGAACCACGTTCTCACCGCGTGAGACGACTTCACCCTTGAAGGTGGCGTTGGCCGGCTGGTCGAACACCGGCTGCGCGGTGGCGGTCACCGCCAGCAAGAGGCCGGCGGCGAGAGAGGTGAGACGGAAAGACGGACGGAACGACATGGAAGGCTCCTTGCACACGTAGGCCGCGCCACGCGGCGCGGGAGTCATCGGTTGCCTGGGCCGCTGCACGCCGGCAGCCTCGCCTGGGTAGTGGGGTCGCACGGCATCGCGTGCGAAGGCATTCATTCGGCGGCGTTGTCCCCGCCACTGGGCGCGCCATCGCCGGCGCTGCGGTCGGTCACGCCGTACAGTTCATGCAGCGCGGCATGGAACGAGGCCGGCAGCATCGGGCCGTGTCCCAGCCCCGGGAACTCGCGGTACTGCACGCTCAGGCCCGCCACCTTGGCCAGCCGCTCGGACAACTGCATCGCCGCATCCGGCGTGGCACCGCCAATGCGGCGCAGGTGCGCGACCACCCGTGGGTTGCTCAGGTCGCGCTTGCCACGATCGCCAACACGCTCGGCACCGCCCAGCATCAGCCAGAGCTTTGCCGGTTGGCCATGCACGTTCTGCACGAACTGCTGTTCCGGATCACCCAGCGCCGCGCCCTGGCTCCACCACAGCGAGGGACTGGCCGCCAGATAGGACTGGAAGGCGGCGGGACGGGTGTACAGCGCATTGAGCACGAACAGCCCGCCCAACGAGTGCCCCCACAGTGCTTGCTGCTGCGTATCGATGCGTGCGCGTCGCTCGACTTCCGGCTTGATGCGGCGCTCGATCACATCCAGGAAGGCCGCAGCACCACCGCCGACCGCCTGGGTCGTACCGCTCTCATCGTCCGCGCGGTCGATCCACGCGGTGTAGTCGCGGGTGCGCGCCTTGGAATCGATGCGCAGGTCGTTGTCGTAGCCGATCAGCACCAGCACCGGTGGCGCCTTGCGCGCGGCCAGTTCGGCAAGCAGCGGCTGGTCCAGGACCATGGCGACGGCGTTGCCATCCAGCGCGTACAGCACCGGCGAGGGCGTCTTGCCGGCGTTGGCCGGGATTGCCAGGTTCACACGCCAACGGCGCTGCTGGTCCGGGCTGCTCACCACGAACTGTTGAAAGCGATAGCTGGTCGCCGGCTCGTCGAGCACGGTGTGGCCGATCTTCTGCAGCGGATTGCGCTGCTGCGCATGGGCGTACGGGGTGGCCAGGAGCAGACCCATCATCAAGGCGGCCATGCCGCGGGCCAGTGGACCACGGCGCAAAGGCGGGACGAAATGCTTCATCAGCGGCGGCACGAGCGGCCGATGGCCGCCGGTTCACAAGGGACCGCAGTCTACCTTAAACGCGAATGATTATCACATCGATCAAATGTCACACTGTGTATCACGCGCGCGATGCGTTCATTTTCCCGGTTGCGCCAGAAACACCGAATCCACTATTTTGCCGGGCAGCAGGGCGCAGGAGCGCCCTTCCCTCGCAGGGCTGCGGATCGATGGGCAATCGAGCCATCGGCCGCGCCCTGTCCCTTGCCAAACCCATCCACGCATGGCGTGGATCTGCTCACCACCACCCACGGGAATGGATCCCGTGACTGCGAGAACATCTTGAAGCGCACCGCCCTGATCGCCCTTTCCCTCGGCCTGCTTGCACCGCTGGCCGCCCATGCCGCACAGGACCTGCCAACGCTCTACCAGGCCTTTGAAGAAGCCGGCAATTCGTCACTGGGTATGGACGAACTCAACCAGACGGTGACATTCACTGCCGTGGCACTGAGCGTTTCCAGCAACCTGGCGGGCGAACCGCTGATCGAGGCCGGCGATGACCAGGGCAATGTCCTGGCCCGGCTGACCAGCGACGATGAGCAGCAGGCGGCCAAGCTGGGCGCGCTGGAAGAAGGCGCGACCTTCACCGCCAGCTGCACGCTGCAGTTCAGCTCGGGAACGGATTACCTGTCCTTCGGCGATTGCAGCATCAAGTAAGAAGGAAGCCGGCGAAACGCCGGCTTCGTTTTCCCGTCCTGTAGAAGTCGAGCCATGCTCGACTCACGCAGTCTCACGGCCCCGCAGGCACCGGGCCGTAGACGTTCTCCTGCGGTGTACCCGGCAGCAGCGCGAACACGAAGATCACCAGGCCACCGAACGGAACAAAGGCCAGCAGGTACAGCCAGCCCGACTGGTTGCAGTCATGCAGGCGGCGCACGGTGACGGCGATGACCGGCACGAACGTGGCCAGCCAGAACACGACGAACAGGATGATCGACGCGATGCCCAGCATGTCGGACTGCATCACCAGCCCGGCGATGAGCGGCACCATCAGGACGGCCGAGACGATCAACAGGAACAGCTGGAACATCCAGTACTCGCGACGGTTGGCACGGCCCTCGAACTGGGCATAACGCTTCAACGGCAGAATCATTTCCTGCACGGCATCGATCCTTGAAAAAGTAGCCGCGCAGTCTGCCAAAGGAACGCCCGCAGGACAATGTGATGACGAACCACACTCGACCGCCATTAGCCCTGTAGAGCCGAGCCATGCTCGGCTGCTGTTTCCGCAGGTGCTGCTGGCTCGGTCCAGAGTGGAGTCGAGCGTGGCTCGACGCTACATGAGCCGACTCAACGGCCCTTTGCGGCCCGCGCCGCCTCGCGCTCGGTGCGCAGCCGATCCAGCTTTTCCTTCAGCTTGATCTCCAGGCCGCGCGGCACCGGGTTGTAGTACACCCGTTCGCCCATCGCGTCCGGAAAACCGGTCTGGTCCAGCGCGATGCCTCCTTCGGCATCGTGGTCGTACTGGTATTCGGCGCCGTAGCCCAGTTCCTTCATCAGCTTGGTCGGCGCATTGCGCAGGTGCAGCGGCACCTCTTCGGTACCGCTCTGGCGCACGTCGGCCTTGGCCTGGTTGAACGCGGCGTAGCCCGCGTTCGACTTGGCGGTGCTGGCCAGGTACAGCACCAACTGGGCGAACGCGAGCTCGCCTTCCGGGCTGCCCAGCCGCTCGTAGATGTCCCAGGCTTCCAGCGCCATGCTCTGCGCGCGCGGATCGGCCAGGCCGATGTCCTCGATGGCCATGCGGGTCAGCCGGCGCGCGAGATACGACGGATCGCAGCCGCCATCGAGCATGCGGGTCAGCCAGTACAGCGCAGCATCGGGGTTGGAGCTGCGCACGGACTTGTGCAGCGCCGAAATCTGGTCGTAGAACTGCTCGCCGCCCTTGTCGAAGCGGCGGGTACGGTCGGCCAGCACCTGGGTCAGGGTCTGCGGGGTGATGCGACCACCCTCCCCGCCCGCCAGTTCTGCGGCAATTTCCAACAGGGTCAGCGCACGGCGCACGTCACCATCGGCAGCGGTGGCGATTTCCAGCAGCAGCTCGGGAGCGACCTCGATACCCTCCTCGCCCAGGCCGCGCTCGCGATCCCCCAGCGCACGTTCCAGCGCTTCGACGATATCGGTTGGTGATACCGCTTCCAGCACATGCACGCGGCAACGCGACAGCAGCGCCGAATTCAGCTCGAACGATGGATTCTCGGTGGTGGCACCGACGAACAGGATGGTGCCGCGCTCGATATGCGGCAGGAACGCATCCTGCTGCGCCTTGTTGAAGCGATGTACCTCATCCACGAACAGCACGGTGCGGCGGCCTTCGGCGAAGCGTTGCGCGGCCTCGGCCAGCACCTGGCGCACCTCCGGCAGCCCGGACAGCACGGCAGAGATGGCGCGGAATTCCGCATCGGCGTACTCGGCCAGCAGCAGCGCCAGCGTGGTCTTGCCGCAGCCGGGCGGCCCCCACAGGATCATCGAATGCACGCGACCGGATTCGACTGCACGGCGCAGTGCGCTGTCCGGCGCCAGCAGGCGCTTCTGCCCGACCATTTCGTCCAGGGTGCGCGGGCGCATGCGCTCGGCCAGCGGGCGCATGTGTTCCCGATCAACGCTCAGCAGATCGGGGCCGGGGAAGGAAGTTGAACGATGTCTTGCCACCCGCTCATTGTACCGCGCCGCCCAACGGTAGCGCCGGGCCGTGCCCGGCGGGCGGGACGCGATGTCCGGTAGTGCCGGCCGCTGGCCGGCTGATCAACAGCGTGTCAACCAAGGTTGACACCCACCAAGGTGGTGCCGGTTGGCACCCACCAGAGCAGGTAGCGCCGGGCCATGCCCGGCGACCGCCATCAATTACCGATAACGTCTGTGCCCTTCGGCGGCGTAAAGCTGAAGGTGCCAGCCGCGAAGCCCGGGTTGCGCTTCCAGCCGCTGAAGCTGATCACGGTACGCTGGCCAACCGCATCGGTGATTTCCATCTTGGCCAGGCCCTGGGCGTTGAAGCCCAGCGCGGCGTACTGGAAGCTGGCTTCGGTCTCGCGCTTCGGCGACAGCGACAGCCACTGCAGGCCGTCGCGCTGCGCGGCCTCTTCACTGACGTCGTACTGCTGCTCCAGCAGCGCCGGGTTGATCAGTGCGGTCAGCGGGCTGTTCTGCTCTTCCTTGCCCTGCTCGCGCACGGTGGCCTGCTCCAGGTCCGGCTCGTACATCCAGACCTTCTTGCCATCAGCCACGATCAGCTGTTCGTGCGGGCGCACGTATTCCCAGCGGAACAGGCGCGGCGCCGACAGCGCCACACGGCCACTGGTCGATTCCTTCACCTTGCCACGGCTGTCGAACACCTGCTGGCTGAACTGGCCATCCAGCCCCTTCAGGCCACTGGTGAAGATCTTCAGGTCATCGCGGGCGCCAGCCCAGGCGCTGCCAGCGGCGGCGCAGGCCACGGCCAGGGTGGTGGTGGCAAGGAAACGGCGGAAGCGGAAGTTCATGCGGGAATCCTGTGGGCGCGGGCGCCAGGAAAGGTGGTTGCCAGTGTGCCCGGACAAAGATGAATGGGCGATCAGGGCGACATTATGCCGCCCTGAATGTGCATCGGCGATTCAGCCGCCCGAGCCGGGCAGCTTGCCGTACAGCACCTGCCCACGGAAGCCGCGCCGCACTTCGCGATACAGCGCGCGGAACGCCGGATAGTCCTGCGGCTGGCACAACGCCTCCGGCCCACGCACTGCATTCTGCTGCAAGCGGTGGTGCACGATCACCTCCTGCCCCTCGCGGCTCCAGTCCACCCGGTACTCACCCGCGGCGTTGCTGAAACGCTGGCTCGCTGGGATGGCGATGATCGGTGCATTGGCCGGGAACTGCAGGCGGTAGGTTTCCTCGCGCAGGCTGGCATTGCAGTAGAACGGGGTCTCGTTGGCCGGCGCCGAGGCGGTGGCGTACAGGCCACGCACCGACTCGCCACCCGGCGGATCCGGCACGGCCATGCCGCCGGCCACGCTGAAATCGGCGTAGTCCTCGGCCTGGAACGCCATGCGGTAGCCGAACGGCCGGGTCAGGTCGACCGGCACGCCCTGGATCTGCAGCTGCCCTCGCCCATCGAAACCAGACGAGGCCATGATCTGCTCTTCAGCGCGCGCACGGTTCTGCGCGTTGAGCTGGGAGAACTGCGCACGCATGCCGATCTCGGCGTTCTCGCCCAGTTTCGGAATGGTCTCGCCGCGCAGGTTGCCGTTGGCGTCGAAGGTAAACCGCACTTCCATCGAGGTGGCGTTACGCTCCGGCGTGTTGGCCGGGGTGCGCGCCAGCGTGGCGTCACGGGTACGCATCACCGGTGCACCCAGGTCACCCTCTGGCAGCTGACCGAAGCGCGCCCACGCGGTGGTCGAATCGAGGTACAGATCGAATTCGGGGATGTAGGTGATGGCGTGGTTGAAGCGGCCCAGCACCGGAATCTTCGGCAGCGTCGGGCCACCGCCCGCACCGATCAGCACCGGCGAGCTGGCGATGCCCTTGGCCGCCAGCAGCGCCTCCAGGATCGTCACATGGTCCTTGCAGTCGCCGTAGTGGTTGTCGAGGATGCTCTGCGCGCTGTTCGGCTCCAGGCCGCCGTTGCCCAGGTACACCGCCACATAGCGGATGTTCTGCGCGACCCAGCGATACAGCGCATCAGCCTGCTCGCGGCGGTCACTGATGCCGGCGGTGATCTCATCAGCCAGCGCCTGCAGCGCCGGGGTCACCTCGGCCGCCGGGCCCGCCTTGAGCTGGTAGGCGCGCCCCATCTGCGACCAGTCACGATACGTGCTGGCCATGATGTTCGGGCCGAACTCCCAGCCCGCCGCCGACCAGTTCTGCGCCGGCATCGCCTCACGACGCTGGTAGCGCCAGCGCCATTGCGCCTGGCCGTTCTTCACCGTCGGCCGGTCACTACCCTGCACGCCGCGGCTGTCGACGAACATCGGCAGGTTGGCCGGCGCACTCAGGGTGACCTCGGCGTCCTCGTACTCGGTGAAGACGTTGAAGGTCTCCCACAGGCCGAAATAGCCCGGGAAGTACGGCGTAGCCTGGGTGCGGCGCACCTGGTAGTACAGGCGCGTGCCCGGGGCCAGGTTCGGGAACACGATCACCCGCACCTTGCGGTCGGCATACATCGCCGCCGAGGCGCTGGAGTAGCTCTCCTGGGTGTAGATGCGGTCGGCCGGCACGTCGCGGCGCTGGCCATCGGCGGTGATGGTGTAGGCACCGAGCACTTCCAGCGTCTCCATCTTTTCGCTGTAGCTCAGCCGCACCTGGCTGAACTGCTCGACGGAGGCCTTGGTCTTGAGAAGGACTTCGTAGGTTTCGGTCTGCACATTGCCCGCATCGGGCCGCACCTGGTAGTCGGCGCGGTAACGGACAATGCTGAAATTATTGCTGGCTTCGGTATCGCCGCTGGTGGAAGGCGGCGCCGTGGCGGGCGCGGAGGTGGCGGTGTCTGCCAGTGCCGGGCCGGCAGCCATCAGGGCTACCAGCGCCAGCGCCAGCGCGCTTGGTACGGGGTGAAGCATGCGTCGGTTCCTTGGACGTCGTGGGGGATACGTCGGGTCTTACTTCGGCGGCGGCGGTGCCAGCACCGTGCGGTCGCCGTTGTGCTCGGGCGGGCTGACCACGCCGGCCGCTTCCATGGCCTCGATCAGTCGCGCTGCACGGTTGTAGCCGATCTTCAGCCGGCGCTGCACGCCGGAAATCGAGGCGCGGCGGGTCTCGGTGACCACCCGCAGCGCTTCGTCATACAGCGGGTCGGACTCGTCGCCGGCTGCACTGGTCTCGGGCAGGCCGGTGGCACCGACGACCACGCCGTCGCCCATCGTCTGCACCTCGTCCAGCACCCCGTCGACATAGTCGGCCGGGCCCATCGCCTTGAGGTGCTCGACCACGCGGTGCACTTCATCGTCGGACACGAACGCACCGTGCACACGCTCGGGCAGCGCGGTGCCCGGCGGCAGGTACAGCATGTCGCCATGGCCGAGAAGGGTTTCCGCGCCGGACTGGTCGAGGATGGTGCGCGAGTCGATCTTGGAGCTGACCTGGAAGGCGATACGGGTCGGGATGTTGGCCTTGATCAGGCCGGTGATCACGTCCACCGACGGGCGCTGCGTGGCCAGGATCAGGTGGATGCCGGCCGCTCGCGCCTTCTGCGCCAGGCGCGCGATCAGCTCTTCCACCTTCTTGCCGACGATCATCATCATGTCGGCGAATTCGTCGATGAAGATGACGATGAACGGCAGCGTCTCCAGCGGACGCGGTGCCTCGCCCAGCTCCGGGTTCGGCTTGAACAGCGGGTCCATCAGCGGCTGGCCGGCGTCCTGGGCTTCCTTCACCTTCTTGTTGAAGCCGGCCAGGTTGCGCACGCCCACCGCGCTCATCAGCTTGTAGCGGCGCTCCATCTCGGCCACGCACCAGCGCAGGCCGTTGGCGGCCTCCTTCATGTCGGTGACCACCGGCGCCAGCAGGTGCGGGATGCCCTGGTAGACGCTCAGTTCGAGCATCTTCGGGTCGATCATCAGCATCCGCAGGTCTTTCGGCGAGGCCTTGAACAACAGGCTCAGCACCATCGCATTGACCGCCACCGACTTGCCCGAACCGGTGGTACCGGCCACCAGCAGATGCGGCATGCGTGCCAGGTCGGCCACGGTCGGGCGACCGGCGATATCCTTGCCCAGCGCCAGGGTCAGCACACTGGCCGACTTGTCATATTCCTTCGAGCGCAGCAGTTCGGACAGGAAGATCATCTCGCGGGTGACATTGGGGATTTCCAGGCCGATCACCGATTTGCCCGGAATGACATCGACCACGCGCACCGACTTCACCGACAGGCCACGCGCGATGTCCTTGTCCAGCGAACTGATCTGGCTGACCTTGATGCCCGGTGCTGGCTCGATCTCGAAGCGGGTGATGACCGGGCCGGGATTGGCGCCGACCACCTGCGCATCGATGCGGAAGTCCTTCAGCTTGAACTCGATCTGCCGCGACAGGGTTTCCAGTGTTTCTTCGTCGTAGCCCTTCGGCTGCGGCTTGGGATCATCCAGCAGCGCCAGCGGCGGCAGGTCGGAACCATCGCCGTTGACGCCGCGGAACATCGGAATCTGGGTATCGCGCTTGGCCCGATCACTCTTCTCGATCACCGGCTCCGGACGCGGCTCGATCTTCACTGGCTCGCGCTTGGCGCGCACCTCGGCGTCGGCCTTGCGTACTTCCTGGCGTTCCTCGCGCATCACCCGGGTCTGCTTCCACTCGGTGACTTCTTCCTTCTTGCGTTCCAGCAACGGCGCCAGCGACATCACGCCGCGGCCGATCTTCTCCATCACCGTGAACCAGGACAGCCCGGTGGCCAGGGTGATCGAGGCCAGCAGCAGCACCAGCACGAACAGGTTCGCCCCCAACGCGCCGAAGCCCACCGTGAGCGAATTGCCGACCAGCTTGCCGAGGATGCCGCCGGCACTGGCGACATCGCCACTGAACAGGCGCACATGCAGGAAGCCGGTGCCGGCGATCAGGAAACCGACCAGACCGACCAGGCGCAATGCCGGATCCAGGTCGTTCTCGCCCTTGCTCTCGCGCTTGAGGCCGAACATGGCGATCCACGCCAGCGCGCCGAGCACCACCGGCAGCAGGAAGGCGATGTAGCCGAACAGCTGCAGCAGCACGTCGGCGATCCAGGCGCCGGCGCGGCCGCCCAGGTTGTGCACCGGCGCAACCACGCTGCCGGTGTGCGACCAGCCCGGATCAGTCGCTGAATAGGTGAAAAGACTGGCCGCCAGATACAGCAGGGCCGGCGCGATGGCGATCAGGCCCAGGTCGCGCCAGAGGCGCTGGCGGCGTGGATTGTCGGTCGTCGCCGCCGCGGCCGTGCGACGTGACGCCTTGCTGTCGTCGGACTTGGAGCGTTCGGGGACCTGCTTCGCCACCTTAGACCATACCTTTGGAATGCGCTGTTAGTGATTGATAATAAATGAGACGGCGTCAGTTTTCAGTTATGCGACGTCCGACAGGGCAATCCGAGGGCCGGAACCACTGCTGGATGACGGCGTTCCGTTCATCGGCTTGAATCGCCCTGCCCCAGCCGCCACTCTATGACCAGCCACGGATGCTGCGCAAACATCGCCAGCGCCTTGTCCCATCTACCTTTTCGCGAGTCTACATGAGCACCAGCCTGCCCTCCCGCCACCAGCGCCTCGTCATCCTCGGTTCCGGACCGGCCGGTTGGACCGCCGCCGTCTACGCCGCCCGCGCCAACCTGAAGCCGGTCGTCATCACCGGCCTGCAGCAGGGCGGCCAGCTGATGACCACCACCGAGGTGGACAACTGGCCGGGTGACGCCCACGGCCTGATGGGCCCGGACCTGATGGCGCGCATGCAGGCCCACGCCGAGCGCTTCGAGACCGAGGTCATTTTCGACCACATCCACACCGCCGACCTGTCGCAGCGCCCGTTCAAGCTGATCGGCGACAGCCACGAGTACACCTGCGATGCGCTGATCATCGCCACCGGCGCGACCGCCAAGTACCTGGGCATCCCGACCGAAGAGACCTTCAAGGGCCGCGGCGTCTCCGCCTGCGCCACCTGTGACGGCTTCTTCTACCGCGACCAGGACGTGGTCGTGGTCGGCGGTGGCAACACCGCCGTGGAAGAGGCCCTTTACCTGTCCAACATCGCCCGCAAGGTCTATCTGGTCCACCGCCGCGACACCCTGAAGGCGGAAAAGATCATGCAGGACAAGCTGTTTGCCAAGGTTGCTGCCGGCAAGATCGAGACCGTCTGGCACCACCAGGTGGAGGAAGTGCTGGGCAACGACGCCGGCGTGACCGGCGTGCGCGTGAAGTCGACGCTGGACGGCAGTACCCGTGACATCGACGCCCACGGCTTCTTCGTGGCCATCGGCCACCATCCGAATACCCAGCTGTTCGACGGCCAGCTGGCGATGAACAACGGCTACCTGGAGATCCGCTCGGGCCTGGGCGGCAACGCCACCCAGACCTCGGTGGAAGGCGTATTTGCTGCCGGCGACGTGGCCGACCAGCACTACCGCCAGGCGATCACTTCGGCCGGCTTCGGCTGCATGGCCGCCTTGGACGCCGAGCGCTACCTGGACGCCCAGGGCAAGGCCAGCTGAGAGGCTGACCCGCTCCTGCAGGGTCGAGCCACGCCCGACTCCGGATGATAGGCCGACGCCAGTGCGTCGGCCTTTCTGTTTCATCTGCCCTATCCTTCCCCCATGTCTTCCCCCCGCTTCCTCGACTCCCTGCAGTCCATTGCCGCGACCGACTGGGATGCCCTGCACGACGGCCGCAACCCCTTCGTCAGCCACGCCTTCCTTTCCGGGCTTGAACAGCACGGTTGCCTGCGCGAGGACTGGGGCTGGCAGGCCCAGCACTTCACGCTGTGGGAGGGCGGCACGCTGGTCGGCGCCATTCCGGGCTACCTGAAGACCAACTCTCACGGCGAGTTCGTGTTCGACCATGCGTGGGCCAACGCGTATGCGCGGCATGGCCGCGACTACTATCCGAAGTGGCTGGGCGCAGTACCTTACTCGCCGGTCACTGGCCCGCGGTTGTTGGCACGTCACGATTCAGGGCGCGCCGCCCTGCTTTTGGCATTGCGCGAGGCCCTGCCCGCGCTGGAGGTATCCTCGGCCCATATCAACTTCCACACCGCAGTGGACGAGGCCCTGTTCGGCGATGACTGGCTGCTGCGCGAGGACGTGCAGTTCCAGTGGCAGAACCCGGGTGACTGGGCGACATTCGAGCAGTTCCTCGGTGCGATGAACCACAAGCATCGGAAGAACATCCGCCAGGAACGGGCCAAAGTCACCCGCCAGGGAATCACCTTCCGCGTGGTACATGGCGACGAGGCCAGCCGCGCCGACCTGCAGGCGATGTACCGCTTCTACCTGCAGACGTTCCTCGAGTACGGCAACGCCCCGGCGCTGACCGAGGCCTTCCTGCGCCATCTGGCCATTTCATTGGGACGCGGGCTGGTGCTGTTTCTGGCCGAACAGGACGGCGAGCCGATTGCCGGCGCGCTGTGCCTGCGCGGTGGCGATACGCTGTACGGCCGCTACTGGGGCGGCGCCACCCTGCCCGGCCTGCATTTCGAGGCCTGTTACTACCAGGGCATCGAGTACTGCCTGCGCGAAGGCCTGAGCCGTTTCGAGCCCGGCGCTCAGGGCGAGCACAAGCTGGCGCGGGGATTCCTGCCGACACTGGTGCGCAGCCGACACTGGGTGGCCGATCCGGAGTTCGCAGAAGCACTGCAGGACTGGTGCCGGCAGGAGCGGCAGAGTGTGCGGCGGTACCAGCAGGAATTGCAGGGGCATGGTCCGTTCCGCGTAGAGCCGTAGAATCGGGCCGGATGAGGCCCCCGGAAAGGTGTGCCAACCAAGATTGGCACCGGCAGCGCGTGCGCATCCCAGTCGCATCACCACGGCGAATACAATGACGGCATGACCCGCCAGCTGCCCTGGCGCCTGGCCGATGCGCCGGACGCGCCCTTCCCTCCGGCCGAGACCGCACTGCGCCAGCCCGATGGCCTGCTCGCGGTGGGCGGCGACCTGCATCCGGTGCGACTGCTCAACGCCTATGCCGGCGGCATCTTCCCGTGGTTCAGCGAGGGCGAGCCAATCCTGTGGTGGTCGCCAGACCCGCGCATGGTGTTCCGCACCGAGGGCGTGCACCTGTCCAGCCGCTTCCGCCGCCAGTTGCGCGGCAGCACGTGGGAGATCACCGCCGACACCGCTTTCAGTCGTGTGATGCGTGCCTGCGCCGCAGCACCGCGACCGGGCCAGGACGGTACGTGGATCAGCCCGGCGATGGTCGAGGCTTATGGCCAGCTGCACGATCTCGGCTTTGCCCATTCCTTCGAGGTCTGGGACCGGCAGACGCTGGTCGGCGGCATCTATGGGGTGGCGATCGGATCGATGTTTTTCGGCGAAAGCATGTTCAGTGGCGCCAGCGGCGGCTCCAAGATCGCCCTGGCCGCCCTCGCATCCACCCTGCGTGACTGGGGCTGGGAACTGATCGATGCCCAGGTGGAGAACCCGCACCTGCTGCGGATGGGCGCCGAGCACCTGCCGCGCGCGGACTTTCTGGAGCACGTCCGTCAGGCCGTACACCGTGACGGCCGTGAAGGCCCCTGGACCCAGGCGGTCGGACGCTTGCCAGCACGGCGTTTGGCCGGGGGTTAACACAAACTTTGCAAGCCGGGCCCATCACGCGTAAAATACCGCGCCTTAGGCCCAGCGTGGCCGTTTTCTGAACCGCACAGGACTACATGTCGAAAGACGATTCCATCGAGTTCGAGGGCACCGTCAGCGAGACGCTGCCGAACACCACTTTCCGCGTTCGTCTGGAAAATGGGCACGAAATCATCGCCCACATCTCCGGCCGCATGCGCAAGAACTACATCCGCATCCTCACCGGTGACCGGGTCAAGGTTGAAATGACCCCGTACGACCTGACCAAGGGCCGTATCACCTACCGCATGAAGTAAGCGGTCGGCGCATTGCGCCACTCCTACAGGGCCGGCCTCGCTTCCGGCCCTTTGTCGTGCAAGGAATAAAGTCAAAGTCTCCGGGGCCGTTCGATTTTCGTCCTTGTCTGAAATCCAGCATCGCGCCGGAACTCTAGACTCAACGCGTTCTTCACAGAGGGCGCTGCGCGCATGACCTACCTGATCGTCCTGGACCCGCAGTCCGTCACCAGCCGCTGCTACGCCAGCAAGGGGCCGGACGGCACCTGGTTCGGCCAGCCCTGCCTGGTCTGTACCAGCATGGACGCATCCCACCCACTGTATCTGGCCGTGCAGCGCGAGGTCCCACACATGGGCAGCACACTCAAGCAGCGCCTGCATATTCCACATGAGGCAGTCGCATTCGTCATCGAGGATGGCGGCGACCAAGGGCGCCAGCAAGGATTCCGCTCAATCGCCGCCTGACGCGCCAAAGGTCATCGTGACCGATCTCACCGTGACGTCGGTCAGCCTTGCTTGCGGCAGATTCGCATTTGCAGCGGCTGCGGCAACCTGGAATCCGATCCAGTCCGGATCGCCGCCCCTGCCCCGCCATGAACCTGTCTTCCCTGCTGGTCCCCCTGGCTTTGTCTGCCATCACCCTGGCGCCGCCCGCCCATGCCGCTGGCACCCCGCCGGCGCAATGCGTACCACTGACCGGCGAACAGCAGATCGTTCGCGCCGGCGCTGACAGGAACGTCCTGCTTCGCGCCGGTGAAGACCACTATGTGGTGCATTTCCGCAACAGCTGCCCTTCTGCCGTGCTGGCCACCCGCCTCGGCTTCAAGACCGACGGCAAGGAGGCTGACGAGCTGTGCAGCGAGGGCCGAAGCGCTCTGGACACCGGTCGCGGCAGCTGCGAGGTTGCGCGCATCGAGCCGATCGATGCCGGGCGGTTCAAGCGCGAAGCGCGCCGCCGCAGCCGCTGACCCCGGAGAGGACAAGGGCGGCCGAAGCCGCCCTTGTCGCGAGATACGTCAACGCGTCGCGGCAACCAGCGACAACACTCTCGGTTGCGCGCGCTGCCGCGCCAACCAAAGATCGTAGCTGGATTGCAGCCCCATCCAGAAAACCGCGGTACTCACTCCCGCCATCTCCAGGCGGATAGCCAGATCGGGACTGATGCCCGCCTTGCCGTTCAGGACCCGCGAAAGGGCCACCCGTGACATTGCCAGGCGCTCGGCCGCCTCGGTCACAGACAGATCCATTGGATCAAAGACCATTGCCTTGATCGTCTGCCCCGGATGCGGATGGTGATGAATCATGCGCGACCTCAGTGATAGTCCAGGTAATCCAGCAGCTCCACGTCGCTGCCGGTGAAACGGAAGGTAATCCGCCAGTTTCCGTTGACCCATACAGACCAATGTCCTTTCAGGCCGCCCCGGAGCTTATGCAGGCGCAGCCCGGGCATGGCCAGATCCTCAGGACCCGAAGCCACATCCAGGATCGTCAGGATCATCAACACCTTGCTGGCATGACTGTGGCGGATTCCACTACTGCTGCCGGAACGGTAGAACCGCTCAAGGCCCTTGTGACGAAAACCGATGATCATTACTGTATCCTGTATCGTTACGCGATACAAACAGGGCAGCACCCCATCGCGACCAGAAGACAGCATTGGCACCTGCATTCCGTTCAAGCAAGGCCGCAGACGACAGGCCCACTGGAAACAACAAGGGCGGCCGAAGCCGCCCTTGTCATTCCCAGTCTTTCACGCCAAGCCTTCAGCTCACTCCACCGTAACCGGCAGCAGCCGCTCCGGCTCGGCCTGGGTCTCGACCACCAGCTCGTCGTCGCGGACATCGATGCTGACCTTGCCACCGTTGACCAGCTTGCCGAACAGCAGCTCGTCGGCCAGCGGACGCTTGATCTTGTCCTGGATCACGCGGGCCATCGGGCGCGCACCCATCAGCGGGTCGAAGCCGTGGTGGGCCAGCCAGTCGCGGGCGGTCGGGGTGGCCGACAGGCTCACGTGCTTGTCCTGCAGCAACATCTCCAGCTCGATCAGGAACTTGTCGACCACGCGCAGGATGTGCTCGAAGCCCAGCGCCTGGAACTGCACCACCGCATCGAGGCGGTTGCGGAACTCCGGGGTGAAGCTGCGGCGGATGGTCTCCATCGCATCGGTGGCATGGTCCTGCTTGGTGAAGCCGATCGAGCGCCGCGAGGCCTGTGCCGCGCCGGCATTGGTGGTCATCACCAGCACCACGTTCTTGAAGTTGGCTTCACGACCGTTGGTATCGGTCAGCACGCCGCGGTCCATCACCTGCAGCAGGATGTTGAAGATGTCCGGGTGCGCCTTCTCGATCTCGTCCAGCAGCAGCACGCAGTGCGGTGTCTTGACGATCTTCTCGGTCAGCAGGCCGCCCTGGTCGAAGCCGACATAGCCCGGAGGGGCGCCGATCAGGCGGCTGATCGAATGCGGCTCCATGTACTCGGACATGTCGAAGCGGACCAGCTCGATGCCCAGCTGCAGCGCCAGCTGCTTGGTCACCTCGGTCTTGCCGACGCCGGTCGGGCCGGCGAACAGGAAGTTGCCGATCGGCTTCTCCGGGTTGCCCAGGCCCGAGCGGGCCAGCTTGATCGCCGAGGACAGCGTCTCGATCGCCGGATCCTGCCCGAAGATCACCATCTTCAGGTTGCGCTCCAGATGCTGCAGCACGTCCTTGTCGGTGGCGCTGACCTGCTTGGTCGGGATACGCGCCATCTTGGCCACGATCGCTTCCACTTCCTCGACGTCGATCAGCTCCTTGCGCTGGCCTTCCGGCAGCAGGCGCTGGCGGGCACCGGCCTCGTCGATCACGTCGATGGCCTTGTCCGGCAGCAGGCGGTCGCCGATGTGCTTCACCGACAGGTCCACCGCCGCCTGCAGCGCTTCGTCCGAATAGGTCACGCTGTGGTGCAGCTCGTATTTGGACTTCAGGCCCTGCAGGATCTCGTAGGCCTCGCCCACGGTCGGCTCTACGATATCAATCTTCTGGAAGCGGCGGGCCAGCGCCCGGTCCTTCTCGAAGATGCCGCGATATTCCTGGAAGGTGGTCGAGCCGATGCAGCGCAGCTCGCCGGAGGCCAGCGCCGGCTTGATCAGGTTGGACGCATCCATGGTGCCACCCGACGCCGAGCCGGCGCCGATGATGGTGTGGATCTCGTCGATGAACAGCACGGCGTTGGGCACCTTCTTCAGCGCGGTCAACACACCCTTCAGCCGCTTCTCGAAGTCGCCGCGGTACTTGGTGCCGGCCACCAGCGCGCCCAGGTCGAGCGAGTAGATCACCGCGTCGGCCAGCACGTCGGGCACCGAGCCCTCGACGATGCGGCGGGCCAGGCCCTCGGCGATGGCGGTCTTGCCCACGCCAGCCTCGCCCACGTACAGCGGATTGTTCTTGCGGCGCCGGCACAGGACCTGGATGGTGCGCTCGATCTCATCGCCACGACCGACCAGCGGATCGATGCGGCCGGACCGGGCCTGTTCGTTGAGGTTGCTGGCGAATTCGGTCAGGGCATCGCCCTTCGGCTCGCCATCCCCGCCTTCCATGCGGCCCTCACCCTCGGAGGAAGAGGACGGCTGCTCGCCTTCCTCGCCCAGCTTGGCGATGCCGTGGGACAGGTAATTGACCACATCCAGCCGGGTGACATCCTGCTGGTTGAGGTAGTAGACGGCGTGGGAGTCCTTTTCGCCGAAGATGGCGACCAGCACGTTGGCGCCGGTGACCTCCTTCTTGCCCGAGGACTGCACGTGGTACACGGCCCGCTGCAGCACCCGCTGGAAGCCCAGGGTCGGCTGGGTGTCACGGCCGTCATCTTCGGCCAGGCGGGACACCGAGGCCTCGATGGCCTGCTCCAGCTCCTGGCGCAGGCGTTCGGCGTCGGCACCGCAGGCCTTCAGTACGGCCTGGGCGGACGGGTTGTCGAGCAGTGCCAACAGCAGGTGTTCGACCGTCATGAACTCATGCCGGGCCTCACGGGCGCGCTTGTAGCACTGGCCGATGGTGTGTTCGAGGTCTTTGCTGAACATGGATTACTCCGGCGGCAGATGGGAACAATATGCGGCCTGACTACGCGATTTCCATCACCCTAGCGGATTGCTGCGTTCAGATGGCGTTAGCACTGCAGAACGCTTGATCTTCATTCACTCCAGAAGACCTCAACCGGCATGAGCGAACCCTACCTGAGCCGCTGGCGATTGCGGCGTGATGGCCCGGCCATCTGCACGCCCCACGCCCGGCTCTGGCCGGTGCTGACCGCTGCCGGCGCGCCGGCGATGCTGAAGATCAGCAGCGAAGCGGAGGAGCAGAACAGCCACCGCCTGCTGCGCTGGTGGGACGGTGATGGCGCTGCCCGCTTGCTGGCCCACGAGGGGCCGGCAATCCTGATCGAGCGCGCCGAAGGCGATTCGCTGCGGCAACGCTCGATCGCGGGCGACGATGACGCCTGCACCACGGTCCTGTGCCAGGTCCTGCAGCGGCTGCACCGGCCACGGAGCGCACGCCCAGCGGAACTGGTCTGCCTGCGTAGATGGTTCGCCGACCTGCTGCAGCCAAGGGCTGCGCTGCCGCCACTGCTGGAACAGTGCAGATCACTGGCGGAGGGGGTGCTGCGTGACGAACAGGAGATCCGGCCGCTGCACGGCGACCTGCACCACGACAACGTGCTCGATTTCGGCGCGCGCGGCTGGCTGGCGATCGACCCGAAGCGGCTGCTGGGCGATCGCGCGTTCGATTACACGACGCTGTTCAGCAACCCGGACCTCTGCGGCCCCGGCATCCATGTGGCCACCCGGCCCGAGCGGTTTGCCGCGCGCGTAGAACAGGTGACCGCGCTGGCCGGCCTCGAGCGCACCCGCCTGCTGCGTTGGGTCGCTGCCAGCGCAGGGCTGTCGGCGGTGTGGTTCCGCGATGATGGCGACCCAGCGGTTGTGGACGAATCGGTCGCCAGGATGGCGTTGCAGGCGCTGGCGGAAGCGTGATCCGGCTGTAGAGCCGAGCCTGCGCTCGGCTGCTCTGCCAGCGATCTGGATACCTGCACGAACAGCAGCCGAGCATGGGCTCGGCTCTACAAAAGGCCGGTCAGGCCTTCTCCATCGTGCACAGCAGCGGATGCTGGTTCATCCGCGAATACTCGTTGACCTGGGCCACCTTGGTCTCGGCCACTTCGCGGGTGAACACCCCGCACACGCCACGGCCGCGGGTATGGACGTGCAGCATCACCTGCGTGGCCTTGTCCAGGTCCATGTTGAAGAACTGCTGGAGCACGTCCACCACGAAATCCATCGGGGTGTAGTCGTCATTGAGCAGCATCACCTGGTAGAACGGCGGCGGCGCCACTTCCGGGCGCGCAGGTTCTACGGCAACGCCGTGCTCGTGCTGGGAATCGGGGGAGGACTCATGGGGCATCCGTCCATTATAGAGGCTCGGAGAAGCCTGCGTCGGCCCGCCGCAGATTGGACGGCACGCACGGCCGCCGTCACAATTGCATCCTCTCTCAACACTGTTTCACAGGATCTTCATGAAAAGGACCCTTCTTGCCGCCCTGTTGATCGCCCTGGCTCCTGCCGGCGCCGCCACCGCCGCAACCACCGCCGACAAGTCCGTGGGCCGCCACCTGGACAAGCTGGGCTATACCTATGAAGTCGACGAGGACGGCGACTACCGCATGGTCTTCGACGTCGAGGGTGACCGCACCCAGATGGTCTACGTGCGCTCGGCGGTGGAAGATTTCGGCAGCCACAACATCCGCGAGATCTGGTCGCCGGCGTACAACGCCAAGACCAAGCAGTTCCCGGTGGCCGTGGCCAACCGCCTGCTGGAAGATTCGCAGGACGCCAAGATGGGCGGCTGGGTCAAGCAGGACACCACCGCCATGTTCGTGGTGAAGATCGATGCCGATGCCACCCCGGACCAGCTCAGCGACGCCATCGATGCGGCCATCCGCACCGCCGACGCGATGGAGCTGGAGCTGACCAAGAAGGACGAGTTCTGAGTTGAACGCCACGCCGGACCCGCGCTGGGCACCGCACGCCACCGTCGCCACGGTGGTGGTCGACGGCGGCCGCGTGCTGCTGGTTGAAGAGACCATCGACGGCCGCCAGGTGCTGAACCAGCCTGCCGGCCACCTCGAGCCGGGCGAAAGCCTGGCCGAGGCAGCCCTGCGCGAGACCCGCGAGGAAACCGGCTGGACGGTGCAGCTGACCCATTTCATCGGCTGCTACCAGTGGACTGCCGGCGACGGCACCGCGTTCCTGCGCTTCTGCTACGCCGCGCGCCCGCTCTCGCACGACCCGGCGCAGCCGCTGGACACCGGCATCGACCGCGCGCTGTGGCTGACCCCGGCCGAACTGCAGGCCGCCGGCGAGCGCCAGCGCAGCCCGCTGGTCTGGCAGGTGGTGGCTGATTACCTGGGTGGCCAGCGCCATCCGCTTTCGCTGGTCCGGGAGGTCGCATGAGCACGCCGCGCGTGATGGTGGGCGTCTCCGGTGGCGTAGACTCTTCCGTCGCGGCCTGGCGCCTGGTACAGCAGGGCGAGGCCGTGGCAGGCCTGTTCATGCAGAACTGGGCCGACGACGGCAGCGGTGACTGCCGCGCTGAGGATGACCGCCGCGATGCGGTCGCCGTATGCGGCCTGCTCGGTATCCCGTTCCACTTCCGGGACTTCTCCAGCGAGTACTGGCAGGGTGTGTTCGAGCACTTCCTGGCCGAGTACGCCGCTGGCCGCACGCCGAACCCGGACGTGCTGTGCAACCGCGAGGTGAAGTTCAAGCATTTCCTGGATGCCGCCCGCGAGCTGGGCGCCGAGCGCATCGCCACCGGCCATTACGCGCGCGTAGCCCAGCGCGGTGGCCAATGGCTGCTGCTGCGTGGCGCCGACCGCTCCAAGGACCAGAGCTACTTCCTGCACCAGCTGGGCCAGGCGCAGCTGGCAGCGACCCTGTTCCCGATCGGCGACCTGGAAAAGACCGACCTGCGCCGGATTGCGCGCGACGTCGGCCTGCCGACCCACGCCAAGAAGGATTCCACCGGCATCTGCTTCATCGGCGAGCGCGACTTCCGCGACTTCCTCGGCCGCTACCTGCCGGCCAAGCCTGGGCAGATCGTGGACCCGGCCGATGGCACCGTGATCGCCGAACACCCGGGCGTGTTCTATTTCACGCTGGGTCAGCGCGAGGGCCTGAACATCGGCGGCGTACGCGGCCGCCCGGCCGCACCGTGGTACGTGGTCGGCAAGGATGTGGCCAGCAACGTGCTGTACGTCGACCAGGACCGCGACAGCAAGTGGATGCTTTCCAACCGGCTGCGTTCGGAAACCGCGCACTGGATCGCCGGCTCGCCGCCGGCACGGCGCTTCGAATGCACCGCCCAGACCCGCTACCGCCAACCTGACGAGCCGTGTACGGTCCAGGTGCTGGACGATGGCAGCGTGCTGGTCACCTTCGCGCGCCCGCAGCGTGCCGTTACCCCCGGTCAATCGCTGGTGCTGTATGACGGTGATGTGTGCCTGGGTGGCGCGGTGATCGCCGCCACCGATGCGCCGCTGGAACAGCGCCTGCGCACCACCCCTTCCCCTTTTGAGGTATCCGCTGCATGAGTTTCACTGTCGACGACCGCGTCCTGGCCCTGGCCGGCATTGCCCAGGCCCTGCAGCAGGTCCGCCGCATCGCCGATACCGGCCATTCCGACGCCGCCGCCGTGCGCACCGCCGTGGACAGCGTGTTCCGCGTGGATGCGTCCTCGCCGCAGGCGGTGTTCGGAGACCGCCATGCACTGAAGGCCGGGCTGCGCCTGCTGCACAACTACTTCCGCAACCAGGGCCAGGATCCGATCCTGCCCAAGCTGGCCCTGTCGGTGCTGCAGCTGGAGCGCCGCTTCGTGCAGGATGGCGCCACGGTGAACAAGGTCGCCTCGGGCATCGAGCGCGCCCAGCGCCAGGCCGCCGAGCTGGGCGACAGCGGCCACCCGGATGTGCTGGCCAGCCTGGGCAGCCTGTACGCGGACACCATCAGCCACCTCAAGCCGCGGGTGATGGTGCAGGGCAACCCGCACTACCTGGGCCAGGCTGGCGTGGTGGCCGAGATCCGCGCCCTGCTGCTGGCAGCGGTGCGCTCGGCGGTGCTGTGGCGGCAGCTGGGCGGCAGCTACTGGGACTTCCTGTTCGGCCGCAAGGCGATGATCGAGGCGGTGGACCGCCAGCTGGCGTAAGCGCATGGGGTCTGGGCGCTTTTCCATGGAAAAGGGAATCGGACACCGAATCACCGCCAGCGCCGGAAAACCGGCGCATTCAGAATGCACTTCGGGGCACATCGACGTTAAAGAGAAAGGGGGTACGGCCGATACATCCTCCGTGCACCTCCCGAGAACGTCCATGTACTCACGCATTTTCATCCGTCTGGCCGCCCCCCTGGCTCTGACCCTGCTGCTCCCCTTCGCCATCGGTTTCGAATGGCCGGCCGCCCTGCGCTGGGCGATCCTGACCACGATGACGCTGAGCTGGCTCGGCTTTGCGTGGTGGACCACCCGCGCCCAGGCGCACCGTTCCCCGGAACATGCCCGTGTCCTGCGTGAGCAGGACCAGCTGCTGACCGAACTGCGCAATTTCGTCGGCAACGAGATCGACGGTTCGCGCGGCGAAGTGGAACGCGCCCGTGACCTGATCCGCCAGGCCGTCTCCAGCCTCGGTGGCAGCTTCGATGCGATGAACCGCAAGTCGCGCCAGCAGAGCCAGGCCCTGTCGCGCATCGTCGACCGCGCCGGTGATGAAGGCAACGCCGGCCTCGACGTTGCCCGTTTCGCCCAGCACGCCAGCCACCGCATGGAGCAGCTGGTGGAAGCGCTGGAACAGGTCAGCGGCCAGAGCAGCACCACCGTGCAGCACATCGACCAGATGGCGCAGCACCTGGATGGCATCTTCGCGCTGCTGGAAGACGTCAAGTCGATCGCCGACCAGACCAACCTGCTGGCGCTGAACGCGGCCATCGAAGCGGCGCGTGCCGGTGAAGCCGGCCGAGGCTTCGCGGTGGTCGCCGACGAAGTGCGCAACCTGTCCGAGCGCTCGACCACCTTCAACGAGCAGATCCGCAAGCTGGCACACAGCTCCAAGGACGCCATTGCCAAGGTGCGCGAGACGGTCTCGCACATGGCCTCGCGCGACATGGACCGCTCCCGTGAAGCGCGCCAGGAAGCGGCCGCGATGCTCGACAACGTGGCCCAGATCAATGCCTCGCTGGGCGACGGCATGCGTGAAGTGTCCGAGTGCGCCCGTGCGATCGATGGCAGCGTGGCCGAGGCCGTGCGCGCCCTGCAGTTCGAAGACATCGCCACCCAGGCCCTGGGCGGCGTGCACACCCACCTGGACCGCCTGACCGCGATCAACCGTGAAGCGGTGGCGCTGCAGGAACTGCTGCACCGCAATGGCGGCGTGTTCGACGAAGAGATCGCCACCGCCCTGCAGCGCACCGGCAACCGCCTGCGCGAACTGCGCAGCGAATGGGAACGCCCGCCGCACAAGCCGGTTGCCCAGCAGAGCATGGGCGCCGGCACCGTCGAGCTGTTCTGATCCTGATGTCCGCTGCCCTCGCCGGCAGCCCGCAAGGCCCCGGTTCGTCCGGGGCCTTTGCCTGTAACCCGCCATTGGATGCATCCTGTACGCGCACCATGACCCTGATCCGCGCCCTGCCCGCCCTCACCGACACCGAGCGCCCGCGCAACGCGAGCGTGCGTGAGCAGCTGCAGCAACTGGAAGAGGTCGCCCGCGAGGAGATCCGCGAACTGCAGCAGCTGGCGGACGCGCGCCCCGCCCCGTCGCGGGCGGACGAGGCGCTGCTGGGCCTGGCCTGGGATCTCGGGCTGGATGGGGATGCGCTTAAGTAGATCCACGCCATGCGTGGATGGGCCGTCGCGCATGGCATGATCCACCGGTACCCTTCATGGAAGACCGATGGCCATCGCCCTGATCGCACTCCTGCTGTTGGAGACCGTCCTCTTGATGGCCTGGGTAGCCGGCTATTTCAGCTGGGGCATCACCCTGTTCAACGAACGCATTGCGGCGTCACCGGCCATGCAGGCCCGCCTATCGCTGGGAAGCCTGGAACGTGACCTGCCGCAGGACAAGTGGCTGCAACTGGCCTTCCATGCGCTGCCTGACGGCAGCATGGCGTTCCGTGAGAGCTTTGCGCCGAGCTTCGGCCTGCGCTACTTCCCGGTGATGCGCGGTCGCATCGTACTCAACGCGCGACGGCACGAGGTGAGAGTGATCGGACTGTGCAGCTGGTTCGTGGCGATCCTGTCGCTGCTGCTGTTGCCGCTGGTGGCGATGCGCCCGATGGTGGCGCCGATGCTGCTGGTACTGCCGCTGTTCCTGGCCAGCTATCTGGTCCAGAAGCGGCGCTATGCGGCCGTCGTCGAGGCCCTGCGCATGCAGTTGAAGGCGGAATTTTCGAGGTAGATCCACGCCATGCGTGGATGATGCCCCGCGACTCACGATTTTCGGATTGTTTGCATGGATCGTGAGCGCTCGGCCCTTCATCGTAAAGGGCCGATTCCGGTTCAGATCAGCCCGATGACCAGCGCCGCCCTCTGCCTTTCACTCGCTTTGCAGCTCCCGGTTGCTTCAGAACCGCTTGCCGTAGATCCCGACTCCCTGCTCGCCCTTCACCAAGCGCTCCAGTCCTTCGGCGAATTTCAACAGCCCTACTCCGCACCTGTAGATGTGACCGATCCTGATGCAGGTGTGACCGATGCAACTGTCGAGATCTCCGCCGGGTGTGTGAAGGATGGTCCACAGGTCATCATCCTGGACGCTGATGTTGACGACTCATCCGAGCGCTATCTTGTACTGAACGAGCCATGGCAAAGCCTTCCGGCGGGAACGTTGTTGCTTGTCTCTGGAAGCACAGCGACCGTCATTTCAACCCAGGAGGCAAACAAGGAAACCGCACAGGCGGAGTCAATGTTGAATTTCCTGGACTACCTGCCCATCAACCTGGGTTCGAACTCCCTGGCCGGGCCGAACCCTGACGTGACGGCGGCAGAGATCGATTCCGACGGTTTCATGCAGAATTTCGCTATGAGCAGCGAAGGTGAACCTGCTTCCGAAGCGGCCTTTGCAGCGTGGGAAGGCAAGCTGCCAGGATTGCTGCTGGCGCTGTGGCAACGCGACGGGTTCGCACGCTATCGGGACGACAAGCTCGCCTTGGTCGATCCGCACCTGTATGCGGAGGTTGCTACTGCGTTCCTGCAAGGCAATCCCATGGAGGGTGCCGATACTCTCCATGTCTACGCGGTAACAGCTTTCGGCCAGATTCTGCTGTGTGGGGAGAACACCTCCACGCAGATCAGCATCGATCCACACAGTGGACACGTCACGACAGAATCGGATGTGCCAGACCCCGCCGATGCGGCGGAACGCAACTGGAAACTGGCGTTCCTGCTGGAGGCCCTGGATGGGCCCTATCTTGACGTCACCGACGACGATGAGCGGCCCCTGCATGCGCATGCACTTGACCGACTTGGGCCATTGGCTCCGAATGAGATGTACAGCTTTTCGCCCGCGGTTTCCGAAGGTGGCTGGAATGCGGCGCATCTGGTGAAGACAGATCGTCTCGCTGAGCTGGAAGCCCTTGCTGCGACAGTGGCCAAGGCGCGACCAACCAAACTGGATACCCGCGGTAAGTAGTTGCACGCCGAGCGTGGGTGATCGCGAGGTACATGCATTCGTGCCGACCAACGGTCGGCACCTACCAAAGTATGGCTGTCAGCGCACCAGCACCACTTCCCCGCTGGCATCGGTGCGCAGCGAAACCGGCTGCGGCTGGCGCAGCCACTGTGCCAGGTCGCGCGGGCTGAGCGGGCGCGAGTACAGGTAGCCCTGGATCTCGTCGCAGCCCTGCCGGCGCAGCATGTCTTCTTCCTGGTGCGTTTCCACGCCCTCCGCCACCACCTTCATGCCCAGCGCATGGCCCAGGTGCACGATGGCCTGGGTTACTTCGGCCGTGCCCGAATCGTGCAGCATGCCCTGCACGAAACTGCGGTCGATCTTCAGGCGGCCCACCGGGAAGCGGTTGAGATAGTTGAGGTTGGAGAAGCCGGTGCCGAAGTCGTCCACCGCCAACGGTACGCCGTGCCGTTCGAGCACGTCGAAGCAATGGCGCAGGATGTCGGTGTCACGGATCAGCGCCGACTCGGTCAGCTCCAGTTCCAGCCGTTGCGGCGGCCAGCCATGGGCATGGCAGATCTCGATCACGCGTTCGGCGAAGCCACGATCACGCAGCTGCACCGCCGACACATTGACCGCGATGCGATCAAACTGCAGTCCGGCGCGGTCCCAGGCGGTTGCCTGGCGGCAGGCCTCGTTCAGCACCCAGTCGCCGATGCGCACGATCTCGCCGCACTTTTCGGCAATGGGAATGAACTCGGCCGGGCTGCAGTAGCCAATCCCGGGCCGGTGCCAGCGCAACAGCGCCTCGATCGCCGGTGGCTCACCGTGGTGAGCGTGCAGCAACGGCTGGTAGGCCAGGCTGAACTCGTCGCGCTCGATGGCCCCATGCAGGGCATGCTCGACGTCCAGCCGGCGCTGGATGCGGGCCAATGCGTCCTGGCTGTAGTACTGGTAGGTATTGCGCCCGGCTTCCTTGGCCGCGTACATCGCGGCGTCGGCAGCACGCAGCAGGGAATCAAAGTCGGTCTGCGCATCGCCCAGCATCGCGATGCCGACGCTGGCGCCGACCTTCAACGTGGTCTCGCCACGGCGCAGCGGCTCGGCCAACGAGGCGATCAGCTTGCGCGCCACGTGGCCGGCGTCTTCCGGCTCGGCCAGGTCGCGCAGCACCACAATGAACTCGTCGCCACTGAAGCGGCCGAACAGGTCATTGTTGCGCAGGTTCTGGTGCAGGCGGGTGGCCGCCGCCTTCAGCAGCGCATCGCCGGTGGCGTGGCCGAAGCTGTCGTTGATGGTCTTGAAGCCATCCAGGTCGATGAACAGCATCGCCAGCGAGGTTCCGCGGTCGCGTGCTTCCTCGATGGCCTCGGCGGTCTGCTCGCCGAGCAGCACACGATTGGGCAGGCCGGTCAGCAGATCGTAGTGGGCCAGCAGTTCGATGCGTTCGTTGGCTTCGCGCTCGCGGGTGATGTCACGGAACAGGACAACGAACCGCGGCGGCAGGCCGTCACGGCGGTCCAGTTCAATCAGCACCTGCACCCACACGCGCAGGCCGGACTGGCGGTAGAAGCACAGGTCCAGCTGCTCGGGCAGGCCGCCGTTGGCGATACGGGCGAGTGCCGCCTCGAACGCGTTGCGCGAGTCCTCCGTGTACAGCGCCAACGCCTGGTCGAGGGTGATCGGTTCCTTGCGCAGGCCATGGATGCGGTAGCACTCCTCGGTCCACTGCATGCTGCGGGTCTGCACCTCGATCTCGCAGCCGCCGATGCGGCCCAGCGCGGAGACCCGGTTCAGCAGTTCGGTGCGCCAGCGGATCAGCGCATCGGTCTGGTGCTGTTCGGTGATGTTCTGTACCTGGCCGAGCAGGCGCTTGGGTTGCCCGTCCATGTCGAGCAGCGGCTGCATCCACAGGCGCAGGTGCTGCGAAGGCTCATGGCCGCGGGTCAGCTCCAGCTCGAGGTTGGCAGCGCGGCCATCGCGCCATAACCGCCGCCATGCCGCGCGCAGCGCGCCGCGGGAGCGTGGATGCAGCTGCTTCAGCCAACGCCGCTGGCCCGGAACGGCGCCCTGCTCCAGGGCCAGCAGCGAACGCAGTTCCGGCGACCACCAGAAATGCCCGCTGTTGGGATCGAACGACCAGCTGCCCATGCTGGCGATGCGCTGGGCCTCGATCAGGTGCAGCTGCTGTTCCTGCAGCAGCGATTCGAGCTGCTTCTGCTGCTCGATATCGGTATGCGTGCCGACCATGCGCAGGGGCTGGCCATCGGCGGTGCGCGCGACCACGCGGCCGCGATCCAGCACCCAGCGCCACTGGCCATCAGCCTGGCGGAAACGGAACTGTGCGCTGTACTGCTCGCTGTGCCCATGCAGGTGCTCGTCGAGCGCTGCGCGCACCAGGGCGATGTCCTCGCTGTGCACCCGAGCCAGCAGCTCGGTGGCGGTCTCGTCGCCCAGCGCCGGCGTCCGCATCACGCGGTCACTGGGGATGTCCCAGTCCCACAGGCTGTGGCCGGCACTGTCCAGCGCCAGCTCCCAGCGCCCTCCCCCGTCCACCGGCACCGGCTCGGGGATGCTGAGGGTGAAGGCCAGCAGGTTGCCGGCGCCGTCGTGCACCGCACGCAGGTGGCCGTCGTAGTGGCCGCGCGGGCCGCCCGGCAGCGTGCAGGCCACGATGCCGCCATCGGCGGCCATCAGGCGCAGATCTTCCAGCATCGGCGCATAGGCCGCCACGGTGGCTGGCAGGCCATGCTCGCGCGCGGCCGGATTGGCCGCCAGCGGACGCCCGGTACGGTCGACGATGACCAGCGCCGACGCAAGCGGGTGCTGCAGCAGGCTGGCGATGATCCCTTGGTCCACGCGATCTTGCTCCGGATGACACGCCCGTCAGCGGGGCACGCAGTGGTTAACGGCGCCTGCGGCGGATAATTGAGTGGTCACGGCGCGCTGCGGGGTAAGATGACCAGCGCCCCTGTCACCCGCCTCGTCCATGCCTGCAGAACCGACCGGCAACGCCCCTGTTCCCGACCCGCGGATGGCGCAGGCGCTGAGCCGTGACCGGCGCCGGGTGGTGTTGAGCTACCTGGTGATGGCGCTGGCCTGGATGATCTCTACCGACAGCGTGGTGCAGGCGCTGGTGCCCGATCCGCAGCAGGCGGCACTGTGGCAGGGCCTGAAGGGCTCGTTCTTCGCCCTGGCCAGCGCAGGCCTGCTGTATCTGCTGCTGCGCCCGCTGGCCGAGCACGTGCTGCACACCCACGCGCGCCAACAGGCCTCCGAGCTGCGCCTGCGGCAGATGTTCGAGGGCAATCCCGGCCCGATCCTGGTCTACGACCTGGACACGCTGGCGATCCTCGACGCGAATCCGGCTGCCTGCACCGCGTTCGGCTGGGAGCGCGGTGACCTTCTGGAGAAGACCATCGACGTGCTGTGGCCGCCCGGCCAGGACCAGGCACTGCAGACCAAGCTGGAGGCGATCCGCGAGGCGCCGCAGGAGCTCTGCATCCTGCGTGCCCAGCTGCAACTGCGTGATGGCTCGCTACGGCAGATGGAGCTGCGGTCCAACGCCATCAGCTATGACGGCCACAACGCCCGCTTGCTGATTGCCATCGACCGCACCGCCGAAGACCTGGCCCAGCTGCGCCGCGACCAGGCGCTGGCCCGGGTCGAGGAAGCCCACGAGCTGGCCCGTATCGGCGCCTGGGAGCTGGACCCGTCCACCGGGCTGGGTCGCTACTCCAACCAGGTCTACCGGCTGCTTGGCCGCCGCCCGCCCGAGGCCCGCCGCTGGCACCGCTTCGACGAACTGCTGGTGCCGGCCGATCCGGCCACTGCCACCCAGACCGAACAACTGCTGGCCGAACTATGCTCCGGCGAGCCGGTGCAGGTGGACGTGCTGCTGCCCGTCCTGTCGATGGACGGGCGCGCGTTGATGGTGCACCTGCGCGCCGCCAGCGGTATCGATGAAGCTGGCCGCAGCCGCGTGCTGGGCACCCTGCAGGACGTGACCGAGCGCGAGCAGTCGCGTCGCCTGCTGCGCGAGCGCGAGGAACAGTTCCGCGAGCTGGTGCGGGTGCTGCCCGATGGTGTGGTGATCCTCGCCGACGAACACGTGTTGTACGCCAACGCCTGGGCCGCCAGCCTGTTCGGCTATGGCAGCCACACCTTGCTGGGCGAACCGCTTTCGGCACTGGTGGACAGCGCCGATCTGGCCCGCGTGCGCAGCCAGCTGCGTGCGGGCCAGCTGCACCTGGGGCCGGGCCACAGCAGCGTGGTGGCGATGCAGCGCGCAGATGGCCGCAGCTTCCATGCCGGCCTAGCAGTGGGCGAGGTGCGCTATGGCGGCCGCGACTGCAAGCTGCTGATCGTGCGCGATCTCAGTGATTCCGAACGCATCCGCAGCGCACTGGAAACCAGCAACCGCGAACTGCAGGCCATGGCCGGCCGCCTGTTCTCGCTGCAGGAGGATGAGCGCCGCGCGATCTCGCGCGACCTGCACGACGATATCGGCCAGGCGATCACGGCGATCAAGCTGTCTGCCTATGCCGCGCAGGACGAGGACGATCCGCAACGCCGCGGTGAGGACCTGGCACAGATCGTCAGCCTGGCCGATACCACGGTGGCCAAGCTGCGCGACATCTCTACCCTGCTGCGGCCGCCGCAGCTGGACGCACTGGGCCTGGAAGCGGCGCTGAGCTGGCAGGCACGGGTACTGTTCCGTTCCTCGCCGGTGGAGCTGCTGGCCGAGATCGAGCCGCTGCCGCACCGTCCCGACAACAGCATCGAGCAGGCCTGCTTCCGTATTGCCCAGGAAAGCCTGACCAACGTGCTGCGCCACGCCCGTGCCAGCCAGGTACAGCTGCAGCTGCGCGACGTCGGCCAGCGCGGCCTGCACCTGCAGATCCGCGACGACGGCGAGGGTTTCGACCCCGACGGCCCGCGCGGACTGGGCCTGATCGTGATGCGCGAGCGTGCGCAGAGCGTCGGTGGCCATGTACGGATCGAATCCGCGCACGGTGAAGGCACCCTGATCGACGTTCATCTCCCCTACCAGGCAGCCAGCATGGCCGCCGCCGAGTCACCGGACTACTGAGCCTATGTGGAATCCCAACCAGCCCCCGGTCAGCATCGATGATGCGCCTGATCGCCTCGGTGCCGGCAACCCCGAGTTGCAGGTGATGGTCGCCGAGGCGGCCTCGGGCGGTACCGCACTCATGCTGATGCATGTGGACATCGACCACTTCGCCTCTGTCAACGAAAACATGAGCGCCGAGGTAGGTGACCAGGCCCTGGTGCTGGTTGCGCAGCGGTTGCAGTCCTACCTGCGAGGGCGCGGCAAGCTGTGGCGCCACGGCAGCGACGAGTTCCTGATCGCGGTGCCACGCACAGCCGAGGTGCCACTGCCGGAGGATTTCGCCGAGGAAATCCGGCAGCAGATGGAACTGCCGCTGTCGGTCCTGCCGTACACGCTGTTCATGACCGGCAAGCTGGGCGTGAGCCTGTGCCCGGAGCATGCCAGCAACGTTTCACGCCTGCTGGACCACGCCGAAGATGCGCTGTACCAGGCCGCCCGCGAGGGCGGCAACGCGGTGCGCATCCACGCCGTGGACACGCCGCCGAGCGCGCACAGCGAGAGCATCATCGCGCGGCAGATCGTCGATGCCATTCCCAACGGCGAACTGAAACTGCGCTACCAGCCGTTGGTCAGCGCCCGCGATGGCCACGTGGTCGGCATGGAAGCGCTGCTGCGCTGGCAGTCACCGACGCTGGGCATGCTGGTGCCGGAGCGCTTCATGCGCACCGCCGAGCGGCTGGGCATCATCGTGCAGATCGGCACCTGGGTGCTGGAAGGTGCACTCAAGCAGGCCCGCCTGTGGCGCGACCAAGGCTTCGACGATTTCACCATCGCGGTGAACGTCTCCACCCTGCAGCTGCTGCGGCCGAACTTCTTCGCCGAAGTGATGGGCCTGATCCAGGCCGCGGGCATACCGGCACAGATGCTGACGCTGGAAATCAACGAAAGCGCGCTGACCAACAACGTCAACTTCGTGCATGAGACGCTGGCCAACCTGCGCAACGAGGGCATCAGCCTGAGCCTGGACAACTTCGGCACCGGTGACTCCAGTCTCAGTGCGCTGGTGCGCTACCCGGTGGACAAGCTGAAGATCGACCGCAGCTTCATCAAGAGCGCGCCGGCCGGCAACCGCGAGGCGGCCATCGCCCGCGCGATCATCGCCATGGGCCATCAGCTGGGCATGACGGTGATCGCCAACGGCGTTGAATCGCAGGCGCAGCTTGGCTTCCTGCGTCGCAACGACTGTGATGTGTTCCAGGGCTACCTGTTCGGCGAACCGATGTCGGCCGATGCCGCAGGCATGACCCTGCGCCGCCGCTACCTGCGCCCGGAAGCTTTCGCCGAGACCCGTCCCGACCGCACGCTGCTCTTGCTGGACGACGAAGAGAACGTGTTGCGATCGCTGGTGCGGCTGTTCCGTCGCGACGGCTACCGCATCCTGGCGGCCGGCAACGTGCGTGATGCGTTCGACCTGCTGGCGATCAACGACGTGCAGGTGATCCTGTCCGACCAGCGCATGAGCGACATGAGCGGCACCGAGTTCCTCGGCCGGGTGAAGATGCTGTACCCGGACACGATCCGGTTGGTGCTGTCCGGCTATACCGATCTGAACACGGTGACCGATGCGATCAACCGCGGCGCGATCTACCGCTTCCTGACCAAGCCATGGAACGACGACGAGCTGCGCAAGCATATCCACCAGGCGTTCCGCACGTACGAGGAACAGCGCCGCAGCAACGCCGGACCGGCGCCGGTGGAGAGCGGAGACGGCGGCGAGGACCGCCCGCTGCGGTAACGATCCAGCCTGGTAGAGCCGGCCGCTGGCCGGCTGCTACGTGACGGGGTTAGTGAGGTTGCCGGCCAGCGGCCGGCACTACCCGAGGCGCGACCCAGGCCGGCACAGGCCCTGGTAGAGCCAGCGCGAACGCAGGCCGGGACAGGCCCTGGTAGAGCCGGCCGCTGGCCGGCTGCTACGTGACGGGGTTAATGAGGTTGCCGGCCAGCGGCCGGCATTACCCGAAGCGGTCAGCGCGGCTGCTTCACCGGCAGCACCACGCGGAAGCGCGAGCCCACGCCCGGGGTGCTGTCCAGGTCGATCCGGCCATGGTGCTTGTTGATGATGCTGTAGGAGATCGACAGGCCCAGGCCCGTGCCACTGCCCACCGGCTTGGTGGTGAAGAACGGATCGAAGATGCGTTGGCGCAGTTCCGGCGAGATGCCACCGCCGGTGTCCTCGAATTCGACCCACACCTGGTCGCCATCGACGCCGGTGCGCACAGTGATCGTGCCGCGCTCGGCGATGGCATGGCCCGCGTTGAGCAGCAGGTTCATGTAGACCTGGTTCAACTCCGATGGCAGGCATTCCACCAGCGGCAGTTGGCCGAACTCGCGTACCAGGGTGACCTTGTACTTGAGCTCGTTCCAGATGATGTTGATGGTCGATTCCAGGCCCGCGTGCAGGTCGACCAGCTTCCACGACTCGTCACGCCCGGAATACGAGAAGTCTTTCAGATCACGCACGATGCGCGTCACCCGTTCGATGCCTTCGCGCGATTCGGCCATCAGCTGCGGCAGGTCGCGGCTGATGAAATCGATGTCCAGGCGGTCACGGATGTCATCGATCTCCGGGATCAGCGCCTTCGGGTCCGGCGCACGCAACGCGCGTTCGTAGGCTTCGATCACGGTGAACAGGCTGCGCAGGTACTCCTGCAGGCTGCCCAGGTTTGAGTGCACGTAGCCGATCGGATTATTGATCTCGTGCGCGACGCCGGCAGCAAGCTGGCCGATCGAGGCCATCTTCTCAGATTGCAGCAGTTTCTCCTGGGTACCGTTGAGCCGCAGGTAGGCCTGGCGCAGCTCGGCGTGGCGCTGCTGCAGTTCTCGCTCGTAGTCTTCCTGTCCTTCGATATGACGGAACAAGGCCAGGAAGTGCCCCTGCCCCACCGGGCCGTGGTGATACAGGTGGGCGATGACCACGCCCTCGCCCAGCGGCAGGCTGCCGTTCCAGTGACCATGCTGGCGCGCGTGTTCCAGCGCATCGGGGGGCAGCAACTCGCGAAGCCGCTGCGGGGGCGGCAATGCACCATCCTCACCGCTTGCCAACAGGTTCTGCGCGGCTGGATTGGCCAGCGCAACCTGCCCGTCTTCGGTGAACAGCAGCAGCCCTTCGCGCAGGCGCTCAAGCAGGGCCTGCAGTACCGGCTGTGGCGGAAGGGGGGCGGTAACCAGGGCGTTGGCAGCGGACACGGCGACTCGGGGGCATTCGAACAGACGCCCAATATACGCGCTCGTGCAGCGGGCTTCAGCCCGCGTGATGGGGTTGTTCGACCGCCGCCTCAGGCGACGGCGAGTGGGCGGCGCGCTGTGACGGTGTGCGCCTGCCCCTTGGCATCGTAGGCCGAGGCATCTTCGGTGCGCCCGAGCTGGCGCAGGGCCCAGTTGACCTCGCGGCGCCGGCGCGACAGCAGCACGCCGTTGGCGCGGTTGCGTTCGGCCAGTTCCTGCAGCTGCTCGCCTTCCCCGACCGGCGGCGCGCCTTCCAGCGCACGCAGCGCTTCCAGCTTGGCGCCGGTGGCCCGGATCAGGGCGTGCACGTCGTGCTCGACCAGGGCCTGGCGTTCAACGTCCAGGGCCTGGGCAAGACGCTGCAGCGGCTCGCTCATCGCCGCAGTCATCCGTGCAGCTGCTGGTCCAGCTCGAGCATGCGCGATGCGATCGCGTCCGGATTGATCTTGTAGGTGCCGTTCTGCAGCGCCTCGCGCACGGCGGCCACGCGCTGGGCGTCGATTGCCGGGGCGGTGGTCAGCTCACGCTCGATGGCCTGCAGATTGGTGGCCTCGCCGGTCAGGCGCAGGCTGTCGGCCGCCTCGACCGGGCGTGCCGCCGCATCGGTGCTTACACCGGGCTTGTTGGCCGGGGTCGTCACGCTGCGCAGGGCCTGGGGGACCTGCAGGTTGCCGTCGATTTTCTGGCTCATGGGGTGTCCTGGAGTTGCCGTTCACATGGGATAACGGCCGCAGGGCCGTGATCTTTAGGGATATTCTGCGGTAATTCAACGCGCCACGATTACGTCACCGGCGGCGTCGACCGTGCCCTGCACGATCCGCCGCGAGGACAGGTTCTCGACCGAGACCCGCTCGTTCTCACCCGCGTCACCCATCGCACGGCCTGCAATACGGACCTCGACCGAGCCGCGACGCGAGACCAGCGCCACATTGTCTCCTCGCTTGATGAGACGCTGCACCACCAGATCGTTGCTCGACAGCAGGGCCCCGGCCTGCAACGGACGGCGGGCGATGCGGCCGATCGCTGCGTTGGGATCGGCCAGCACCGCACCGGCAATCCGGGCGGCATCACGCTGGGCAGTGGTGATATCGGCAGCAGTAAGGGTTTCTCCAGTACCGATTCCGCGGTTGAGCACCAGCACGGTCTGGTTGCGCCGCACTTTCACTGGCACGAACAGGCGCCAGCCACCGGCGTCGGGACAGCTGACTTCCACCGTGGTGTTGGCGGTGGGCTGCACCTGCAGCGCGCCGCCACACTTGGGCAGGCGCAGCGCATCGGCCACCTGCGCCTCCCCCTCGCTCCCGGCAGGCAGCGTCGACAACGCCGCCGCGCGGATGCTGGCAACCGGCTGCCACTCTGCAGCGGCTGCCCATGGCGCGGCTGCGGCGAGCACGATGGCGAATAGAGGTGTGACCCGGCGCATGGCGCCTCCTGTCGATGGAATCTGGCCCTGGTGCGTGCAAGGGGTGTGCCAGAGCGCCGGGACCCGTTGATCGGATCCGGGATGGGGATGCGACCGGATGGGTAGAGTCGACTGTCAGTCGACTTTCGCGCGAAGCACGGGGTTTTCCGTGATCGGATCGAAGAGCGGTCGACTGACAGTCGACTCTACAAACGTGGTGCGGACCGCGCAGGCGGCAGAGCGCCCTCAAGTTTGGCGCCCACCCCGCCGATACAGCAGCCATGTCCCATGACCTGCTCAACCGGATCGACCAGCGAACCCGACTGGCCGGCCACAACCGCCTGGCGCTGCTGCTGTTCCGTCTCGGCGGACGTCAGCTTTTTGGCGTCAATGTCTTCAAGGTGCAGGAAGTCCTGCGGCGCCCGGAGCTGTTCCAGGTGCCCGGGTTGCCCAGCCAGTTTGCCGGCGTGGCCGACGTACGCGGCCGCTCGGTGCCGGTGCTCGACCTGGGCCTGGCCATCGGCCACCCCGAGCGTGAGCCTGACGCGGACACCTCGCCTGGCTACCTGGTCGTCACCGAATTCAACCGTTCGATCCAGGGCTTCCTGGTCAGCGGCGTGGAGCGCATCGTCAACATCGCGGTGGAAGACATCCACCCGCCGCCGGAACTGGGTGCCGAATCGAGCTACCTGACGGCGGTGACCCGCTTCCAGGGTGAGCTGATCCAGGTGATCGACGTTGAAAGCGTGCTGGCCGATATCGCCCAGGTACGCGGTGATGCCGTACTCGATCCGGCAATGGCAATGCCTGCCGATGGCCCGCAGCTGCAGGTGCTGGTGGTGGACGATTCGCGCGTGGCCCGCCAGCAGATCCGCAGCGTGCTGGACCAGCTGGGCGTTGGCGCCACCCTGCTTTCCGATGGCAAGCAGGCGCTGGACCATCTGCTGCAGATCCACGCCTCGGGCGAGAACCCGGCCGAGCGCTACGCCATGGTCATCTCGGACATCGAAATGCCGGCCATGGACGGCTATACGCTGACGACGGAAATCCGGCGCCACCCTGGCCTTGCCGGCCTGTACGTGCTGCTGCATACCTCGTTGTCGGGCGTATTCAACAACGCGATGGTCGAGCGCGTCGGCGCCAATGCCTTCGTCGCCAAGTACTCGCCGCACGAACTGGCCGATTTCGTGCTGGACCGCCTGCGCAAGGTCGCGATGGCGGCGTAAGGCCGCGTCACGGGTCTCCGCCGGGCGTGGCCCGGCGCTACCACAACCTCCCCGACCCCTGGGGTAGCGCCGGGCCATGCCCGGCGGACGCGATGTCGCGCGTGCTTTGGCACATCCCTTGCAGCTTCCCGGGCAACGTTCCCGTGGGAGTGCACCGTGCGCAACCTGATTACCGACTACCTGGGCGTCCACGCCCAGACCATGCCGTTGCGCGAACAACGGATGAAGCTGATCGCCAGCAACCTCGGCAATGCCGATACGCCCGGCTACAAGGCCCAGGACCTGGACTTCGACGCCGCGCTGCGCCATGCCCAGGGGCAGGATGCCAATGGCCTGATGGCCACCACCCATGAGCAGCACTACGAAATCAGTAGCGGCCTGAACCCGTTCCAGATCGCGCGCGAAGGCGTGCAACCCAGCCTGGACGGCAACACCGTCGATCCCGATGCCGAGCGTGCCGCCTATGGCCGCGCCGCGCTTGAGTACCGCGCCTCGCTCAGCTTCGTCGAGAGCAAGGTGCGTTCCATGCTGACCGCGATCACGGGGCAATAAGCCATGAGCAACCTGCCGATCTTCGATATCGCCGGTTCCGCGCTGCAGGCGCAGTCGGTGCGCATGAGCACCATCGCCTCCAACCTCTCCAACGCCGACACCGTCGCCGGTTCCGCCGACGCCGTGTACAAGCCGCTGGAACCGATCTTCCAGGCTGTCACCAGCAAGAACGATCCGAACATCACCTCGGTGAAGGTGAAGGAGATCACCCAGAGCGATGCGGCGCCGATCAAGCGCTATGAGCCGGGCCACCCGCTGGCCGATGGCGATGGCTACATCTACCAGCCCGACGTCGACCCGGTGGCGCAGATGGTCAACCTGATCTCGACCTCGCGCAATTACCAGGCCGGCGTGGAGATGCTGACCACCGCCAAGGAACTGGCCCTGGCCACCTTGACCATGGGCCGCTGAGGCCCGCAGTACCGGATACCGCCATGACCACCGCCGTCAACAACCAGACCAACCAGGACGTCTATACCGCACTTGGTCTGAACGCCCCGAACAGCAACGCCACCAAGAAGAAGAACACGCTGGACCAGGCCGATTTCCTGCGCCTGATGACCGAGCAGCTGCAGCACCAGGACCCGCTGAAGCCGATGGACAACACCCAGATGGTCGCGCAGATGGCGCAGATGTCCACCGTGCAGGGCATCACCGATCTGAACAAGACGGTGAAGGGCTTCCTGGAGTCGATGGCCAGCGACCAGGTGCTGCGTGGCGCGGCACTGGTCGGCCACCAGGTGCTGGTGCCGTCGGAAAAGCTGGTACTGGAGAAGGAGGGCAGCGTCGAAGGCACGGTGGCCGCGCCGTCGGCCGGCATCATCACCGTGGACATCACCGATGCCAACGGCGCCAAGGTCACCTCGCTGAGCGTGGAAGCCACTGCCGCCGGCGAAACCGCCTTCCAGTGGGACGGCAAGGACGCCAACGGCAAACGCATGGAGCCGGGCAAGTACTCCATCGTCGCCAACCATGTCGATACCGCCGGCAAGAGCACCAAGCTGTCCACCTACGTGCAGGCGCCGGTGGAAAGCGTGACCGTCGGTTCCGACGGCCTGTACCTGAACCTCAAGGGCCTGGGCACGGCCCCGATCGACTACGTGCTCCGCGTCAGCTGAGCCGCACATCCCGCATCAACCAGGAGCATCCCATGGGCTTCAATGTCTCGCTGTCCGGCATCAATGCCGCCAACACCGACCTGAGCGTCACCGCCAACAACGTCGCCAACGTCAACACCACCGGCTTCAAGCAGTCGCGCGCCGAGTTCGCCGATCTGTTCGCCTCCACCAGCTATGGCCTGTCGAAGAACCAGACCGGCTCGGGTGTGCGCGTTTCCAACGTCGCCCAGCAGTTCATCCAGGGCCACAACGAGCAGACCGGGCGCAGCCTGGACATGGCCATTTCCGGTGAGGGCTTCTTCACCATGAACATGAACGGTTCGCGGGTGTATTCGCGTGCCGGCAACTTCCAGACCGATTCGGCCGGCTACGTGGTCAATCCGCAGGGTGCGCGCCTGCAGGTGTTCGCACCGAATGCCGATGGCACCAACTTCGACGCCGGCCGCCTGGTCGACCTGCAGCTGCTGACCACCGACAGCCCGCCGAAGCAGACCAGCGAAGTGAAGGTCGGCTTCACCCTGCCGGCCAACGCCAAGCAGCCGACGGTGGCCACCTTCGACCCGGCCGATTCCAACAGCTACAACCATTCCAGCGGCGGCATCACCGTGTACGACTCGCTGGGCGTGAGCCACATCCAGGTCTCGTACTTCGTCAAGGGAGCCAACCCCAACGAATGGACCGTGCACAACTATGTCGATGGCCAGCCCGCTGGCACCCCGACCGCGGTCACCTTCGACAACAGCGGCAAGCTGACCGCCCCGGCCAACGGCAAGGTCGGCCTCGGCACGTTCACCCCCACCACCGGCGCCGGCCAGCTGAACATGACGCTGGATATCAACGGCTCGACCCAGTACGGCGAGAAGTTCGCGCTGCGCAACACCCAGCAGGACGGTTATGCCGCCGGCAAGCTCAATGAAATCACCGTGTCCGAATCCGGCGTGGTCTACGCCCGCTATTCCAACGGCGACGACAAGCCGCTGGGCCAGGTCGCACTGACCACCTTCAACAACACCCAGGGCCTGGAATCGAAGGGCAACAACCTGTGGGTCGAGACCTTCGAGTCGGGCACGCCGCGCACCGGCATGCCCGATACCTCCAACCTCGGCAAGATCCAGGCAGGTTCGCTGGAAGCGTCCACCGTCGACCTCACCGAGCAGCTGGTCAACATGATCACCGCGCAGCGCAACTTCCAGGCCAACGCACAGATGATCACCACCCAGGACCAGATCACCCAGACGGTCATCAACATCCGTTGATGACCCGCTGACCCTGTCACGGAACTCCCCGCATGGATAAAGCCCTTTACGTGGCGATGACCGGTGCCCGCGCCTCCCTGCAGGCGCAGGGAACGCTCAGCCACAATCTCGCCAACTCGGACACCCCCGGCTTCAAGGAAGCGCTGGCCAACACCGAAGCCTTCCCGATCCGCGGCCCCGGCTTTGCCTCGCGGGTGGATGCGCTGCACGTCGACGCTGGCTTCAACCGCACGCCCGGCGCGCAGCACATCACCGGCAAACCGCTGGACCTGGCGCTGCAGAGCGGCACCTGGCTGGCGGTGCAGGCCAGCGATGGCAGCGAGGCGTATACGCGCGGCGCGGCCTTGTCGGTCACCCCCAATGGCCAGCTGGTGACCTCCGGCGGCCGCACGGTACTGGATGACAACAACAACCCGATCGCCATTCCGCCCTACCAGGCGATGGAGATCGGTGCCGACGGCACGATCTCGATCATCCCGCAGGGTGAAGGCCCGCAGACCATGGCGCAGATCGGCCGGATCAAGGTGGTGCAGGCACCGGACGAGCGCCTCGAGCGCGGCCTGGATGGCCTGTTCCGCAATACCGACCCGCAACAGCCGTTCGCACCGGCACAGGGCACCGCAGTGCACAGCGGCCAGCTGGAAGGCAGCAACGTCGATGCGGCCGGGGCACTGGTGCAGATGATCCAGCTGCAGCGCCAGTACGAAATGCAGGTGCAGGTGATCAAACACGGCGACGAAAACGCGCGCAGCGCCAACAGCATGCTGCGCCTGGGCAGTTGACGGAATTCCGGCGCCGGCGGATGCCGGCGCTGGCACACCGCTTGCACACCCGCATACAAGGGCCGCACCACGCGGCCGGTTTCACCAGACAGGACATCGAAGATGAACCAGGCATTGTGGATCGCGAAAACCGGACTGGATGCGCAGCAGATGCGCATGTCGGTGGTTTCCAACAACCTCGCCAACACCAACACCACCGGCTTCAAGCAGGACCGTGCCAGTTTTGAAGACCTGCTGTACCAGCAGGTGCGCCAGCCCGGCGGCTCTTCGTCGGCGCAGACGCAGCTGCCGACCGGCCTGCAGCTGGGCACCGGCGTGCGCGTGGTAGCAACCGCCAAGAACTTCGAACAGGGTAGCCAGCAGCAGACCGGTCGCGCCCTGGATGTGATGGTCAACGGCCGCGGCTTCTTCGAAGTGCAGATGCCCGACGGCAGCTCGGCCTACACCCGTGATGGCTCGTTCAAGATCAACCAGGACAGCGAGCTGGTCACCAACAGCGGCTACCCGGTGCAGCCGGGCATCCAGATTCCCGAGGGCGCGCAGTCGGTCACCATCGGCAGCGACGGCACCATCAGCGTGAAGATGGCCGACAACGCCGCGTCGGTGGAAGTCGGTGCGCTGACCCTGACCGACTTCGTCAATCCGGCCGGCCTGCAGGCGCGCGGCGAGAACCTGTTCCTGGAAACCACGGCCTCGGGCCCGGCCCAGAACGGTAATCCCGGCCTGAACGGCCTCGGCACCGTGGTGCAGGGGGCGCTGGAAGGCAGCAACGTCAATGTGGTGGAAGAGCTGGTGTCGATGATCGAAACCCAGCGCGCCTACGAAATGAATGCCAAGGCGATCTCCACCACCGACTCGATGCTCGGCTATCTCAACAACAAGATCTGACCGGCCCAACCGGGAAACCGCCATGTCGCCCATTTCCAACTTCGCCCGCACTGCCCTCGCCTGCACCGTGGCCGCCCTGCTCGGTGGCTGCGTGATCGCGGGCGACGTGCGCCCCTACCCGGCGATGGCGCCGATCCAGCCGATCATGCCGCCGCAGGCCGCGCCCACCGCCGGGGCGATCTATGCCGCCGGCCCGACCCTGCAGCTGTATTCAGACCGCCGCGCACGCGATGTCGGCGACCTGCTGACCATCACCCTGCTGGAAAGCACCACCGCGCAGACCAGTGCAAACACCGCCACCAACAAGGAGTCCAACCTGAGCCTGGGCAGCCCGAGCATCTTTGGCGCGCCGGTCACCCTGGGCGGCAAGGACATCCTCAGCGCTAGTGCGGAAGGCAAGCGTGATTTCACCGGCAAGGGCAACAGCGCGCAGAGCAACCGCCTGCAGGGCAGCGTTACGGTCACCGTGATCCAGCGCCTGCCCAACGGCAACCTGGTGGTGCAGGGGCAGAAGAACCTGCGGCTCAACCAGGGCGATGAACTGGTGCAGGTGCAGGGCATCGTGCGCCCTGGCGACATCAGCCAGGACAACACCATTCCCTCCAGCCGCGTAGCCGAGGCCCGCATCGTCTACGGCGGCCGCGGACCGGTCGCGCAGTCCAACGCGATGGGCTGGCTGAGCCGCTTCTTCAATTCCGGCCTGACGCCGTTCTGAGTATGGCCATGAAACTCCTCCCCTCTTCTTCCTGGCAGCGCCGCGTGGCGTCGTTCGTCGCGCTGATGCTGATGGTCGTGGCAGCCCCGGCCAGCGCCGAGCGCATCAAGGACCTGGCACAGGTCGGCGGCGTGCGTGGCAACGCACTGGTTGGCTACGGCCTGGTGGTCGGCCTGGATGGCAGCGGCGACCGCACCAGCCAGGCGCCCTTTACCGTGCAGAGCCTGAAGAACCTGCTCGGCGAACTGGGCGTGAACGTGCCGCCGAACGTCAACCCGCAGCTGAAGAACGTGGCCGCCGTTGCGATCCATGCCGAGCTGCCGCCGTTCGCCAAGCCCGGCCAGCCGATCGACATCACGGTGTCCTCGATCGGCAACGCGGTGTCGCTGCGCGGCGGCTCGCTGCTGATGGCCCCGCTGCGCGGGGCCGACGGGCAGATCTACGCCATCGCCCAGGGCAACCTGATCGTGGGTGGCTTCGGTGCGCAGGGCAAGGATGGTTCCCGTGTCTCGGTGAACGTGCCCAGCGTCGGCCGTATTCCCAACGGCGCCACCGTGGAGCGTGCCCTGCCCGATCCGCTGGCCAACGGCGGCGACATCACCTTGAACCTGCACAACAACGATTTCACCACGGTCTCGCGCATGGTCGCCGCGCTCAACAACGCCTTCGGCGAAGGTGCGGCACGCGCGATCGATGGCGTGACCGTCGCGGTCACCGCGCCGACCGACCCCGGCGCACGCGTCGGCCTGCTGGCGCGCATCGAGAACCTGGAACTGACCCCGGGCAGCGCCCCGGCCAAGGTGGTGGTCAATTCGCGCACCGGCACCGTGGTCATCGGCCAGCAGGTGCGCGTGGGACCCGCGGCGATCTCGCACGGTTCGCTGACCGTGACCATCCAGGAAAACACCAACGTCAGCCAGCCCAATGCCCTGTCCGGCGGCCGCACCGTGGCCAGCCCGCAGTCCACCATCACCGCCACCAACGACGGCAGCCGCATGTTCAAGTTCAGCGGCGGCACCACCCTGGACGAGATCGTGCATGCGGTGAACGCCGTAGGTGCGGCACCGGGCGACCTGATCGCGATCCTGGAAGCCCTGAAGCAGGCCGGCGCATTGAGTGCCGAGCTCGAGGTGATCTGACATGCGCATCAATCCCGCATTCGACCTGCACCCGGCGCAACAGAACGATCCGGCAAGGATCGACAAGGTGGCGCGCCAGCTGGAAGGCCAGTTCGCGCAGATGCTGGTAAAGAGCATGCGTGACGCCAGCTTCGGTGACTCGCTGTTTCCCGGCGAGAACAAGATGTTCCGCGAGATGTACGACCAGAAGATTGCCGAGGCGATGACCCGCGGCAAAGGCCTGGGCCTGTCCAGCATGATCAGCCGGCAGCTGTCCGGCCAGGCCGCCGATGGCCCGGCGCTGGATGCCCGCGTGGATCCGGCCAAGGCCAGCCGTGCTTACCAGCTCAATGCACCGGCCAGGCCGGCACCGTCGCTGCCACTGGAAGACGGCAGCCAGGCGGTGCGCCTGCTGCAGCAGATGGCCGCCGGTGCGCAGCACGGTGCGCAGGCGGCAGTGGCGCCGATGGAGCAGGCCCTGGACCTGATCGCCGGGCGCGAGAGCAGCAGCATGCACCGCTCGCTGGGCACCGACGATCCGTACATCGGCAGCCTGCAGGGCGAGGACTGGGCCGCCAACAGCGACCAGTGGTCGGCCACCGCCAGCAACCGCGGCACCGCGATCAGCCCGGCCGATGCGATGGCGACCCGCACCGCTGTCGCCCAGCTCGGCGAGCACACCCCGGAAGGCTTCGTCGCCAGCATCTGGCAGCACGCGCAGCGTGCGGCCAAGGAACTGGGCGTGGATGCCCGCGCCCTGGTCGCCCAGGCCGCGCTGGAAACCGGCTGGGGCAAGCGCCACATCAAGCACGCCGACGGCAGCACTTCGCACAACCTGTTCGGCATCAAGGCCAATGGCTGGAGCGGCCAGCGCGCCGTAGCCGGCACCCATGAATATGTCGATGGCGTGCGCCGCAACGAGACCGCCAGCTTCCGCGCCTACAGTTCGCCGGCCGAGAGCTTTGCCGACTACGTGCGCCTGCTGAAGACCAGCCCGCGCTACCAGCAGGCCCTGCAGGCCGGCACCGACGTGCAGGGCTTCGCCCGTGGCCTGCAGCGCGCCGGCTATGCCACCGATCCGCGCTACGCGGCCAAGATCGCCGCGATCGCCGGCGGCCCGACCATCGAGCGCGCCGTCGCCGCCGTGGCAGACGCCGGCTCGCGCCTTGGCCAGACCTTCGCCAGCACCGCGACCGCGGCGCTGGGTATCACCCGTCGTTGAGGAACCCCATGTCCAGCGTACTTTCCACCGGTACCGGTGCCCTGCTCGCCTTCCAGCGTGCGTTGGCGACCACCAGCCACAACGTGGCCAACCTCAATACGCCCGGCTACAGCCGGCAGAAGGTCAACTTCGCCACCGCCGATCCGCAGAACTATGGCTA
Source organism: Stenotrophomonas sp. YJH_SMC_48-3 (assembly GCF_059369375.1). NCBI lineage: Bacteria > Pseudomonadati > Pseudomonadota > Gammaproteobacteria > Lysobacterales > Lysobacteraceae > Stenotrophomonas > Stenotrophomonas sp. YJH_SMC_48-3. The sequence continues at coordinate 47,812 of NZ_JCAFSQ010000005.1, read as the reverse complement.
CGGCACGGTCGGCAACGGTACCCGCATCACCGACATCCGCCGCACCGCCGACCAGCTGGCCATCTCGCGCCTGCTCGACAGCAGCGGTGAACTGGCGCGCCTGAAACAGCTTTCGGGAATGGCCGACCGGGTCAACGCGCTGTTCTCTGATGCGGCCACGAATGTCTCTGGTGTGTGGTCGAACTTCTTCGACTCGGTCAGTGGCCTGTCCTCCAATGCCTCCGGCACGGCCGATCGCCAGAACATGCTCGATGGCGGCAAGGCCCTGGCCAACCGCTTTGTGCAGCTCAACACCCACCTGAACAACCTCAACAGCGAGGTCAACAACGGCCTGCTGGCCGGTGCCACCGAGGTCAACCGCCTGGCGCAGGAGATCGCGCAGATCAACGGTGCGATCGGCACCAACATCGCCACCGCCGCGCCCGACCTGCTCGATCGGCGCGACCAGCTGATCACCCAGCTGATCGGCTACACCGGCGGCACCGCGGTGATCCAGGACGGCGGCATCATGAATGTCTACACCGCCGGCGGCAACGCGCTGGTGGTGGGCACCACCGCGACCAAGGTCACCACCGTGGCCGACCCGTACCAGCCCGAGCGCCTGCAGCTGGCCCTGGAAACGCAGGGCAACACCATCCGCCTCGACCCGAAGGCAGTAGGCGGCCAGATCGGCGGCCTGATGGAGTTCCGCGACACCGTGCTGACCCCGGCCCAGGCCGAACTGGGCAAGTTGGCTGTCGGCCTGGCCGAGACCTTCAACCAGGCCCATCACCAGGGCGTGGACATGTATGGCCAGCTCGGGGGCGACTTCTTCAACATCGGCAACCCGCGCGTCACCGCCAACAACGCCAACACCGGCACCGCCAGCCTCAGCGCCACCTATGGCGACCTGGGCAAGCTGGACGCGCAGAACGTGGTGCTGCAGTTCGATGGCAGCAACTGGAAGGCCAGCCGGGCCGACACCGGCGCCAGCGTTCCGCTGGCCGGCACCGGCACCGCCGCCGATCCGCTGGTGATCAACGGCGTCACGCTGGTCGTGGGCGGCACCCCCGCTGCCAACGACCGATTCCTGCTGCAGCCCACCGCAGGCGTCGCCGGCAGCATGGAGATCGCCATCACCGATCCGTCCCGGATTGCAGCCGCTGCCGCGGTAAAGGGCGCCGCCGCGACGGCCAACACGGGCACCGGCAAGCTGAGTGGCGTGACTGTGACCGATTCGAGCAACGCCAACCTGCGCAATCCGGCCGCGATCGTGTTCACCTCGGCCACCACCTACACCATCGATGGTGGCCCGCCGCAGACCTACACGCCCGGCCAGACCATCAGCGCCAATGGCTGGAGCTTCGTGCTGGACGGTGCGCCGAAGGTCGGCGACACCTTCAACATCACCCCGACGCCGGCCGGCTCCTCCGACAACAGCAACGCCTCCAGGCTGGCCAAGGTCGAGAGCGCCAAGGCCTTCAATGCCGGCACGGTGACGCTGAACGGCGCGCTGGGTGGCCTCACCACCCAGGTGGGTGCTGCGGCCCGTTCGGCCGAGTACTCGCTGGAAGCGCAACTGGTGATCAACGACAAGGCGCAGGAAGCGCGCGATGAAGTGTCCGGCGTCAACCTGGACGAGGAAGCGGCCGACATGCTGCGCCTGCAGCAGGCCTACCAGGCCGCCTCGCAGCTGATCTCCACCGCCGACAGCATGTTCCAGACCATCCTGGGAGCCGTCCGCCGATGAGCAGCCGCATCTCCACCAGCATGATGTACAACCAGTCGGTGTCGCTGATGATGGCCAAGCAGGCCAAGCTCAGCCACCTGGAGCAGCAGATCGCCACCGGCAGCAAGATCGTCTCCGCAAAGGACGATCCGGTCGGGGCCGGCGCAGCGGTCGGACTGGACCGCAGCCTGGCCGCACTGGAACGGATGAAGCTCAACGCCGGCAACGTGCAGAACCGGCTGGGCGTGCAGGAAAACACCCTGGCCCAGGTCAATGATCTGATGGGGCGCGTCAACGACCTGACCATCCAGGCCAGCAACCCCGCCCTGAGCGCGTCCGACAAGAAGACGCTGATCACCGAACTGAACCAGATCCGCGACGGCCTGCTGTCGCTGGCCAACGCCGAGGACGGCACGGGTCGCTATGTATTCGGCGGCACCAACGACGGCGATCCGCCGTTTGCCAGGATCAATGGCAAGGTGGTCTACCGCGGTGACCAGACCCAGCGCCAGATCGAGGTCGGCCCCGATACCTACGTGCGCGATGCCCTGCCCGGCAGCGAGATCTTCATGCGCATCCCCACCGGCGATGGCTTCGTCGATGGCGGTGCCGCAGCGGGCAACACCGGTAACGGCGTGCTGACCAACATCACCCGCGATGGCAGCGACAGCTGGAACGGGCAGTCCGTCAGCATCCGCTTCACCGCTGCCGACCAGTACGAGGTGCTGGATGGCGCCGGCAACGTGACCGGCACGGGCACCTTCAAGGCAGGTGACAACGTGGAAGTGAACGGCGTGCGGCTGCAGATTACCGGCGCGCCGGCAGCGGGCGACAGCTTCAACGTGAAGCCGGCGAGCAGCCGCGACATCTTTGACACCATGGACAAGCTGATCGCCGCACTGGATGCCGACACCGGCACCACCGCGAAGATGAGCGCCCAGCAGAACGAACTGCAGAGTGCATTGCGTGACGTGGCGCGCGCGTCGGAGCGGATGATCGATTCGCGTGCGGCCGGTGGCGCGCAGCTGAAGGCACTGGACAACGCCGCCGACATGCGCGAAGCCAACAGCGTGACGCTGAAGACCACGCTGTCGCAGATGCGCGACCTGGACTACGCCGATGCGCTGAGTCAGTACCAGTTGCAGAGCACCGCGCTGCAGGCGGCACAGACGATCTTCTCGCAGATGCAGTCGATGTCGCTGTTCAACAAGATCGGCTGACAGCACCCCCGCCTCAGCCCCGAAAGGCCGCGATGCTTGCATCGCGGCCTTTTTCGTTTCCGTGGCCCGTCGCCGCGGAGCATTCCAGACAGCGCTCGGCGGATTTTCCGTGATTGCCCATCAAGCCCGGCCCCACCCCGCCGATACCTTCATCAGCGCTGGTTGGGCCTGCCCAACCGCCCCTTCCGGGTGCGCCTACACGCCCCTTCGGGGTTGGAAAACCCCGGAAAAACAGCCTCCGGCAACGAATTACGATTTCAACGGAATTCACGGCTAAAGGTTGTTGACAAAGCGCCGTTATTCATTTGGCAACGGCGAAGCACACAGCCACACAAAAAAACAGGCGGCGCTTCGCTTCATTCACCAACGGGTTCCATATAAGAGGAGACGACCCCATGGCACAGGTAATCAACACCAATACGATGTCGCTCAACGCTCAGCGCAACCTGAGCACCAGCGGCAGCTCGCTGGCCACCACCATCCAGCGCCTCTCGTCCGGCCTGCGCATCAACAGCGCGAAGGACGACGCGGCCGGCCTGGCCATCAGCGAGCGCTTCACCACCCAGATCCGCGGTCTGGACGTGGCCATCCGCAACGCCAACGACGGCATCTCGCTGGCCCAGGTCGCCGAGGGTTCGCTGAACGAAGTCGGCAACAACCTGCAGCGCATCCGCGAACTGGGTGTGCAGGCCTCCAACGCCACCAACTCGGCCAGCGACCGCAAGGCCCTGCAGGCCGAAGTGACCCAGCTGGTCTCGGAAATCGATCGTGTGGCCAAGCAGGCCGACTTCAACGGTACCAAGCTGCTGGACGGCAGCTTCACCAGCCAGCTGTTCCAGGTGGGCGCCAACGCCGGCCAGGCCATTGCCATCAACAGCGTGGTCAACGCCAAGGCCGATTCACTGGGGGCTGCCACCTTCGCCAACGGCTACACCGGCACCGCGCTGGCGGTGGACAAGGCCACGGCCGACACCACCTACTCCGGCCTGCAGGTCTCGGTCACCCCGCCGGGTGGCACCGCCACCACGGTCACCATCAGCGACTTCACCGTGAAGGCCGGCGAGTCGATCACCTCGGCCACCGCTGCGGCGATCAACAACAAGCTGGGTGAAACCGGCGTGGTGGCCTCGGTCAATGCCGGTGTCATCAGCCTGGCGTCGGTCAAGGATGGCCAGACCTTCGCCCTGGGCGTCAGCGCAGCAACCCCGCCGGCCGGCGTCACCGCCGCGACCATCGCCGGCCTGGGCCTGACCGAGACCAGCACCAACGGCGGCACCCTGACCGGTGCAGCGGCCAGCTTCGTCAAGGACCTGAACGTCACCACCGCCGAAGGCGCACAGAAGGCGATGTCGATCGTCGACAAGGCCCTGGAATCGGTCAACAGCGTCCGCGCCGACCTCGGCGCCATCCAGAACCGCTTCACCTCGGTGGTGGCCAACCTGCAGACCTCCTCGGAGAACCTGTCGGCCTCGCGCAGCCGCATCCGCGATACCGACTTCGCCAAGGAAACCGCCGAGCTGACCCGCACCCAGATCCTGCAGCAGGCCGGTACGGCCATGCTGGCCCAGGCCAACCAGGTACCGCAGAACGTGCTCAGCCTGTTGCAGCGCTGACATGAGCCGCCCCCGGGGCACGTCGGGGGCGTCTGACCCAACTCACGTGCAACCGCTCAAGGACCTCTCCTCATGGCACAAGTCATCAACACCAACACGATGTCGTTGAATGCTCAGCGTAACCTGAGCACCAGCGGCAGCTCGCTGGCCACCACCATCCAGCGCCTGTCCTCCGGTTCGCGCATCAACAGCGCCAAGGACGACGCCGCCGGCCTGGCGATCTCCGAGCGCTTCGGCACGCAGATCCGCGGTACCGACGTCGCCATCCGCAACGCCAACGACGGTATCTCGCTGGCCCAGGTCGCCGAAGGCTCGCTGACCGAAATCGGCAACAACCTGCAGCGCGTCCGCGAGCTGTCGGTGCAGGCCTCCAACGCCACCAACTCGGCCAGCGACCGCAAGGCGCTGCAGGCCGAAGTGACCCAGCTGGTCTCGGAAATCGACCGCGTCGCCAAGCAGTCGGACTTCAACGGCACCAAGCTGCTGGACGGTTCGTTCTCGAGCCAGCTGTTCCAGGTGGGCGCCAACGCCGGCCAGGCCATCGCCATCGACAAGACCATCGACGCCAAGGCCAACGCCCTGGGTGGTGCCCGCTTCGACACCAACGCGCTGACCCTGGCCGATCCGGGCACCAACGCTGACTTCAGCATCACCGGCCTGTCCATCAATGGCGTGGCCATCGCTGACGTCTCGGTCAAGCAGGGCGCCGACGCCGCTGCCACCGGCAAGGCCTCGCGTGAAGCGCTGGTGACCGCGATCAACGCCAAGATCGGCGAGACCGGTGTCTACGCCGAAGTGAACGGCACCGCCGGCGTCACCCTGACCTCGGTCAAGGACAGCGCCAACGCTGATGGCTCGTTCAAGGCGATCACCGCGACCCCCGGCACCTGGGCAGGCAACACGCAGGCGACCTTCACGGCCACTGCCGATGCTGCGGCGCCGGCCGCCAAGTACGCCAGCAACCTGGACGTGAGCACCGTGAAGGGCGCCCAGCAGGCAATGGAAATCGTCGACAAGGCCCTGGGTGCGATCAACAGCACCCGCGCCGACCTCGGCGCGATCCAGAACCGCTTCACCTCGGTCGTGGCCAACCTGCAGACCTCGTCGGAAAACCTGTCCTCGTCGCGCAGCCGCATCAAGGACACCGACTTCGCCAAGGAAACCGCCGAGCTGACCCGCACCCAGATCCTGCAGCAGGCCGGTACGGCCATGCTGGCCCAGGCCAACCAGGTGCCGCAGGGCGTGCTCAGCCTGCTGCGCTGATCCGCGCTCTGCTCGACCTCCGGGCGCCGCATGAAGCGGCGCCCGGCTCCTGAAACACGTCCCACCTTCGCCAAAGGAAAAGCACCATGGCACAAGTCATCAACACCAACACGATGTCGCTGAATGCTCAGCGCAACCTGAGCACCAGCGGCAGCTCGCTGGCCACCACCATCCAGCGCCTGTCCTCCGGTTCGCGCATCAACAGCGCCAAGGACGACGCCGCCGGCCTGGCGATCTCCGAGCGCTTCGGCACCCAGATCCGCGGTACCGACGTCGCCATCCGCAACGCCAACGACGGCATCTCGCTGGCCCAGGTCGCCGAAGGTTCGCTGACTGAAATCGGCAACAACCTGCAGCGCGTCCGCGAGCTGTCGGTGCAGGCCTCCAACGCCACCAACTCGGCCAGCGACCGCAAGGCACTGCAGGCCGAAGTGACCCAGCTGGTTTCCGAAATCGACCGCGTCGCCAAGCAGTCGGACTTCAACGGCACCAAGCTGCTGGACGGCTCGTTCTCCAGCCAGCTGTTCCAGGTTGGTGCAAACGCCGGTCAGTCGATCGCCATCGACAAGACCATCGATGCCAAGGCCGGCTCGCTGGGCACCTCGACCTTCGCCACCGGCGCGACCGCTGCCCTCACCGCCAGCACCGACGGTGCGCGCTTCTCGGGCACGGTGATGGGCGTGGACATCGGTACCGTCGAAGTCAAGGCCGGTGCCACCACCGCCGACGCGTCCAAGGCCGTAGCAACCGCCATCAACGCCAAGATCGGCGAGGCCGGCATCTACGCCGAAGCCAACGCCGACGGCACGCTGAAGCTGAGCTCGGTGAAGGAAGGCAAGGCCGTTGCCACTGCCGACATCGCCCTGATGCGCAGCGACTACGACGCCACTGCCAAGACCTGGGGCACTGCGGCCGCCGCCGGTGCCTACACCGCCGCTGCTGACACTTCGGCCAACGTGCAGAAGCTGGACGTGAGCACCGTGCTCGGCGCGCAGCAGGCCCTGGAAGTGGTCGACAAGGCCCTGGGTGCGATCAACAGCACCCGCGCCGACCTCGGCGCGATCCAGAACCGCTTCACCTCGGTCGTGGCCAACCTGCAGACCTCGTCGGAAAACCTGTCCTCCTCGCGCAGCCGCATCAAGGACACCGACTTCGCCAAGGAAACCGCCGAGCTGACCCGCACCCAGATCCTGCAGCAGGCCGGCACGGCCATGCTGGCCCAGGCCAACCAGGTGCCGCAGGGCGTGCTCAGCCTGCTGCGCTGATCCACGGCAAGAAGGCGCCGCTACCGTCGAAGTGAATCGACGGTAGCGGCAACCTGGAAGCCATGGTGCTCGAAGGCGCGGGCCATGCCCGGCCCGGGAAACCTCCCGAACCGGCTCGGCATCGCCCGCTCCTGCGGACCTCTCTTTCAGCGCTGTACCTTTGACTGTACGTACCGGGCGGCTTCGTCTCCCCCCGATTGTCAGTAGCCTGATCCCTCCCCTGCATTGGGGGAGGGCTTTTTGCAGACCCCCGGCAGCCTGCGGTGAATGTCCCCGCACCCTGCCCCAACCCTCCTGCAATCTGCGTGCCAGAACCTGCGGCAGACCATTGGCACGGCGCATGCATCAACGAAGTCCTCAAGACCCAGCGGCGCAGGCCGCTATTTTCGTTGACGACGGGCCGCCGCACGACGGCCAGGCCCGGATACCAGGAGAAACGACGTGGCAGACTTTGGATACGGTGGCATTGGCTCGGGGCTGGACATTTCCAGCATCGTCAACCAGCTGGTCGCAGCTGACCGCAAGCCCGCCGACAATGCGCTGAACCTGCAGCAGTCCAAGGCCAAGATGCAGCTGTCGTCGATCGGCACCGTTACGGCGGCCTTCGACAAGCTGAAGACCGCGCTGACGGCCCTCAAGGCCACGACGGCCTTCGATACCCGCACCGTCACCGCCACCGGCAAGGCCGGTCCGAACAATGCAGATGATGTGCTGACAGCGTCAGTCGCGTTGTACGACGTGGGCACGACCAAGGCAGCGGCCTCCAACGGCACGCACCAGGTGGAGGTGAAATCCCTCGCCACGGCACACAAGCTGATCGCCGATACCTCGGTGCCCAAGACCGACACCTTCGGTGCCGGAACCTTGACGCTGACCGTTGGCGTGGGCGACAAGGCCAAGACCATGAACGTGACGGTGGAGGACGGCGACACGCTGACCACCATCCGCAACAAGATCGATGCCGCCGGGCGCAAGGAAGGCGTGCAGGCCACGCTTATCAGCTCGGGCGACAACCAGTATCTGTCGATCGCCCAGGAAAAGACCGGAGCCGCCAACGCGATCAAGCTGGAGTATGCCGGCAGCGACCCCAAGCTGGGTGCACTGGTAGGCAGCCTGAAAGAAAACACGGCCGCTGCGGACGCCGAACTGACCATCGACGGCGTCAAAGTGGTCAGTGCCAGCAATACGGTGACCGATGCAGTACCTGGCCTGACCCTGAACCTGAAGGTTCCCGGCAAGAGTACCGTGGTGATCAGCACCGACACTGCCGCCGCGACCAAGGTCATGCAGGAATTCGTGACCGCCTACAACGCGGCGATCGCGGCGATCAACACGGAGACCAAGTACGACGCCAAGACCAAGGAAGCCGCCACCCTGACGGGTGACGCGCAGATGCGCGGCGCCTCCAGCCAGCTGCGTTCGATGATGTCGAGCGTGTTGAAGGAGCTCTCGGCCGACGGCCTGGATCCGAAGGTGCTGGGCCTGCAGACCCGCGGTTATCCCAACGCCGACGGCAGCCTCGTTCTCGATACCACCAAGTTTGCCGCCGCACTGGCCAGCCAGCCTGAGAAGATCCGCTCGGCCATCACCGGCGACACCGGCGGTGCTGGCACCCTGTACACCATGGTCGACGGCTATGTCAGCACCACCGTCGGCAAGGAAGGGGCGTTCGTCGCCCGCACCAAGGGCCTGAACACCACGCTGGACAACATCGACAAGCGCCGCAAGGACCTCGACACGCGCATGAAGAACGTCGAGGAACGCTACAAGAAGCAGTTCCTGGCGCTCGACAGCCTGATGGGCAAGCTGCAGCAGAGCAACACCGCACTGCAGCAGCAGCTGGCACAGCTGAACCGCTAAGGACGGCGTGCAACGCTCAAGTTTGGCGTGGTTCGCACCGATAACGGACGCAACAGCAATCAACGCCGCACCGCCGGCCACGGTCCCCACGACCACCCGACGGCACCCAGCGCAAGGAGAATCACGAATGTACGGTTCCAGCCGTCAATATGCCGAGCAGTACCGCCAGGTAGGAGTGACCAGTGCGGTTGCCGACGCCGATCCGCACAAGCTGGTGGCGATGCTGCTGGCGGGCGCGCTGGAGCGCGTACGCCGTGCCCAGGCCAGTCTTGAGCGTGGCGACCAGGCCGGAAAGGGCAAGGCGATCGGCGAAGTCTGCGCGATTGTCGGCCACCTCAACGGCTCGCTGGATCACGAAGCCGGCGGCGAGATCGCCGGCAATCTGTCGGCACTGTACGACTACGTGTTGCAGCGCCTGACCGAGGCCAACCTGCACAACGACCGTGCCGCGCTGGATGAATCGCTTCAACTGCTGGGCGAGATCGACAGCGCCTGGAATGCGATCCCGCAGGAACAGCGCCGGCCGGCCGCGGTGGCGCCATGAGCCTGCACGAACTGCACGCCCAGCTGGATGCCTTCGAGAAGGCCCTGGGCGAAGAGTCCCTCGACCAGGCCGACAGCCTGCTCGACGGCCACGACAGCACGCTGCATGCGCTGCTCAGCCAGCCGCTGGCCGCCACCGACCACGCACCGCTGGCTGCGCTGTTTGATCGCCAGCAGAATCTGCTCGGCCTGCTGCGCCAGCGCCGTGATGCGGTGGCAGCACTGATGAATGACGGCCAGCGTTCCCTTCGCGCAGCGCATGCCTACCTGCAGGCAGAATCGCTGGCATGACCCAATTGCCGACCACGTCACTGCACCACCCGGCTGAAAGCGAGCTGTTCGACGAGACGCTCAGCTGCGAGCTGGCCCTGCCGGCCGAGTTCCAGGCAGGCAGCGCGGCCGGTCGCACCAGCAGCGCCGAAGGCCTGCTGCGCAGCCTGGCGCTGGTTGAAGACAGCCGCGTTGACGAACATGACGACCGCAATGAGGCCAGCCTGCAGTTGCAGCGGCTGGAGGCCAAGCTGGATCTGGCGATGGTGCTGCTCGGCCGGCTCGTACGCCAGCAGGGCCAGGAACTGACCCTGCGCCCCGTGCGCTGGTCGCGCCGCGGCATCCGCCTGCAGCTGGGCCCACGCAGTGGCGCCAGCCCCGGCCAGGCCGGCGTGGTGCGCCTGCAGCCCAGCGATTGGCTGCCCGACCATATCGACCTGCCGGTGGAAGTGATCGCCGAAGCGGCGGACGGTGGTGGCGGTCACTACCTGTGGCTGCGTTTCCAGCGTCTTGGCGATGGCCTTGAGATGGCAATGGAGCGGCACTTGTTCCGCCTGCACCGCCGCCAGGTGGCCGAGGCGCGCCGCGCCCGCTGAAACCTGCCACCATAACGCTTTGCGGGCAAGCCTTGGCGCGCCCGTTCAGCTAAGTTAAGGTGGACTCCCCTACACGGATCTGTTGCGTGCCTGTGCGAGTTCTCATCGTCGACGATCACACCCTCGTCCGCGCCGGCCTGGCGCGGCTGCTGCAGGGGTTTGCCGACGTGCAGCTTGTTGCCGAGGCCAGCAACGCCGAGCAGGCACTGCAGCTGGCCCTGCAGCACGCACCGGATGTGGTGCTGATGGACCTCTCGCTGCCGGGCCGCACCGGCCTGGAAGCACTCAGCGACATCCGCCTGCGCGCGCCCGGTACCCGGGTGGTGATGATGACCATGCACGACGATGCCGCTCACGTGCGCGATGCGCTGGATCGGGGCGCGGTCGGGTTCGTGGTCAAGGATGCGGCACCGCAGGAGTTGGAACTGGCGCTGCGCGCCGCGCACGCCGGCCAGGTGTTCCTGAGCCCGCAGATCTCCGCCAAGATGCTGGCACCGATGCTGGGCCGCGAGAAGCCCACCGGCATCGCCGCGCTGTCGCCGCGCCAGCGCGAGATCCTGCGCCGCATCGGCAAGGGTGAGAGCAACAAGGAAATCGCCGCCGACCTCGGCATCAGCGTCAAGACGGTGGAAACCCACCGCGCACGCATGATGGAATCGCTCGGCTGCCGCCGCGCCAACGATCTGCTGCTGCTGGCCGCGCGCCACCAGCACGAGCTGGAGTAAGCGCGAGCCTCGGCGGCGCGAAACGATGGCTGGGTAGAGTGGGCTGTTGGTAGAGTCGACTGCCAGTCGACTTGCGCGCGGAGCGCGGGACTTTTCCTTGGTCTGATCGGAGAGCAGTCGACTGACAGTCGACTCTACCGGTGATCGTCTCTATCGACAGCCGACGCAGCCAACCCGCACCCAGCGACGAATTCCCGTCGCCCTGACACTCCCCGACAGGAATCCGTACACGGCGCAGCCCGATCAATCCGGGCCTTGCACCGGAAATCAGCAACTTAGCAGCGATCATCGTCAACAATCCGCGTCGATGTAGGGAATACCCCTACACCCTGTCAGGCCATTCACCAAGCCCCTCAGGAACCCCCTGATTCCGCCCCCGCCGGATCAAAAGCAAGATGCGTTCCACAAGGCGCCGGGGAGCGGCGCCGGGGAACCACGATGAAGGCTGCACTCTCGACCCAGCTGGGCCAACAACTTCACCTCACCCCGCAGTTGCTGCAGTCGATCCGGCTGCTGCAACTCGACGGCCTGCACCTGGAACAGGAAATCCAGCGCCTGCTGGACTCCAACCCGCTGCTCGAAATCGAAGAGGCCGAAGCGCCTGCCGCCGAAGCCACCGAGGCCAGCGCGACCACGCTGGAAACCGCCGCGTTCGACGAGTTGCCCGAGTCTTCGATGTGGGACGTGGCCGGCGCCAGCTGGCAGGACGGCGACGACGATCGCATGGCGCGCATCGCCGCCGGCGAATCGACCGACCCGCAATTGCGCGTGCTGCAGCGCCTGTCGCTGGACATGGATGACCGCGAACTGGCGGTGGCCGCGTTCTGGCTCGACCACTGCGATGAGGCCGGCTACCTGCAGGCGCCGCTGGCACAGCTGCAGCTGCTGGCCAGCGCCCAGTTCGACATCGCCGCCGCTGGCGTGGAAACCATCCGCCAGCAGCTGCTGCACGGCGAGCCGGCCGGCATGGCCGCACAGGACCTGCGCGAAGGCCTGCAGGCGCAGCTGCGCAGCCTGCACGGCGTGGTGCCGGCCCGCCATCTGGCTGCGCGCATCCTGGACGGCGCGCTCGATGCACTGGCTGCCCACGACTACCCCGCCCTCGCCCGCCAGCACGACGCCGAGATCGACGACGTGCGCGAGGCGGTGCGCCTGATCCTGTCGCTGCAGCCGCGCCCCGGCGACAGCCTGCTGCCCGAGCGCAACGCGGTGGTGGTGCCGGACGTCGTCGCCTGGCACGCCGACGGGCAGTGGAAGGTCGCCCTGAACCCGGCCACCAGCCGCCGCGTGTCGATCAACAGCCAGTACGAACAGGTGCTGGCCGAAACCAGCGACGCCGCCCCGGCGCTGCGCGAGATGCTGCAGGAGGCGCGCTGGTTCAGCCGTGGCCTGTCGATGCGCTACGACACCCTGCTGCGTACGGCGCGGGTGATCGTCGAGCGCCAGGCCGCCTTCCTGGTGCGGGGCGAAGAGGCCATGGCGCCGTTGACCCTGAAGGAAGTGGCCGAGGAAATCGGCATGCATGAGTCCAACGTCTCGCGCATCACCACCGGCAAGTTCCTGCAGACCCCGCGCGGCACCTTCGAGCTGAAGCACTTCTTCGCCGTGCGCCTGGAGGGCGCCAGCGTCTCCGGCCAGGCGGTGAAGGCCATGGTCCGCCGCCTGATCGACGCCGAACCGGCCGGCCGCCCGCTGGCCGACGAGGCCATTGCCGGCCTGCTGTCGCGCCAGGGGGTGAACATTGCCCGCCGAACCGTCGCAAAATACCGAGAACAACTGGATATCGCCCCGGCCCGCGAACGGCGCCGGCTCAGCGCCAGGCAACCCCAGCTGGCCCGGGTGGGCTGAAAAGGATGTTGGACATGAACAAGCTCACGGTCCTGCTGGTCGATGACCACGAGGGCTTCATCAACGCGGCGATGCGCCATTTCCGCAAGATCGACTGGCTGCAGATCGTCGGGAGCGCCGGCAACGGCCTGGAAGCGATCGAGCGCTCGGAAACGCTGCGCCCGCAGGTGGTGCTGATGGATCTGGCCATGCCGGAAATGGGGGGGCTGCAGGCCACCCGCCTGATCAAGTCGCAGGACGATGCGCCGTACATCGTGATCGCCAGCCACTTCGACGACGCCGAGCACCGCGAACACGCGCTGCGCGCCGGCGCCGACAACTTTGTCAGCAAGCTGTCCTACATCCAGGAAGTCATGCCGATCCTGGAAGGCCTCAGGGAGGAACAGTCGTGAGCGAATCGCGCATCCTGGTGCTGGACAACGACGCCGTGCGCGCGGAGCGCACCGTTGCCCTGCTGGAATTCATGGACTTCAACCCGCGCTGGGTGTCCGACGCAGCCGACTTCGACCTGGGCCGACAGCGCCAGAACGACTGGATGGCGGTGATCGTCGGCAGCCTGGACGACAGCCGCGCCAGCACCGCGCTGTATCACTGGCTTGGCGGCAGCAGCCTGCCGCCGCCGGTACTGCTGGCCGACGGTGATGCCGCTGCGTTCGCGCAGCAGCATGGCCTGCACGAAGCCAACATCTGGCCGCTGGAAACCCCGCTGCGCCATGCGCAGATGGAAGCGCTGCTGCGCCGCGCCAGCCTCAAGCGCCTGGATGCCGAGCACCAGGCCGGTGCCGCGCAGGAGCAGGGACCGACCGGCAACGGCCCGGCGGTCACCGCGCTGCGCACCATGATCGAACAGGTGGCCGCGTTCGACACCACCGTGCTGGTGCTGGGCGAATCCGGCACCGGCAAGGAAGTGGTGTCGCGCGCGATCCACCAGCGTTCGCCGCGCCGTGATGGCCCGTTCGTGGCGATTAATTGCGGCGCCATTCCGCCTGACCTGCTGGAAAGCGAGCTGTTCGGCCACGAAAAGGGTGCCTTCACTGGCGCACTGACCGCGCGCAAGGGCCGTTTCGAAATGGCCGAAGGCGGCACCCTGCTGCTCGACGAGATCGGCGACATGAGCCTGCCGATGCAGGTGAAGCTGCTGCGCGTGCTGCAGGAACGCAGCTTCGAGCGCGTCGGTGGCAACCAGACCATCCGCTGCAACGTGCGCGTGGTGGCCGCGACCCACCGCGACCTGGAGACCCGCATCGCCGAGGGCAAGTTCCGCGAGGATCTGTTCTACCGCCTCAACGTGTTCCCGATCGAAGTGCCCGCGTTGCGCGAGCGCCGTGAGGACCTGCCGGCGCTGGTGGAAACCATCGCCGCGCAGCTGGCCCGCACCGGCCGTGGCGAAGTGCGCTTCACTCCCGAAGCGCTGCAGGCGCTGTCCAGCTACGAATGGCCGGGCAACGTGCGCGAGCTGACCAACCTGGTCGAGCGCCTGGCGGTGCTGCATCCGGGCGGTTCGGTGCGCGTGCAGGACCTGCCGGCCCGCTACCGTGGCGATGCCGCACTGGCAGCGGTGGCTGCACCGGCACCGGCAGCTACGGTTGCCAACGAAGAACGCCTGGACCTGCGCAGCTTCTCGTTCCACACCCCCGGCAGCGGCAACCAGCCGGCGCTGGAGCACGGCATCGCCGTCAATCGCCCGGCGGCACCGGCCGCCCTGCCCGACGAAGGCATGGACCTGCGCAACCACATGGCCAACATCGAACTGGGCCTCATCAACGAAGCACTGGAACGCACCCAGGGCGTGGTTGCCCACGCCGCCCAGCTGCTCGGCCTGCGCCGCACCACCCTGGTGGAAAAGCTGCGCAAGTACGGCATCGAACGCGAGCAGGCCGAACTGGCCGGCTGAACCGCGCCACCAGCATGAAGGGGGCACGAACGCCTGGGCTCGCCCGGGCGTTGGTGCTTCTGGCGCCGCTGCATGACATCAGTAGATCCACGCCGTGCCTGGACAAGGGGATGAGCCGCAGGACCTCGTTTGCAACTTCTCCTAAAGGCAGCTGCGAAGCATAGGGGTAGCCTTGTCCGGATGGAGAATTCAATCAGACCGCCAACGCTTGATCTCACGCCAATCCGCCAGGAAGAGATTGATAACTCTGCCCTGCTGCGTGAGGCGCGGCAGCTGTCTGACCGTCTTGCGCCATATCCCAACAACAGCACGATGTTCCATCCACGTCTGCAGAAGTACCAGACTGACGATCGCAACCTGGCGATCTTTGGACGTGTACTGGGCGGACTCTTTTTCGTCGATCTCATGAATGGCTCGGTAGGGCTACTTCCAATCGACGATGGAACACCGCTCCAATACTGCAATTCAGACCTGCGCAGTTTCGCAATCTTCCACACCGCGTTGATGGAAGCGATTCAAGCTGCGATCAACTCCCACAGGGACGTGTCAATGTTCACGCTCCTGGAGCTTGAGACTGACTTCCGCAAGTCCGATCCCAGCTCAATGCTGGACGAGAGCAACTTCTGGCCCACGTGCCTTTACGAGCTTTCTGAGGGGTTCTTCCCTCTCTCATCCGAAAAGGTGGAACTGCACCGTTCGCTCGGGATCGATCTCCACTATCCCTGGTAGCTAGCGCCAGGGGTCAGATCCCAAGAGGGGTCGGAGCCCTTTCCGCCGGAAAGGGATCCGACCGCTGCGCATTTGCAGCGCCAGAACTCCGGCCGCTGGACTCTGCAGCCCCAGGCCAGAAAACCGACGCCGGATAAATGGCGCCGCCAATGGGATCAGCGCCCGATGCACGGCAACGGGATCCGACCCCGTGCCGACCAGAATGTGTCGACCAAGGTCGACACCCACCAAGGGCAGTCCATACCCGTCCATCAGATCGCAGGAAACTGTCGGAGGCGGGGTGGGTCCGGTTGTGGGGGCGTGAGCCGCATGGATGCGGCGACCGAGCTTACATGGACGTACTTGCAGCGTCCCCCGCAACCGGACCCGCCCCGCCATCCCTCAGTAGACCCGCTTCTGCTGTTGCTCCGGCTCCGGCTTCGGTCATTGCCACTGAGGTTGCCGGCCAGCGGCCGGCACTACCGCGGGGAGCGGGGTGCAACCCCGCACGCACACCCAACCTCCTCACTTCACTGAATCGAAAACCGGTTTCGGCACGGCACTTGCACTGGCTACAGCAGACAACCCCATCCCTGTTTCTGGAACCGTTGCAGATGTCCCACTCCGTCACTTCGATCCTTTCGCAGATCCGCTCCTATCAGACCCAGATGGGACAGCCGGCGCTCAACCCGCTGGGCGAAACGCCGCGCAGCAACGCCCTG
Source organism: Stenotrophomonas sp. YJH_SMC_48-3 (assembly GCF_059369375.1). Lineage (NCBI taxonomy): Bacteria > Pseudomonadati > Pseudomonadota > Gammaproteobacteria > Lysobacterales > Lysobacteraceae > Stenotrophomonas > Stenotrophomonas sp. YJH_SMC_48-3. The sequence continues at coordinate 31,577 of NZ_JCAFSQ010000005.1, read as the reverse complement.
CCGGGCACGGTGCTCGATGCACCGCAGGCCCAGCCGGCCAGCTTCACCGAAACCCTGCGTGGTGCGATTGCCGGCGTCAACGATGCGCAACAGAAATCCGGCGCCCTCGCCAAGGCCTTCGAAATGGGCGACCCCAGCGCCGACCTGGCCAAGGTGATGGTCGCCTCGCAGCAGTCCCAGATCGCCTTCCGCGCCACCGTGGAAGTTCGCAACCGTCTCGTCCAGGCTTACCAGGACGTGATGAACATGCCGCTGTAAGGAATAGAGACGCATGGCACTGACGCTCTCCAAGGACAGCCTGAACGCCGAAAAGGCCGGGCAATGGTTCGACCGCCTGCAGAGTCTGCAGATCACCCGTCGGCTGGGCCTGATGGCGATGATCGCGGTGGCGGTGGCGGCAGGCCTGTCCGTGTTCTTCTGGTCGCAGAAGCCGGGCATGGTCCCGCTGTACACCGGCCTGGACCAGAAGGCGACCGCTGAAGCGACCGACCTGCTGCGCGCCGCACAGATTCCGTTCGCACTCGACCCGGCCACGGGTGGCATCACCGTGCCGGAAAAGAACCTGCACGACGCGCGCCTGAAGCTGGCCGGCTCCGGCCTGACCGACAGCGGCAAGCTCGGCTTCGAGCTGATGGAGCGCGACCCGGGCTTCGGCGTCAGCCAGTTCGTGGAAAGCGCGCGCTACCAGCATGCGCTGGAAACCGAGCTGTCGCGCACCATCAACACGCTGCGCCCGGTGCGCGATTCGCGCGTGCACCTGGCCATTCCCAAGCCCAGCGCCTTCACCCGCCAGCGTGACGTGGCCAGCGCCTCGGTGACCCTGGAACTGCGTGGCGGCCAGCAGCTGGAACGCAGCCAGGTGGACGCCATCGTGCACATGGTCGCGGCCAGCATCCCGGATCTCGCCCCGGAACGGGTGACCGTGGTTGACCAGAGCGGGCGCATGCTCAGCGTCAGCGACCCGAACAGTGAGGCGGCGGTCAACGCTGCCCAGTTCGAACAGGTGCGCCGCCAGGAAACCTCGTTCAACCAGCGCATCCGCGAACTGCTGGAACCGATGACCGGCCCCGGCCGGGTCAACCCGGAAGTGAGCGTGGACATGGATTTCTCGGTGACCGAGGAAGCCCGTGAGCTCTACAACGGTGAACCGCAGAAGCTGCGCAGCGAGCAGATGAGCGAGAACACCACCAGCACCCCGGGCCCGCAGGGCGTGCCGGGTGCCACCAGCAACAGTCCGCCGGGCCAGCAGGCCACGCCGGCCACCGCGCAGGCCCCGACCGAAAGCAGCAAGAACGCCACCCGCAACTACGAGCTGGACCGCACCCTGCAGCACACCCGCCAGCCGGCCGGCCGCATCAAGCGCGTGTCGGTGGCGGTACTGGTGGACAACGTGCCGCGCGCCGGTGCCAACGGCAAGGTCAGCCCGCAGCCGCTGTCGGCCGCGGAACTGACCCGCGTCGAGGCGCTGGTGAAGCAGGCCGTCGGCTTCAACGCCGAGCGTGGCGACACCGTGTCGGTGATGAATGCCCCGTTCGTGCGTGACACCACGCCGGTCGAAGGGCCGGCCTGGTGGGAACTGCCATGGGTGCACGATGCCGGCCGCATGCTGCTCGGCGCGGTGGTGGTGCTGGCGTTGTTGTTCGGCGTACTGCGCCCGGCGCTGCGCGCGATCACCGGCCAGAACAGGAAGGACGACCCGCAGGCACTGGAGCCGCACACCGCGGACGTGCAGTTGGTGGATGACGATGGCATGCCGCTGCCGGCGCTGGGCGCCGACCGGGCGAGCCTGGCCGGGCCGGAGGCCCTGGCCCTGCCGGTGGATTCATATGAGGAACGACTGCGGATGGCGCGTGAAGCCGTAAAGACCGACTCCAAGCGCGTGGCCCAGGTGGTCAAGGGATGGGTGGCCAATGACTGAGGCACAACTGACCGGCGTACAGCGCGCGGCCGTGCTGCTGCTGTCCCTGGGTGAGCTGGACGCGGCCGAAGTGCTGCGCCACATGGAACCCAAGGAAGTGCAGAAGATTGGCATCGCCATGGCCACCATGACCGACATCACCCGCGAGCAGGTGGAACGGGTAATGGACCAGTTCGGCCAGGAGCTGGGCTCGAAGACCTCGCTGGGCGTGGGTTCGGACGACTACATCCGCAACATGCTGGTGCAGGCGCTGGGCAGCGAGAAGGCCGGCAACCTGATCGACCGCATCCTGCTGGGCCGCAACACCACCGGCCTGGACGCGCTGAAATGGATGGACCCGCGTGCGGTGGCCGACCTGGTGCGCAACGAGCACCCGCAGATCATCGCCATCGTGATGGCGCACCTGGAAACCGACCAGGCCGCCGACGCGCTGAAGCTGCTGCCGGACCGTACCCGCGTGGACGTGCTGCTGCGCATCGCCACCCTCGACGGCATTCCGCCGAACGCGCTCAATGAACTCAACGAGATCATGGAGCGCCAGTTCGCCGGCAACCAGAACCTGAAGTCGTCGAACATCGGTGGCGTGCAGTGCGCGGCCAACATCCTGAACTTCATGGACAGCGGCCAGGACCAGGCGATCCTGGGCGAAATCGCCCGCATCGATGCGCCGCTGAGCAACCGCATCCAGGACCTGATGTTCGTGTTCGACGATCTGGTCGACCTGGATGACCGCGAGATGCAGCTTGTGCTGCGCGAAGTGAGCGGCGAGCGCCTGGGCCTGGCCCTGCGCGGCGCCGACATCAAGGTGCGCGACAAGATCACCCGCAACATGTCGCAGCGCGCGGCCGAAATCCTGCTGGAAGACATGGAAGCTCGTGGCCCGGTGCGCCTGTCCGACGTGGAAGGCGCACAGCGCGAGATCCTGGCCATCGTCAAGCGCATGGCCGATGAAGGCACCGTCACCATCGGCGGCAGCGCGGAGGCCATGCTGTGAGCAACGTCGTGCGCTGGCTTGCCCCGGACCTGCTGGCCCAGCCCGAACCGGTGCTGGAGCAGGAGGATGCATTCGAACTCACCGAGCCGGACCCGGAGCATGAACCCGAGCCACCGCTGCAGCTGCCGACGCTGGAGGAAATCCAGGCAATACAGGACAGCGCCGAGAAGGAAGGCTTCCAGCACGGCCATGCCGAAGGCTACGGCCAGGGGCAGGCCGAAGTGCGCCGCCTCGCCGCGCAGATCGAAGGGATCCTCGACAACTTCAGCCGGCCGCTGGTGCGGCTGGAAAACGAAGTGGTCGGCGCGCTCGGCGAGCTGGCCGTACGCATCGCCGGTGCGCTGGTCGGCCGTGCCTACGAAGCTGAGCCGGCACTGCTGGCACAGCTGGTCGGTGAGGCGATCGACGCGGTGGGTGGCAGCACCCGCGAGGTCGAAGTGCGGCTGCACCCGGACGACATCGCCGCGCTCGCCCCGCTGTTGAGCCTGCCGCCACAGCAACGCCTGGTGCCGGATACCAGTCTCAGCCGCGGCGATCTTCGCGTGCACGCCGAAGCGGTGCGCATCGACGGCACCCTGGAAGCGCGCCTGCGCGGCGCGCTGGACGCGGTGATCCGCCAGACCGGAGCCAATGCATGAATCCCGATCCGCAGCCGACGCCGCCACCGGCCGACTGGGCCATGGCCCGCAACCTGCGCCTGGCCCGTCGGCTCGACGGCCTGCGCGTGGATACCGCCCATGGCCGTGGCCTGATCCGCGAAGGCGTGCTGCGCCGCGCGGTCGGACTGACCCTGGAAGCGGTCGGCTGCGAAGCGCCGCTGGGTGCCAGCTGCAAGGTGGAAGTGGTCGATGGTGGCTGGGTCGATGCCGAAGTGGTCGGCTTCGCCGGCGAGCGCACTTACCTGATGCCGAGCGCGGAACTGCACGGCCTGCTGCCCAACGCACGGGTGGTGCCGTCTGCGCGCCGTGGCGGCGTTGAAGTGGGCGAAGGGCTGCTCGGGCGCGTCATCGACAGCGATGGCGTGCCGCTGGACGGCAAGGGCCCGATCCGCGCCGAGGGCCACGTTGGCATGGCCGGCATGTCGATCAATCCGCTGGCGCGTGAACCGATCACCCAGCCGCTGGACGTGGGCGTGCGCGCGATCAACGCGCTGCTGCCGATCGGCCGCGGCCAGCGTGTCGGCCTGTTCGCCGGCTCCGGCGTCGGCAAGTCGACGCTGCTGGGCATGATGACCCGCTATACCGCCGCCGACGTGATCGTTGTCGGCCTGATCGGTGAACGTGGACGCGAAGTCCGCGATTTCGTCGAGACCACGCTGGGCGAGGAAGGCCTGCGCCGCGCCGTGGTGGTGGCCAGTCCCGCCGACCGGCCGCCGCTGGCACGCCTGCACGGCGCCTACCGCGCCACCGCCATCGCCGAGTGGTTCCGCGACCAGGGCCTGAACGTGCTGCTGCTGATGGACTCACTGACCCGCTTCGCCCAGGCGCAGCGCGAGATCGGCCTGTCGGTCGGCGAGCCGCCGACCACCCGCGGTTACCCACCGTCGGTGTTCGCCAAGCTGCCGGCACTGGTCGAACGCGCCGGCAACGGCGCCAAGGGACGTGGCTCGATCACTGCGTTCTACACGGTGCTGACCGAAGGCGATGATCCGCAGGACCCGATCGCCGATGCGGCGCGCGCGATCCTCGACGGCCACATCCTGCTCTCGCGGCGCGTGGCCGACAGCGGTCTGTACCCGGCCATCGACGTCGAATCGTCGGTCAGCCGCGTGGTCACGGAAATCGCCGACGAGCCGTGGCGCCTGCGCATCCGCAAACTGAAACGACTGGTCTCGGCGTATTCGGCCAACCGTGACCTGATCGCCATCGGTGCCTACCAGCGCGGCAACGACGCGGCCACCGACGAAGCCCTGGAACGCTGGCCGGAAATCATGGAGTTCCTCGGCCAGGACGTTGCCAAGGCCGCAGATCTCCCGCACAGCCAGGCGGCGCTGCAGCGCCTGGTGGAACAAGAGAGTTAAGCCATGAACCAGTCCAAGCGCATCGATCCCCTGCTCAAGCGGGCCCAGGAACACGAGGACGCGGTCGCCCGCGACCTGGCCGAACGCCAGCGCGTGCTCGACACCCATCTATCGCGACTGGACGAACTGCGCCGTTATGCCGAGGAGTACGCCAACGCGCAGATGGCGGCGACCAGCCCGGCGCAGCTGCTCAACCGGCGTGCATTTCTCGACCGCCTCGACAGTGCGGTCGAGCAGCAGCAGGCCACGGTCAATGGCAACCGCGAGAAGGTGGAGGCCGAGCGCGCCCGCCTGATCCTGGCCAGCCGTGACAAGGCCGTGCTGGAACAGCTGGCGGCCAGCTACCGGGCGCAGGAGAAAGTGGTCACCGACCGCCGCGACCAGCGCGAGATGGACGACATCGGTGCGCGCCGTGCGCGTCTGGTGCAGGCCGAAGACCAGGATGGCACCGAGCAGGGAGGCCGCCCGTGATGCCCGCCCCGCTCGCCAGCAGCGCCAACGCGCAGGCACAGACTGCCGGCGGCGCTGCAGCGCGCGCGCCACGCAGCGAGGCCAGCAAGGATTTCAGCCAGCTGTTGCAGGGCGGCGCGCCGGACGCGCCCGCCGGCGCCGCCACGTCACCGCCCACCTCGGCACCGAAGCCGCAGACGAGCGCCGATGGAAATGGCCAGGCGCCGGAGGAACGCAGCATGGATGCGGCGGCGACGGGAAACGAGACGTCGCCCTTGCCGCCGCAAACTCCGCCTGCGGGTGATCGGGCGACGGACAAGGACACGCCGGTGGCCACCGAGGACGCGCCGTGGCCGCCGCTGGGCCTGGCCGGCCTGGTCCTGGCGATGCCGGCCTCCTCCGATCCTGCCGCCACTGCTCCTGCTGCAACGGGTGCGGGCGCGGCGCTGCCGGCCACTGCCGGACCGGGACTGCCTGCCCCGACGCCGACCCAGGCGCCGGGCGCAGCCGTCGCATCCATAACTGACAGCACGCCGCCGGCCGCCAGCGCCAGCGATGCCACGACCCTGCCACTACCGGAGACGGTCCTGCCGGGCAGCAAGCATGGCGACCGCGACAGCAACGACGTGACCGCGATCGGCGACCGTAGCGCTGCCCCATTCCTGCACGCCCCGGCCCCGGCGGCCCTGCAGGACCTCAAGGCTGCGCTCGCCACCGGCACTGCGGTCTTCAACGGCGAACCGACGCCCAGGCCCGTGTTCGGCGACGATGGTTTCGACCAGGCCGTCGGCGCGCGCCTGGGCTGGCTGGCCGACCAGAAGATCGGTCACGCCCACATCCGCCTGAGCCCGGACGACATGGGCCCGGTGGATGTGCGCCTGCAACTGAACGGCGACAAGGTGCATGCCAGTTTCAGCAGCCCGCATGTGGACGTGCGCCAGGCACTGGAAAGCAGCCTGCCGCGCCTGCGCGAACTGCTGGGCGAACAGGGCTTCCAGCTGGCTCATGCCGATGTCGGCCACCAGGCGCCCGGTGGTGACGGCAATGCGTCGGGCCAGGCCGGTGGCGGCGGTCTGCCCGGCGACGGAGAACCGACGCCGGGCGATGGCAGCGTGTCGTCGGCGCAGCTGATCCGCCAGCGCGGATTGCTGGACGCTTACGCCTGACAGGCGTGCCAACCAAGGTTGGCAGCCACCAGAGCGATGCGGCTGGCATCCCGACGGAATTCCGTCGCCCCCCGCTGCCCCGGCTCCGGCACACCCCTTGCATATCCCGGTGAAGCAACCCTCAGGAGCTTCACCCCGTGGCCGCAGCCGCTGACAAAACCAAGAAGACCGCCGAGAAGGACAAGGCCGCCAAGCCGCGCAGTCCGATCCTGATCACCGCACTGGTGGCCGTGCTGGCCGCCGCTGCCGCCGGTGGCGGCGTATGGTTCTTCACCCAGTCCAAGCACGAAGACAAGACTGCGCAGGCGCCGAAGAAGAGCGCCACCCCGGCCCCCGCGCAGTACTTCGCGCTGGACCCGGCGTTCGTGGTCAATCTCAATGGCCCGGTCGATGGTCCGCGCTACCTGCAGCTGGAAGTGCAGCTGATGACCCGTGACCCGGCTGCGCTGGAAGCGATCAAGACCCATGCACCCGCCATCCGCGCACGCCTGCTGATGCTGTTCTCGCAGGTCAGCCCGGACCAGATCGCCGATGTCGCCGGCAAGCAGAAGCTGCAGGCTGCGTCGCTGGCCGAAGTGCAGAAAGTGCTCAAGGCCGAGACCGGCAGCAATGGTGCCGACGACCTGCTGTTCACCAGCTTCGTGACCCAGTAAGGGCCCACCGATGAATGATCTGTTGTCCCAGGACGAGATCGATGCCCTGCTCCACGGCGTGGACACTGGCGCGGTCGAAACCGATCCGGAACCGCCGTCAGGCGAAGCGCGCTCGTACGACTTCGCGAGCCAGGACCGCATCATCCGCGGTCGCATGCCGACCCTGGAAATGGTCCACGAGCGTTTCGCCCGCCTGTGGCGGATCGGCCTGTTCAACCTGATCCGCCGCTCGGCCGAGCTGTCGGTGCGCGGCATCGAACTGATCAAGTTCAACGACTACATGCACTCGCTGTATGTACCGACCAACCTGAACCTGATCCGCTTCAAGCCGCTGCGCGGCACCGGCCTGATCGTGTTCGAGCCGACCCTGGTGTTCGCCATCGTCGACAACTTCTTCGGTGGCGACGGGCGCTACCCGACCCGCATCGAAGGCCGCGAGTTCACCGCCACTGAAATGCGGGTGATCCACCTGCTGCTGAAGCAGACCTTCGCCGACCTGCGCGAGGCCTGGGCGCCGGTGATGGACGTGGACTTCGAGTACATCAACTCGGAGATCAACCCGCACTTCGCCAACATCGTGACGCCACGCGAATACGTGGTGGTGTGCCGCCTGCACGTCGAACTCGATGGCGGCGGTGGCGACATCCACGTCACCCTGCCGTATTCGATGCTGGAGCCGATCCGCGAGCTGCTCGACGCCGGCATCCAGAGCGACCGCAACGATCGCGACGAAAGCTGGGGCCAGACCCTGCGTGAGCAGCTCAACATCGCCGAAGTCACCCTGTCCAGCGTACTGGCCAGCAAGCGCATGACCCTGCGCGACCTGACCCAGCTGAAGGTCGGCGACATCCTGCCGATCGAACTCAGCCCGCAGGTGCCGCTGTGCGTGGAGAACATCCCGGTGTTCACCGGCGAGTTCGGCATCGCCAACGGCATGAACGCCGTGAAGATCACCGCTACCCATCCGCCGGGCACCCGCCCGCGCGTACCCGTCATCCAGGAAGACCCGCAATGAACGATATCGACGCCCTCGAACCCACCCCGGCCCAGTTCAGCAGCCTGCAGGCCGATGAGGCGAACGGCCCGGACCTGAACCTGGACGTGATCCTGGACGTACCGGTGACCCTGTCGCTGGAAGTCGGTCGCGCGCGCCTGCCGATCCGCAACCTGCTGCAGCTCAACCAGGGCTCGGTGGTGGAACTGGAACGGGGTGCCGGCGAGTCGCTGGACGTGTTCGTCAACGGTACCCTGATCGCCCACGGCGAGGTTGTGGTGATCAACGACCGCTTCGGCGTGCGCCTGACCGACGTGGTCAGCCCGAGCGAGCGGATCCGGAGACTGCGTTGAGCCTGCTGGCCTCCACCCTGCTGGCGGTCGGCAAGACCGCCGCGCCCATCGGGCCCCAGGTCGGCCAGCATGCGGCCGCCGCACCCAGCCTGTTCGGCGCGGTGCTGGCGCTGCTGGCGGTGCTCGCGCTGGTCATCGGCCTCGGCTGGCTGCTCAAGCGCATGCCCGGCAGCGGCTTCCGCCCGGCCGAAGGCATGAAGCTGGTGGCCAGCCTGAGCGTGGGCGCCAAGGAGCGCGTGGTGGTGGTCGAGGTCAACGGCCAGCAACTGCTGCTGGGCGTCACCGCCGGTGGCATCAACACCCTGCATACCCTGCCCGAACCGTTGCCGCCCCCGGCGCCGGTGCGCGTGCCGGACTTCAAGAATCTTCCGAATTTCGCCCAGCTGCTGCAGCAGCGGCTGCGCAAGGATCCCTGACATGCGTGTCACCCGTACCCGTCTTGCCACCCTGATGCCGTGGCTGCTGTTGCTTGCCCTGTGCCTGTTGCCGGCACTGGCGTTCGCCGCGCCCGGCGCCCCGAACACGCCGCTGCCGGACATCAACGTCGGCAAGATCGGCGGTGCACCGGTCAGCCTGCCGCTGCAGACCCTGCTGCTGATGACGGCGATCACCCTGATCCCGTCGATGCTGCTGGTGCTGACCTCGTTCACCCGCATCATCATCGTGCTGGGCCTGCTGCGCCAGGCGCTGGGTACCGGGCAGACCCCGTCCAACCAGGTGCTGCTGGGCCTGGCCCTCTTCCTCACCGCGATGGTAATGATGCCGACCTGGGACAAGGCCTGGAGCGCCGGCATGGCGCCGTACCTCAATGGCGAGATCGACTTCCAGACCGCCTGGACGCTGACCACCACGCCGTTGCGCGCCTTCATGCTGGCGCAGATCCGCGAGACCGACCTGATGACCTTCGCCGGCATCGCCGGGCACGGCACCTACGCCAGCCCCGATGCGATCCCGTTCCCGGTACTGGTCGCATCGTTCGTCACCAGCGAACTGAAGACCGCTTTCGAGATCGGCTTCCTGATCTTCATCCCGTTCGTGATCATCGACCTGGTCGTGGCCAGCGTGCTGATGTCGATGGGCATGATGATGCTGTCGCCGATGCTGGTGTCGGCACCGTTCAAGATCCTGCTGTTCGTGCTGGTGGATGGCTGGGTGCTGACCGTGGGTACGTTGGCAGCCAGCTTCAATCCGGCTTGATATCCCGCGCAAAGCGCAGTCGAGCATGGCTCGACTCTACAAGAGCAGATGGACCCCCGAATGTCTCCCGAACTTGCCCTGACTGAACTGCGTGGCGGCCTGATCACCGTGTTGTGGGTGGCTGGCCCGCTGCTGCTCACCGTGCTGGTGGTGGGCGTGGTGGTGGGCGTGGTGCAGGCCGCGACCCAGCTCAACGAACCGACCATCGCCTTCGTCGCCAAGGCGGCGGCACTGACCGCGGTGCTGTTCGCGCTGGGCAGCCTGCTGATCGGCCACCTGGTTGAATTCACCACGCTGCTGTTCCAGCGAATTCCGCACCTGATCGGCTAGGACACGCGCTTCGATGGACGCCGCCACCCAGATGGCTGCCGACGGCCTTCAGGCCTTCGGCATGATCGGCACCGTACTGTGGACCATGCTGCGCATCGGCGCTGTGGCCATGGCCATGCCGATGGTCGGGACCCGCGCCGTCCCGTCACGGGTGCGCGTGGTGCTGGCTGGCACCCTGGCCATCGCACTGGCGCCGCTGCTGCCGCCAGTACCGGACTGGACTGGCTTCGATGCCGCCACGGTCCTGACCATCGCCCGCGAACTGGCCATCGGCGTGTCCATCGGCTTCCTGCTACGGCTGGTGTTCGAGGCCGGGGCGATGGCCGGCGAACTGATTGCCCAGGGCACCGGCCTGGCCTTCGCGCAGATGAGTGACCCACTGCGTGGCGGCACCTCGGGCGTGATCGGCCAGTGGTTCTATCTGCTGTTCGGCCTGCTGTTCTTCACCGCCAACGGGCACCTGGCGCTGATCTCGCTGCTGGTGGACAGCTATCGCGCACTGCCGATCGGCGCTCCGCTGCCGGACCCGCACGCGTTCTTCAGCATCGCCCCGACTTTCCTGCTGACCGTGCTACGCGGCGCGCTGACCCTGGCGATTCCGCTGACGGTGGCGATGCTGGCAGTGAATCTGGCGTTCGGCGTGCTGGCCCGGGCCGCTCCGGCGCTGAATCCGATCCAGCTGGGCCTGCCGGTCTCGTTGCTGCTGGGTCTGTTCCTGCTGGCGCTGCTGGCCGGGGAAATGGGCCCGCCGGTACAGCGCCTGTTCGATGCCGCCTTCCAGGCTGCGGACGCGGTCACACACTGACCTGATCATCACGTTTTACTGCTTGCCATGCCTTTGTTTCTGTAGAGCCGAGCCCATGCTCGGCTGTCTTCGGCAGGAGCGGCAGCCGAGCATGGGCTCGGCTCTACGGGGCGCAATTTCACGTTTTACTGCTTGCCCTTCCCCCGGGTCTGCGCGTTAGAGTGAATGCGCGGCAACCGGGGGGATGCCGCACGTGGCCGCCGCCCTGCGTCGGCCTGCCTCATGCATGCCCCACCGTGGTTTCCGTCGACAGGCAGGTCCGGGAGACTGACGAATGCTGGTAGGCACGTACAACCCGTGGCTGGTCGCAATCTCGCTGCTGGTAGCCGTGATGGCTTCCTACACTGCACTGGCAATGGCCGGGCGCACGATTACCGCGCCCGGCAAGGCCGCGGCCTGGTGGTGGCGCCTCGGTGGTGGCTTCGCCATGGGCCTGGGCATCTGGTCGATGCACTTCATCGGCATGCTCGCCTTCGATCTGCCCATTCCGCTCGGCTACGACCTGCCGATCACCCTGCTCTCGCTGGCCTTGGCGATCGCTTCGTCGGTATTCGCACTGTGGCTGGTCTCGCTGCGTACTCTGCCGCATCCACGGCTGGCCGGCGGTGCCCTGCTGATGGGCACCGGCATCGCCGGCATGCACTACGTCGGCATGGCCGCAATGCGCATGCAGCCAGGCATCGACTACGACCCGGGCTGGCTGCTGCTATCACTGATGGTGGCGGTCGCCGCCTCGTGGACAGCCCTGTATGTTGCGTTCCGCCTGCGTGGGCAGCGCACCCGTATCGGCGACCGCTTGGCCGCGGCGGGGCTGCTCGGCCTGGCGATCGTCGGCATGCACTACACCGGCATGGCCGCTGCTCGCTTTCCGGAGGGCAGCATCTGCGGCGCAGCCGTCGGCGACGGCTTGCAGAGCGAATGGCTGGCCATGCTGGTGGTGGTGCTGTCCGTGGCGATCCTCGCGGTGGTGCTGGTGGTGTCCTGGCTGGACCAGCGGGTGGAGGCGCAGCTGCTGCGACTGCGCAACTCCATGCTGAGCACCTCGTTGACCGATGCGCAGCAGGAACTGACCCAGGCCGCACTGCATGATCCGCTCACCCGCCTGCCCAACCGCCTGCTGCTGCAGCGTCGCATCGTGCAGGCACTGGCCGAGGCCGAGCAGGGCGGCAGCCGTTTCGCCGTGATGTTCATGGACCTGGACGGCTTCAAGCAGGTCAACGATGCCTACGGCCACCAGGCCGGCGATGCACTGCTGGTGGCGGTGGCCGAGCGCACCCGCCAGCTGCTGCGGCCCAACGATATGCTGGCACGACTGGGCGGTGACGAGTTCGTGCTGGTGGTACGCATCGAACACGACGAGGACCTGCCCACCCTCGCCCGGCGCATCCTGCAGGCGGTGGGCAGCGGCCCGTTGCTGCCGGACAACGAACTGCAGGTAACCGCCAGCATCGGCGTGGCAATCTGCCCCGACCACGCTGCCAGCGAACGGCAGCTGATGGCGTTTGCCGATGCGGCGATGTACCAGGCCAAGGAATCCGGACGCAACGCCTTCGTGCTGTTCGCCGACTGGATGAATGACAGCGCCGAACAACAGTTCCGGCTGCTGGCCGACCTGCGCCGGGCCATTGGCAGCGAGCAGCTGTTCCTGCACTACCAGCCCAAGATCCGCGTGGCCACGCAGAAGGTGGCCGGTGCCGAAGCGTTGATCCGCTGGCACCATCCGGAGCATGGCCTGATTCCGCCCGATCGGTTCATCCGCCTGGCCGAGCGCAGCGGCGCGATCAACGAGATCGGGCGCTGGGCGCTGGACCAGGCCTGCCTGCAACTGCGGCGCTGGCACGATGCCGGTCACGAAGGCTGGTCGATGTCGGTGAACCTGTCGCCGGTGCAGTTCAGTTCGCCGCACCTGCTGCAGGATGTGCGCGCGATGATCGAACGCCACAACATCGCTCCGCGCCACCTGGTGCTGGAAATCACCGAAAGCACGGTGATGCGCGATACCGACACCAGCTTGCGCCTGCTGCAGGCGCTGTCGGCGCTGGGCGTAGGCATATCCATCGATGACTTCGGCACTGGCTATTCCAGCCTGCTGTACCTGAAGCGGCTGCCGGCCACCGAGATCAAGATCGACCATGCGTTCGTGCGCGACCTGGAACACAGTGCAGAGGACGTGGTGATCGTCTCGGCGATCGTGGCGCTGGGCCATGCGCTGGACATGGACATCGTCGCCGAAGGCGTGGAAACCACCGCCCAGCGCGCCTACCTGGAGCGCCTGGGCTGCGACTACCTGCAGGGCTACCTGCTCGGCCGCCCGGTCGACGCGGCGCGCTTCATGCAGCTGCACGACCTGCCGCGGCCGCGGGTGGAGCTGGCGCAGAGCCCACCGTCCAGCGACAACTCTCCCCTGTAGAGCCGAGCCTGCGCTCGGCTGCTCTTCGCGCCCGATCCAAACATAGCCGAGCATGGGCTCGGCTCTACAAATAGATCCGCGCCGCGCGTGGATAGGCAACACCCCATCACGGAACAGTTCTTGCACGCACCCCGGCAACCCCTGCCGCAGTGCCCGTGATGTCCGAGAACGAATCCGCCGGCGAAAAGACCGAACAACCGACCGAAAAACGCCTGCGCGACGCCCGCGAACAGGGCAACCTGCCGCGCTCGCGCGAGCTCGGCACGGCCGCCGTGTTCGGCGCCGGCGTGCTGGCGGTGATGGCCATGAGCGGCTCGATCGGCCGCGGCGCCACGGCCTGGATGAAGCAGGCGCTGAGCCCGGAACAGAGCCTGCGGCAGAACCCGAAGGAACTGTTCGGCCACTTCGGCGACCTGCTGATGCAGTTCATGCTGGTGATCGCGCCGCTGGTGCTGGTCTGCCTGCTGGCCAGCTTCGTCGCCCCGCTGGTGATGGGCGGCCTGCGCTGGTCGCAGAAGGCGTTGATGCCCGACATCAACCGCATGAACCCGATGAGCGGGCTCAAGCGCCTGTACGGCCCGGAGGCCATTGCCGAGTTCACCAAATCGCTGCTGCGCGTGGCCTTCGTCGGCGTCGCCGCCGGGCTGGTGGTCTGGACCGGCTTCGACACCCTGCGCGGCCTGATCCACCACCCGCTGGAGACGGCCATCACCGACGGCCTCGGCTTCACCCTGCGCCTGCTGCTGGCCACCGCCGGCGCGATGCTGGTGCTGGCCGCCATCGACGCGCCGTACCAGCGCTGGAACTGGACGCGCAAGCTGAAGATGACCCGGGAAGAGCTGCGCCGGGAAATGAAGGAAAGCGAGGGCAGCCCCGAGGTCAAGGGCCGCATCCGCCAGCTGCAGCAGCAGATGGCCAACCGCCGGATGATGGAAGCGGTACCCACCGCCGACGTGGTGGTGGTCAACCCCACCCACTACGCGGTGGCCCTGAAGTACGAGGGCGGCGCCATGAACGCCCCCACCGTGGTCGCCCTGGGCGTGGACGAGACCGCCCTGCGCATCCGTGAAGTGGCCGACGGCAACAAGGTCGCGATCGTCTCTGCCCCACCTTTGGCACGCGCCTTGTATCGGGAGGGCCAACTCGGAAAGGAAATCCCCGTGAGACTGTATTCGGCCGTCGCCCAGGTCCTGTCCTACGTCTACCAGCTGCGCGCGTGGCGCACTGGCCCGATGCCGGACGCCCCGCACATCCAGGTGGATGAATTCGGCAAGGGAGGCCGCCCGTGAGCGCCCAGCCCTCCACCGGCTTCAACACCCGCCGCGCCCTGGAAATGATCCGCCAGGGTCTTGGCGCGCCGCTGATCGTGCTGGCCCTGCTGGCCATGGTCGTGGTGCCGCTGGCCGCGCCGGTGCTCGATGCGCTGTTCACCTTCAACATTGCCATCTCGCTGATGGTGCTGCTGGCGGTGGTCTACGTGAAGCGCCCGCTGGACTTCACCATCTTCCCGATCGTGCTGCTGATCACCACCATGCTGCGGCTGGCGCTGAACGTGGCCTCCACCCGCGTGATCCTGCTCAACGGCCAGAACGGCCACGATGCCGCGGGCAAGGTCATCGCCGCCTTCGGCGAATTCGTGATCGGCGGCAACTACGCGGTGGGCATCGTGGTGTTCGCGATCCTCACCATCATCAACTTCGTGGTGATCACCAAGGGCGCCGGCCGGGTCTCGGAAGTGACCGCGCGCTTCATCCTCGACGCGATGCCCGGCAAGCAGATGGCGATCGACGCCGACCTCAACGCCGGTTTGCTGACGCGTGAAGAAGCCAAGCTGCGCCGCGAAGAAGTCCGCGAGGAAGCCGACTTCTACGGTGCGATGGACGGTGCCAGCAAGTTCATCCGCGGCGACGCCATCGCCGGCATCCTGATCCTGTTCATCAACATGCTCGGCGGCCTGGCCGTGGGTGTGCTGCAGCATGGCATGCCCTTCGGTGAAGCCGCTGCCACCTACACCCTGCTGTCGATCGGTGACGGCCTGGTGGCCCAGCTGCCGGCGCTGCTGGTCTCCAGTGCGGTGGCGATGCTGGTCACCCGCGCCTCGCGCTCGCAGGACATGGCCCAGGCCATGACCGGCCAGGTGTTCGGCCAGTACCGGGCGCTGGCGATCACCGCCGGCATCATCGGCCTGGTGGGCCTGGTGCCGGGCATGCCCAACGTCGCTTTCCTGACGCTGGCGTCGATCCTCGGCTTCATTGCCTGGAAGCTGTACCGCAAGACCCAGGCCCCGGCCGCCGATGCCGCCGCAACGGGCAAGGACCCGGCGGCGCTCAGCGCCCTCGGCCGCCCGGCCGCGCCGGCGCCCACCGCCGAACTGAGCTGGGACGAACTGCGCCCGGTCGATCCGCTGGGCCTGGAGGTCGGCTACCGGCTGATTCCGCTGGTGGACAGCAACCAGGGCGGCGAACTGATGGCGCGCATCAAGGGCGTGCGCCGCAAGCTGACCCAGGATGTCGGCTTCCTGATTCCATCGGTACACATCCGCGACAACCTGGAACTGCCCGCCAACGGCTACCGCGTGCTGGTGCACGGCGTGCCGGTGGCCACCGCCGAGATCCACCCCGACCGCGAGCTCGCGCTGGACCCGGGCAGCGCGCTGGGCACGCTGGAAGGCATCGCCGGCAAGGACCCCGCCTTCGGCCTCGATGCCACCTGGATCCAACCGCACCAGCGTGCCCAGGCCGAAACGCTGGGCTACACGGTGGTCGACCCGGCCACCGTGGTCGCCACCCACCTTTCGCACCTGATCCGCGAGCACGCACCTGAGTTGCTCGGCCATGAGGAAGTGCAACACCTGCTGGCCAACCTGGCCAAGAGCGCGCCCAAGCTCGTCGAAGATCTGACGCCGAAGGCGCTGCCGCTGTCGGCGGTGGTGCGCGTGCTGCAGAACCTGCTGGTCGAGCGCATTCCGATCCGCCAGCTGCGCAAGATCGCCGAGGCACTGGTCGAACATGCCCCCAGCAGCCAGGACCCGGCCGTGCTGACCGCCGCCGTGCGCACCGCCCTGGGCCGCTTCATCGTGCAGGAGATCGCCGGAATGTCGGCGGAGCTGCCGGTGTTCACCCTCAACCCGCAATTGGAACGTGTCTTGCAGGAGTCCACGCAGGGCAACGGCGCCGCGCTGGAACCCGGACTCGCTGAGCGACTGCACCAGAGCCTGGCCGAATGTGTCAGCAAGCAGGAAGCCCGCAACGAGCCCGCGGTCGTGCTGGTACCTGGCCCGGTGCGCGCCGCGCTGGCACGCCTGGTCCGCCACAGCGTTCCGTCGCTGTCGGTCCTGGCCTACAGCGAGGTGCCGGAGGACAAGCGCCTGAAGCTGGTCGGAACGATCAGCTGACGCCGCCCGCCGACGCGCCAGAAAACAGACACCACCTTCGAACCAACGCAACAGACAGATACCAAGGGGAACCCGCACCGTGCAGACCACCGACCACCCGAGTTCCCCGGCCGCCACTCCGCCGTCTTCGCCTCGTGACCACAGCATGAAAATCAAACGATTCGTCGCCGCCGACATGCGTTCGGCCATGAACCTGGTGCGCAAGGAACATGGTCCTGATGCCGTGATCCTGTCCAACCGCCGGATCGAGGAAGGCATCGAGATCGTCGCCGCCGCCAACTACGATGAAAGCGCCGTGCAGCGTGCGCTGGAAGCCTCGCGCCGCGACGTGGCGCCGCCGCCGGCGCCCAAACCGCGCACCGCCGCCGATGCGGTGATCGCCGCCGTCACCCGCCGTCGCAGCGCCACCCCGGCACCGGAGCCGGTCGCCGCCACCACCTCGGCGGTGGCCGCCCTCGCCCGCGCCGCGGTCGGCGCCACCGGCCGCACCCTGGACAGCGCCGACGAGATCGTGCCGACCCGCGGCAGCACAGGCTTTGCGGCCACCCTCGCGCGTGCCGCCGTCAACCAACCGGCGCTGCCGGAACAGATCTTCGCGCCGTTCGCCGAGGCCATCGTTGCACCGGCCGCCGCCGTGCCGGCCAACCGCGCCCGCTTCCAGATCGATCCGCCGCACGAGGCGCATCACGAAAGCGTGGCGCCGGCCGTGCAGCCGCCGCCGCTGCCGACCGCTGCCGTCGCCGACGCGCAGCCGGCCAGCGCCGCCAGCGAACCGGCGTTGGCCGATGCCATTGTCGAAACCGCGCCGGCCCCCACCCTGGCTGCGGCTCCGGTGCTGACGGTGGTCGCCCAGGACGACGCCGAGATCCGCCAGTTGCGCCAGGAAGTGGCCGGCATGCGCCAGGTGATCGAGCGCGAGATGAACCGCTTCACCGACGAGCGCCTGCGCGGCTGCCCGGTGCGCGCCACCGCGTTGGACCTGATGGACGAATATGGCTTCGATGCCGGCCTGGCCCGCGACGTGGCCATGCAGATCCCGCTGGAGACCGAAGCCCATCGTGGCCGCGGCCTGATGCTGGGGCTGATCTCGCGCAAGCTTCCGATCGCCCCGGTCGACCCGCTGGAAGAAGGCGGCGTGATCGCCCTGGTCGGCCCGACCGGCGCCGGCAAGACCACCACCATCGCCAAGCTGGCCTCGCGATTCGCCGAGAAGCACGCGCCGCGTGACGTCGCCCTGGTCACCACCGATACCGCCCGCATCGGCGCCCGCGAGCAGCTCTACGGCTACGGCCGCCAGCTCGGCATCGCGGTGCACGAGGCCAACAGCGGCACCGACCTGGACCAGCTGCTGGAACGCCTGAAGGACTACAAGCTGGTGCTGATCGACACCGCCGGGCTGGGCCCGCGCGACCGCGCGCTGGCCGCCCAGCTGCAGTGGCTGCGTGCCGCCCGCCAGGTGCGCACCCTGCTGGTGCTGCCGGCCAATACCAGCTTCGGCGACATGGACGAGGTGGTCCGCCGCTTCGGCGCCGCCAACCTGCAGGGTCTGGTGCTGAGCAAGCTGGACGAGACCGGCCGCTTCGGCAACGCCCTGTCTGTGGCCGTGGACCATGCCCTGCCGATCACCTGGGTGACCGATGGCCAGGACGTCCCGGAGGACCTGCACCGGGCCAGTGCAGCCAATCTCGTACTTCGCCTTGAAGATTTGCGCCGAGCGGCCGATATGCCCTGCAACCCGGAGTTGAACCATGCCGTCGCGTGAGTACGCCAAGCTGACCAAGACCTTCCCGCTGTCGGCCACCCGCAGCGAGCCGCTCGGCCCTGTGCGCACCATCGCGGTGACCGGCGGCAAGGGCGGCGTGGGCAAGACCAACGTCTCGGCCAACCTGGCTGTGGCGCTGGCGGGCATGGGCAAGCGCACGCTGCTGCTGGACGCCGACCTGGGCCTGGCCAACATCGACGTGATCCTGGGCTTGAACCCCACCTTTACGCTGGCCGACCTGGTGGCCGGCCGCTGCTCGCTGGACGACGTCATCGTCGAAGGCCCGAACGGCGTGCTGGTGGTCCCGGCCGCGTCCGGTCGCCGCCACATGGCCGAGCTGGCCCCGGCCGAGCACGTCGGCCTGGTGAACGTGTTCTCCGAACTGGAACGCGAACTGGACATCATGGTGGTGGACACCGCCGCCGGCATCACCGATGGCGTGCTGACCTTCTGCCAGGCCGCGCAGGACACCGTGGTGGTGGTCTGTGACGAACCGGCCTCGATCACCGACGCCTACGCACTGATCAAGGTGCTGTCGCGCGAGCGCGGCGTGGACCGCATCCAGGTGGTGGCCAACATGGTGCGCGACCCCAACGAGGGCCGCGTGCTGTACGAAAAGCTGACCCGGGTCTGCGAGAAATTCCTCGCCGATGTCTCGCTGAACTATCTGGGCTGTGTGCCGCAGGATGATTGGCTGCGCCTGTCGGTGCAGCGCCAGCAACCGGTGGTAAAGGCCTACCCGTCCAGCCCAGCCGCGCTGGCGATCACCGAGATCGCGCGCCGCACCGCACGCTGGCAGGCGCCGACCGAACCGCGTGGCGGCGTCGAGTTCTTCCTCGAGCGCATTCTCAAGCAGCGCGGGGTGGCCGCATGAAAGGCGCAGCCCAGTACCGGGAGGTCCAGCGCTCGGCGGCCAACGAGGTCATCTCCCAGCACTCGGACCTGGTGCGGCGCATCGCCCACCACTTGGCCGCACGCCTGCCGGCGAGCGTGGAGGTGGACGACCTGATCCAGGCCGGCATGATGGGGCTGATCGAAGCGTCGCGCAGCTACGACGCCGACCAGGGCGCCTCGTTCGAGACCTACGCCTCGATCCGCATCCGCGGTTCGATGATCGACGAGATCCGCCGTGGCGACTGGGTGCCGCGCTCGGTGCATCGCCGCGCACGCGACGCCGCTGCCACCATCCGCCGCCTGGAACAGAGCACCGGCCGTGCCGCCAGCGCCACCGAAGTGGCCGCCGCGATGGAGATGCCGCTGCCCGAATACCTGCGGCTGATGGAAGACGCCGCGCGTGGCCAGGTGCTGAGCCTGGAGTCACGCATCGAGGACCAGGGCGAGCTGGATACCGTCGCCCAGGGCGGCCCGACGCCGCAGCAGGTGCTGGAGCGCGGCGAGTTCGGCCGCGAGCTGGGCAAGGCCATCGGCCACCTGCCCGAGCGCGAACAGCTGGTGCTCTCGCTCTATTACGAGCAGGAACTGAACCTGAAGGAGATCGGCGCGGTGCTCGGCGTGAGCGAGTCGCGGGTCTGCCAGATCCACGGCCAGGCCGTGCTGCGCCTGCGTGGACGATTGAAGATTTTCGAGGCGGCCGACGCCGGCCTGGAAGAGTGAACATGCCCGAGGCGGCTGCCCCCGGCCACCCGGAATGAACAACAAAGGAACTCTGCTTTGAACAAGAACATGCGCATCCTGATCGTCGACGACTTCTCGACCATGCGTCGCATCGTCAAGAACCTGCTGGGCGATCTTGGCTTCACCAATACCGCCGAAGCCGAGGACGGGCATGCCGCGCTGTCGCTGCTGCAGAGCCAGTCGTTCGATTTCGTCGTCACCGACTGGAACATGCCGGTGATGACCGGCATCGAGCTGCTCAAGGCGATCCGCGCCGATGCCAAGCTGAAGACCCTGCCAGTGCTGATGGTCACTGCCGAAGCCAAGCGCGAACAGATCATCGAAGCCGCCCAGAACGGCGTGAACGGCTACATCATCAAGCCCTTCACCGCGCAGACGCTGGAAGAGAAGCTCGGCAAGATCTTCGAACGCCTGGCGGCCAGCGCCTGATGGATACCACGGTCGACAAGAACGCCCTGGCCCTGCGCCTGCAGGAAGCCCTGGACGCACTGGAGTCCGGTGACGAAGCTGCCTGGCGGCAACGCATCGACGGACTGGTCGCGCTGCGCACGCAGCCGATGATGAGCGGCCTGTCGCGGCTGGCCCGCGAGCTGGGACAGGCGCTGGGTGAACTGCCGACCGTGCCCAGCGAGGCCGGTGAGCTGGATGACGCCTGCGCGCGCCTGGACCACGTGGTGGCGATGACCGAACAGGCCACCCACCGTACCCTGGACCTGGCCGAGGAATGCCGCAGCCTGACCGAACAGCTGCGTGCCGAAGGCCTGCAGCCAGGCCAGGACGCGCAGCTCGAGCGCATCCGCCACAACCTGACCGAGATCGCCCTGACCCAGAGCTACCAGGACCTGACCGGGCAGATCATCCGTCGCGTGGTCGGCATCGTCCGCCGCGTGCACGAGGGCTTCGGCGCACTCGGCCTGCCGCCGGAACAGCATCGCACCGACCCGGCACTGGCCGGGCCGGCACTGAAGGGACTGGACCGCCACGCGGTCTCGCAGAACGACGCCGACGACCTGTTGTCGGATCTGGGGCTGTAAGCATGAGCGCGGTATCCGACGACATCACTGCCGATTTCATCATCGAGGCGCAGGAGATCCTGGACCGCCTCGGCGAACAGCTGGTGTCGCTGGAGCAGGCACCGCAGGACAGCGACCAGCTCAATGCGGTGTTCCGCGGCTACCACACGCTCAAGGGCGGCGCCGGCTTCCTCGGCGTCACTGCCATGGTCGAGCTGTGCCACGCCGCTGAGGAGGCGCTGGGCGCGGCGCGCGCCGGCCAGGCCGTGCTGCAGGCCCACCACTTCGACGCGGCCCAGCAATCACTGGATTACCTGCAGTCGATGCTGGACGCCGTGTCGTCCGGCACCGAGCCGGGCTATGCGCCGCCGGACCTGATCGCCCAGTTCGACGTGCACGGGGGTGCCGTGGCTGCGCCCGCCGCCGCCGCAGCACCCGCCGCGGGGGGCAGCGACCTGATCACCGACGACGAATTCGAGGCGCTGCTCGACCAGCTGCACGGTGGCAATGCTCCGACTGCGATCGCGCCGGCAAAAAAAGCCGACGACGGCCTGATCAGCGAGGACGAGTTCGAAGCCCTGCTCGACCAGTTGCACGGTGGCGCCGCACCGGGTGCCAAGCCTGCTGCAGTCCTGGCACCGGCGCCGGCGCCCGCGCCGCGCCCGGTCGCTGCACCGGCACCCGTGGCCAAGCCGGCGGCCAAGCCGCTGGCCGAGGCCGAACACACGGTGCGCGTTGATACCAAACGCCTGGACGCGATCGTCAACCTGATCGGCGAACTGGTGCTGTCGCGCAATCGGCTCAAGACCCTGCGTGCACGCCTGCGCGATGAAGAGCTGGACCGCGCCGTGTCGACGCTGGATATCGCCACCGCGCGCCTGCAATCGGCGGTGATGCGCACCCGCATGCAGCCGGTGGGCAAGGTGTTCTCGCGGTTCCCCAAGGTCGCCCGCGACGTTGCCCGCTCGCTGAAGAAGGAAGTGGACCTGGAGCTGATCGGTGCCGAGACCGAGCTCGACCGCAACCTGGTCGAGGCCCTGGCCGACCCGCTGGTGCACCTGGTCCGCAACGCCATCGACCATGGCGTGGAAATGCCCGACCTGCGCGAAGCACAAGGCAAGCCGCGGATGGGCCATGTACGCCTGTCGGCGCAGCAGGAAGGCGACTACGTCAGCATCGAGGTGCAGGACGATGGCGCCGGCATCGACCCGGAGAAGCTGCGCGCCAAGGCGCGTGAGAAAGGCCTGATCGATCCGGAGGCCGCTGCCCGCCTGAGCAGCGAGGAGTGCCTGCACCTGGTGTTCCTGCCGGGCTTCTCGACCAAGCAGCAGGTCACCGACATCTCCGGCCGTGGCGTAGGCATGGACGTGGTGCAGTCGCGCATCCGCGAACTGAGCGGCCAGATCCAGATCCAGTCGGAACTGGGTCGTGGCAGCCGCTTCCTGATCCGCGTGCCGCTCACCCTGGCGATCCTGCCGACCCTGCTGGTGCAGGCCGGCGAGGACGTCTACGCACTACCCCTGGCACGCGTGATGGAAGTGCTGCACGCGCCGCGCACCTCGCTGGGCTGGTTCGATGGCCGCGCCGTGCTTGATCGCCGCTCGCACACCCTGCCGCTGGTCGACCTGCGCCAGTGGCTGGATGTGACACCGGCCGCGTCAACCCTGCTGACCATCGTGGTGCTGCAGGCCGGCGAAGCCCGCTTCGGGCTGGTCGTGGACCAGGTGCGCGGGCGTGAGGAAGTGGTCATCAAGCCACTGCCGAAGGCCCTGCGCGGCCTGCGCGGTTATGCCGGTGCAACCTTGATCGGCGATGGTCGCATGGCCCTGATCCTGGACGTGGACGGGCTGCGTTGAACCCCGCCAGGGCCATGCCCGGCGACCCGAAAAACTGTGACTACCGTCTGTACGCGATCTACCGGTGTCTCAAGTCCCATTCATACACGCCGATACCGGAACCATGGATAGACTCAGCCTCATTGGACTCTTTCTCGCCCTGGCCTCGCTGGTCGGCGGCAGCATCCTCAAGGGCGCCGGCCTGGCGTCGTTGTGGTCGCCTGCGGCGTTCGTGATCGTCATCGTCGGCACCGTCGCCGCGATCCTGCTGCATACCTCGCCGGCGGTGTTCAAGCATGCGTTCAAGATCGTGCGCTGGGTCGTACGCCCGCCACACAGTGATCGCCGCGAACTGATCCAGCAGATCGTCGAGTGGAGCAACATCGCCCGCCGCCAGGGCCTGCTGGGTCTGGAATCGCAGGTGGAAGCGCAGCAGGACCCGTTCCTGCGCAAGGGCCTGCAGCTTCTGGTGGACGGCGTCGAGCCCGAATCGATGCGGCACATGCTGGAAATCGAACTGGGCAGCCAGGAACACCAGGACCAGGCCGGCGCCAAGGTCTTCGAAGCGATGGGCATCTACGCCCCGACCCTCGGCATCATCGGCGCCGTGCTCGGCCTGATCGCGGTGATGAAGAACCTGGCCGACCCGAGCAAGCTCGGCCACGGCATCGCCGCCGCGTTCACCGCCACCATCTACGGCATCGCCTCGGCCAACCTGCTGTTCCTGCCGGTGGCTGCCAAGCTCAAGAGTGTGATCTCGCACAACACCCGCGACCGCGAAATGGTCATTGAAGGGCTGATCTCGATCGCCCAGGGCGAGAACCCGCGCAACATCGAAACCAACCTTTCCGGCTTCCTGCACTGACATGGCCCGCCGCAAGCACCACGAAGAGCACGCCAACCATGAAGCATGGGCGATCCCCTATGCCGACCTGATGACGCTGCTGCTCGCCTTCTTCGTGGTCATGTACGCGATCTCCTCGGTCAACGAGGGCAAGTACCGGATCATGGCCGACGCGCTCACCGATGCCTTCGGTGGCGCACCGCGCACCATCAACCCGGTGCAGGTGGGGAACAAGCAGGTGCAGGGTGGCGGCTGGGACAGCCCTTCGGTGATCAAGTCCGGCACCAAGATCGGCCCCTCCGCGCCGGCGCCGTCGCACGACCCGACCCTGCTGCCGTCGATGGCCTCGCAGATGCGCATGCCGGTCTCCGTGCACAACCAGGAACAGATCGCCCGTGCCGAGCGCCAGCTCAACAGCATCGCCGACCGCCTCACCGCTGCATTGGCGCCGCTGATCGACCGCGGCATGATCAGCGTGCGCCGCACCGAGTTGTGGATTGAAGTGGAGATCAACAGCGACATCCTGTTCCCCACCGGCTCGGCCGCGCTGGACGTGCATGCACGGCAGACGCTGGCCAGCCTCGCCGAGGTGCTGCGTGACGTGCCCAACAGCGTGCGCGTGGAAGGCCACACCGACAACGTGCCGATCGCCACCGCCACCTTCCCTTCGAACTGGGAACTGTCGGCCGGACGCGCCGCCAGCGTGGTGCATCTGTTCGCCGACCAGGGCGTGCAGCCGTCGCGGCTGGCGATGGTCGGCTATGGCCAGTTCCGTCCGCGCGAAGAGAACGACAGCGCGCAGGGGCGCAACCGCAACCGCCGGGTGATGGTCATCATCCTGGCCGACACCTCGCATTCGGTGGATCCGCTCGGCCAGCGCCTCAATGCGGCCACCGGCGCCGTCGACAACAGCACCACCGAACAAGCCGCCGCAACTCCGGCCAGCGCCCCCACCTCCCCCATCGCACCGGTGAAGTTGCCGCCGGTGCCGGCTGGCAGCCGCGTCGGCGCCGCCGTTCCCCCGGCAATGAAGGAGTAAACCGATGCGCATCTGGGCAATCGCCAACCAGAAGGGCGGAGTCGGCAAGACCACCACCACCCTCGCCCTCGGCCGCGGCCTGGCCGCGCTGGGCCATCGCGTGCTGCTGATCGATCTCGATCCGCACGCCTCGCTCAGCCGCGCCTTCGGCGTACCGGTGGATCCGCCGCCGGCCGGCGTGCTGGAACTGTTCGGCGCTCCGCCGGCCGATCTTTCCAGCCTGTGCCATGCCAGCAGCATCCAAGGCCTGGACTATGTCTGCGCGCAGTCGGCGCTGGCCACGCTGGAGCGCCGCAGCGCCAACCAGCCCGGCCTCGGCCTGGCCCTGCAGAACGCACTGGCGCGCCACCAGGGCCAGCACGACTACATCCTGCTGGACTGTGCCCCCACCCTTGGCCTGTTGATGATCAACGCGCTGGCCGCTGCCGACCGCCTGATCATCCCCACCCAGGCCGAGCCGCTGGCCCTGCATGGCCTGGACGGCATGGTCCGCACCGGCGAGATGGTCGAGCGCTCGCGCCGCCGCCCGCTGCCGATCTCGATCCTGCCGACCCTGTTCGACCGCCGCACCCGCGCCGGCAACGAGTCGCTGCGCACCATGCAGGATCGTCATGGCACCCGCGTGTGGGAAGACGCCATTCCGATCGACACCCGCATCAGCAATGCCGCAGGCCTGACCCTGCCCAGCGTTGGTGAGGAGTACCCGGGCCGCGGCCTGGCCGCCTATCGCCGCGCACTGAACTGGATCCTCGGTGAGGATGCCCGCGCCCTGGAGCAGGCCGCATGAACAGCACCGGCGTACTGGACGACTATCTGGACGAACTGCTGGGCGAAGCGATCGCTCCGGCCGTCGTGCTTCCAACGCCGGACAGCGTCGCCCCGGCCCCGGCCCCGGCCCCGGCCAGCATATCGCAACCGGAACATGAGCCGACCTGGGATGACCTGCCGGCCGAGGTGATCTACGAGACCGACACCGTCGCCGCGGCGCCTGCCGCGGACAACGCCGCGCTCGAAGCCGCCTTCGAGGCCGCCGCAATGCCGGTCGCCGCTCCCGAGCGGGAACCGACCTGGGATGATCTGCCTGACGAGGTGATCCACGAGACGGCCCCGGCCAAGGCCGGCCCGGAGCCCACCTGGGACGACCTGCCCGACGAAGTGATCTACGAGACCGACGCGGCCGACAGCCATCACCTCGCCCACACTGACAGCCCCGGCCTGCAGGCTGCGTTCGAGGCCGCTGCCGGCGGCGCGGATGTCCCCACGCCGCCCCCGGCCGTGGTAGCGCCCCCGGCGCCGCGCCCTGCACCCGCGCCTGCCCCGGCTGCGCCCGCTGCCGTCGCGCCGCCGCCCCGCGTTGCCGTGGATGCCCCGGCCACCAACCGTCCCGGCACCTGGCAGGAACTGCAGGCACAGGCTCTCCAGCCCGCCAGCAGCCCGCATCCGCAGAACCGCCGCGCCGGCGAGCGCACCTCGCGCTGGCTGCGCCTGCGTTGCGGCACCCAGGCTTATGCGCTGGAACTGCTGAAGGTGCAGGAAGTGGTGCTGCCAGTTCCCCTGCTGCCATTGCGCGGCACCGCACCAGCGATGCTCGGCATCATGAACCTTCGGGGCCAGGTGGTACCGGTGATGGATCTCGGCCTGCACCTGGGTGCGGCCGCTGCCGAAGACGATTCGCAGACCCGCATCGTGGTGCTGGAGGAAGACGGCGAAACCATCGGCCTGCGCGTGTCGGCGGTGGAAGATGTCGCCAACCTTACCGACTCGCAGATCGAGCCGCCTGATACCGCGCGCATCTGCCAGATTTCCAACGACCTGTTCCGTGGCGTCGCCCGGGTCAGCCAGCGTCCGATGATCCTGCTCGACGCCACACGGCTGTTGAGTTGAGTCGGCGCTTTGCGCCGACGCGGTGCCTGTCGGGGACTGCAGGTGCCGATGCGCAGCATTGGCATCTCCCGTCCCCGAACAACACCGCATCGGCGCACCGCGTCGATTCCCCTAAAGAACCCTGCCGGGGTGCCGTTATGGATCACGGAACCGTTTGTCCGGAGCAACGATGAGCACTGTCGAACTGGGTGGGGATCTCGGCATCGAGAGCAGCACCGAGCTCAAGAACCGCCTCGCCCCGCTGGTGGCGCAGGCAGGCGAGCTGACCCTGGATGCAAGCCAGGTCGCCCGCATCCACACGGCCGCCGTGCAGGTGCTGTGTGCATTCGTGCAGGCCCGCCGCGAGGCAGGCCTGGGCACCGGCTTCCACGGTTGCACCGCAACCTTCCGTGACGCCGCGCGCCTGCTGGGCGTCACCCAGGCCCTGGGCCTGGACGCAACCCATGACAACCTGAAATCTGTGGAGAACGCTGCATGAGCGCACGTATCTTGGTGGTGGACGATTCGGCGTCGATGCGCCAGATGGTTTCCTTCGCCCTCACCTCGGCCGGTTTTGCCGTCGAAGAAGCCGAAGACGGCGCGGTCGCGCTCGGTCGCGCCAAGGGCCAGCGCTTCAATGCGGTGGTCACCGACGTCAACATGCCGAACATGGACGGCATCGCGCTGATCCGCGAACTGCGCCAGCTGCCGGACTACAAGTTCACCCCGCTGCTGATGCTGACCACCGAATCGGCCGCCGACAAGAAGTCCGAAGGCAAGGCCGCCGGTGCCACCGGCTGGCTGGTCAAGCCGTTCAATCCGGAACAGCTGGTCGCCACCGTGCAGAAAGTGCTGGGCTGATCGCCCCGCACCGCTCCCCTTCTTCGCTTCCGGACCGCCACTGCCATGAGCATGGACCTGCAACGCTTCCACGCCACCTTCTTCGAGGAGAGCCGCGAAGGCCTCGACGCGATGGAGGCTGGCCTGCTGGCCCTGGAATCGGGGCAGCAGGACGCGGAGATCATCAATTCGGTGTTCCGCGCCGCCCACTCGATCAAGGGCGGCGCCGGCACCTTCGGCTTCGATGCCATCGCCGGCCTGACCCACGTGCTGGAAACGCTGCTCGATGAGCTGCGTGCCGGCAAGCGGGCGCTGGAAGGCCATGCCGTCGACGCCATGCTGTCTTCGGTGGACGTGCTTCGCGCCCTGCTGCGCGAAGCCGAACACGGCCAGGCTGCCGACCCCGCCGCTGTCGCCGCAGTGAAGGCGCGCCTGGAAGCCGTTCTCTCCGGCCAGGCCGCATCGAGCGCTCCGGTCGCGGCAGCGGCCAAGGTGGACGATACCCCCGAAGCCTGGCAGATCGGCTTCACTCCGGCGCCGTCGCTGTTCATGAGCGGCAACGACCCGCTGCGCATTATCCGCGAGCTGGAACACCTCGGCTCGCTGCAGGTCGCCGCGCGCATGGAACGCCTGCCCGGCTTCGCCCAGCTCGACCCGCTGGAGGCCCACCTGGCGTGGGATCTGGGCCTGGTCGGCAAGGTGCCGCGCAGCAAGATCGAAGACACCTTCGCCTGGGTGCTGGACGACTGCGAACTGGACATCCGTCCGGCCGCTCCGCCAAGCCTGGCCACCCAGGCCCAGGCCGCAGCGGCCCCCGCTCCGGTGGCAGCGGCGCCGTCGGCACCTGCCGCGCCTGCCGCCAGCGGTGGTGCCAGCCAGGAAGCGGAAACCTCGATCCGCGTCAGCGTCGACAAGGTCGATGCGCTGATCAACCTGGTCGGCGAACTGGTCATCACCCAGGCCATGCTCAAGCAGGTCTCGCACGCGCTGGACCCGGTCCACGCCGAGAGCCTGTTCGCCGGCCTGGACCAGCTTGAACGCAACACACGCGACCTGCAGGAAGCGGTGATCGGCGTGCGCATGCTGCCGGTCGATGCGGTGTTCCGTCGCTTCCCGCGCCTGGTCCGCGACCTGTCCAGCCGCCTCGGCAAGCAGGTGCGCCTGCGCACCGTCGGCGAAGGTACCGAGCTGGACAAGGGCCTGATCGAGAAGATCGCCGATCCGCTGGTGCACCTGGTGCGCAACTCGATCGACCACGGCCTGGAAATGCCCGACGTGCGCCGCGGTGCAGGCAAGGACGAGACCGGCACGATCACCCTGGCGGCCTCGCATCAGGGCGGCCATATCGTCATCGAAGTCAGCGACGATGGCCGTGGCCTGGACCGCGCCAAGATCCTGGCCAAGGCTCACGAACGCGGCCTGGCCGTGCCGGACAACCCGACCGACTCGCAGGTCTGGGACCTGATCTTCCAGCCAGGCTTCTCCACGGCCGATGCGGTCACCGACCTGTCCGGGCGTGGTGTCGGCATGGACGTGGTCCGCCGCAACATCCAGGCACTGGGCGGCGAGGTGCAGATCGAAAGCAGCCTCGGTACCGGCACCCGCACGCTGATCCGCCTGCCGCTGACCCTGGCCATCCTCGACGGCATGACCGTAGCGGTGGCCGGCGAAACCCTGATCCTGCCCCTGGCGTACGTGCTGGAGGCGCTGCAGCCGCAGGCCGAGGACATCCGCAGCATGGCCGGCGAGGGCCGCGTGCTGCGCGTGCGTGGCGAGTACCTGCCGATCCTCTCGCTGAGCGAGTACTACGGCTACGGCAACCGCGCACCCGGCAGCGAATCGCTGGTGGTGGTGGTCGAAGGTGATGGCCAGAAGATCGCGCTGGAGGTGGACGAACTGGTCGGCCAGCAGCAGGTCGTGGTGAAGAACATCGAGAACAACTACCGCCGCATCGGCGGAGTATCCGGCGCCACCATCCTCGGCGACGGCCGGGTCGCGCTGATCGTCGACATCGGTGGGTTGGTGCGCTCGCTGCGGATGCCGCAGGCGGCCTGATCCACGCTGCATGCGAACCATGGACCGCCGCCCCTCGGGGCGGCGGTTTTCGTTTGTGTTCGGTCTGCCAGGGGGGGTCAGATTCCCTTCCGCAGGAACGGAATCTGACTGCGGGACGGCACCCCGAAACCAAATCGTGAACTCCGTCGGCACGCTAGTTGCTGTCGCAACCACTTCATCCAATCGAAAACCGCGTCGCTGCAACGCTTCCATGCTGCCCTCCCTACGCATCCGAATGTGATCTGCGTCCATAAAGTCCATCGAGACTGCGCCGCTATTTCGCATTGACGGCCGTCACCGAACCCCACCGGGAACCACCGTTCGCTCTGCAACCACCCCCAAACCGGCGCACAGACGCCGGCACTCTGCCCACCTGGAGCACCCTGCATGAAGTGGTTCCAAGATCTGCCCATCGCCCGCAAGCTGGCTGTGGGGTTCACCCTCACCACGTTGATGACCCTGATCCTCGGCGCGTTCGCCCTGCTGCGACTGAGCGAAGCCAACGCGCAGCTACGCGACATGGCTGGCAACGATATCCCCTCGGTCCAGCACCTGGGCGAGGCGCGCTCGCAGCTCGGGGAGTTCCGCACCTACGAACTGGCCCAGCTGAGCATGCTCGACCAGCCGGAAAAGGTGACCGACTACAACAAGCGCATGGACGACACCGCCAAGGCCGTACATGACGAACTGGCGGCGTACGCGGCGCTGCCGGCGCTGGACAAGGAGCGTGAACTGTATCGCGCAGCCAGCGCGCAACTGGATCGCTACTTCGCCGCCAACAAGGCGATGCGCGACGCCGTGACCGCCGGTGACGGCGTCCTGGCGCGGCAGATCTCCGACGAGCAGTCACGCCCGGCGCGCCGCGACCTGTTCGCTGCGATGAAGGCACTGGGCGCCCATATCGCCGGGCAGATGGACGGCAAGATCGCCGACGCCAACGCCACCCATCGCAACAGCATGATCGCCATCATCGGCTGCATCATCCTGCTGTCGCTGGTGGCCGCCGCGCTGGCCATCGTCATCTCGCGCGCGGTCACCGGCCCGCTGGGCAAGGCCGTGCATGCCATCCAGGCGGTCGCCCGCGGCGATCTCAGCGTCAGCACCCAGGCCACCAGCAGGGACGAAGCCGGCAGGATGCTTACGGCCACGGCCGAAATGACCGCAATGCTGCGCCGTTTCAGCGAGCAGACGCAGCTGATGGCACAGATGCATGCCGGCCCGGACATCAGCCACCGTATTCCGGAAGACTTCCCGGGCGTCTACGGCCAGCTGGCCAGCGGCATCAACACGGTGATCTTCGAACACCTCGATGCGATCGTCGATGCCATTGAAGTGCTCAACCAGTACGCCATCGGCAACCTTGCTCCGGACGCCCGCCGCCTGCCCGGCAGCCGCGCGATCCTGCACGAATCGATGGACGCCGCCAAGGCCAGCCTGCTGGCCATCAATACGCAGATCCAGCACCTGGCCTCGGCCGCCGCTGCGGGCGACTTCAGCCAGCGCGGTGACGCGCAGCGCTTCGATCACGATTTCCGCGTGATGATCGAGCAGCTCAACAGCATGATGCAGGTCGCCGACGGCAACCTCGGCCAGCTCTCGCAGCTGCTGCAGTCGATCGCCGCCGGCGACCTGACCGCACGCATGGACGGCCAGTTCAACGGCGTGTTCGCGCGCATGCGTGACGACGCCAACACCACCGTCGCACAGCTGACCCAGATCGTCAGCCAGATCCAGGCCAGTGCCTCCAGCATCACCCTCGCCGCTGGCGAGATCGCGTCCGGCAACAGCGACCTGTCGCGCCGTACCGAGCAGCAGGCCGCCAACCTGGAGGAAACCGCAGCCTCGATGGAGGAACTGACCTCCACCGTGCGCCAGAACGCCGAACACGCCCGCCAGGCCAACCAGCTCGCCATCGGCGCCCATGGCGTCGCCTCGCAGGGCGGTGAGGTGGTGGGCCAGGTGGTGACCACCATGTCGGCCATCGAAGCCTCGTCGAAGAAAATCGCC